>NZ_JBFAQK010000044.1:0-61410 GCF_040677245.1 Streptomyces kurssanovii
CGGGATGTCGGCTCGTGCGGATCGGCGGACGGCGGTCGGCGCGGCGGACGGAGCGGGCCTCACGGCCGTGTGCTCCGGGCTGCCCCCGGCCGTGGGCGGGGCCGGCCGGGGGGGGGGGGTGGGGGCGGCGGGGGGGGGGGGGTGGTCACGGACACCTCGCGCGGCGGCGATGCCGTGGACTGCTTCGTGAAGCAGTCGCTCGAAGGAGAGCTCGGCGCCGCAGGCGGACGAGGACTCTCCGATCAGGGATTCGGGCGCGGCGAGATCCGGCAGCTCGGGGTGGTGCCGCTGAATGTCGGCCCACGCCTGTGCCAGCTCTGCGGCGAGAACAGGTGGTGTCGTGCTCACGTCGTGATAACGAGCCGGACGGCCAGCGGGTTCCATTCCGGGCCATCCCAAATAATTTGCACGTACCAGTCAGTTGCCGTCACTTGCCGTTGATACGTCCTGACGAGGGCGGGTGCGTCGATCTGCGGAGGACCTTCACAGCTCCCACCAAGGTGGTACGTAGCGGCGCGCTCCCGCGGGCGGGGCGTCAGTAGGCCCGGGCCACGATCGCGACAGTACCGGGTGCGTCGTCAGCCTCCGGCACCGACCCGTCCTCGGCCACGAGACAGCGCACCGAGACGGCCTGCTCCGCGAGCGTGGCCTCGCCCTCCTGCCCCAGCGTCGCCCACGGAATGCGGGCCCATCCGCCGGCGGCCGCCGCTTCCGCGGCCTCCTCGATGGTGCTGACGTCGCTGGTGCGCGACTCGCGGCGGGACCGGGACTGCTCGAGCAGCAGCGCCTGGTCGTCCTCGAGGATCTTCGGCAGCAGCGCGGCGAGCGATTCGAGGCTCACCGGCTCCTTGCCTCCGGGGATGCGACGGGCCAGCATCGCGGTGCCCGCCTCCAGGTCCCGCGGTCCGATCTCGATCCGCACCGGCACGCCCTTGAGCTCCCAGTCGACCGCGCGGCGGCCGAAGGGGGTGTCCACCCGGTCGTCGACCTGGACCCGCAGACCGGCGGCCGAGAGCTGCCGGCCGAGCTCGCGCACCTTGGCGACGGCCTCGTCGCCCTTGATGGCCATGACGACGACCTGGACGGCGGCGAGCCTCGGCGGGACGCGCAGGCCGTTGTCGTCGCCGTGGGACATGATCAGCCCGCCCACCATGCGGGTCGACACGCCCCAGGACGTCTGCCAGACCAGTTCCTGCTGCCCGTCCTTCGACAGGTACGACGTGTTGAACGCCTTGGCGAAGTTGGTGCCGAGCTCATGGCTCGTGCCCATCTGCAGAGCCTTGCCGTCGCCCATCATCCCTTCCAGGGTGAGGGTGTTGATGGCGCCGGCGAACCGCTCCCTGGGCGTCTTGCGGCCGAGCACCACGTCGATGCCGAGCACGTTGACCATGAAGTCGGCGTAGACGTCGCGGTGGATGTGGGCGGCGTAGTCCCTGGCGTCCTCGTACGTGGCGTGGGCGGTGTGCCCCTCCTGCCAGAGGAATTCGGTCGTCCGCAGGAAGACCCGGGGCCGCATCTCCCAACGGACCACGTTCGCCCACTGGTTGATCAGCAGCGGCAGATCCCGGTAGCTCTGCACCCATTTGGAGAAGTAGTCGTTGATGATCGTCTCGGACGTGGGGCGCACCACGACCGGCTCCTCGAGCTCCTTGCCGCCACCGTGCGTGACCACCGCGAGTTCGGGCGCGAAGCCCTCGACGTGCTCAGCCTCGCGAGTCAGGTAAGACTGGGGGATGAAGAGCGGGAAGTAGGCGTTCTGAGCGCCCGCGGCCTTGATGCGGGCGTCCATCTCCTGCTGCATCCGCTCCCACAGGCCGTAGCCGTACGGTCGGATGACCATGGTGCCGCGCACCGGGCCGTTGTCCGCCAGTTCGGCCTTGTTGATCAGGTCCTGGTACCAGCGCGGGAAATCTTCCGACCGGGGCGTGAGAACGGGTGCCTTTGCCATGGCGGGCATCGTACGGCGATGCGGGACCTACACGTGAATCGGCCAGGTTGCCCGGGGTGAACGCCTCGGGGCGCAAGCAGTGCCGCACAACCCCTGGACGTGGGGACGCCCGCGCAGTTCTCTGGCATACGGGGAAGCGCGGATCGTACGCACACGGGGGCTGACCTTCAGGGTATTACCGACCTCTCGGCGGATTGGGGCGCTTTCGATGACACCTACGCTCGTCCAGCACCGACCCCACAAGGCGTCGGCGACCTCTGCGGAAGCCGGCACACGTGCCCGGGACTGGGCCGAGATCCAGGAACGCATGCTCGTGCCGCTCTACGAAGCGGTCTACGAACGCCTCGAGGTGGGCGCCGCTTCACGGCTGCTGGCCCTGGGGTGCGGCTCCGGCCTCGCCCTGCTGATCGCCAGGACCCGCGGTGCCACGGTGACGGGCGTCGACACCGACAGCGACCGTCTCGCCCTCGCCCGGGAACGGATGGACGGCAGTCCCACGGCCCGGCTGGTGGACGGCGGACCGGGCGACGCGGGCCCCGCCCGCCCCGCCTACAACCTGATCACCGCGTTTCAGCCGATCGGGTGCGGCGCGGGCGACGCGGAGGACCTGGAACAGGCTCTCAAGGACGCGGTCGGTCTCACGGAGCGCAGGAGCCTCGTGGTGCTCACCGGCTGGGGTCCGCCGGAGCGGTGCGCCACGTCCGGGGTGCTGAGGGTGGCCGGGGAACGCCGGCGTTCCGCCCACCGTGACGCCCTGGAGGACATCGCCGCGCGCGCGGGCCTGAACCCGGACGGCTCGGGCCGGGTGGCCTGCCCGTTCGGCTACGCGGACGTGGACAGCGCGGTACGGGGTCTGATGTCGACCGGTCTCTACGACGCGGCCGTGCGCGAGACCGACCAGGCGCAGGTCGGGAAGGAGATCGCCGAGGCGCTCCACGACCACCGGCGGCCGGACGGGACGGTCTGGATGCCCAACGTGTTCCGTTATCTGATCGCCCGGACGCCCTGACGCGCGTACGACGAGGGCCCGCGACCGTGTCGGTCGCGGGCCCTTCGGCTGTCCCGGTGGGGCAGTGGATCAGCCCATGAACTTCTTGAACTCGTCGGGCAGCTCGAAGTCCTTGCCCGGCTCGCCGGCCGGCAGCCCGAAGGCGCCGCCCTGCGCCGCCGCCTGCTCGCGCCGCTCCGCGGCTGCCTGCTCCTCGGCCTTGCGCTTCATCGGGTTGCCGCTCTTGCGCTTGCCCTTGGCCTGCTTCTGCTGCTTCTTCTGCCGGCCGGGGCCACCACCCATGCCGGGCATCCCCGGCATACCGGGCATGCCGCCGCCCTGAGCCATCCGCGACATCATCTTGCGGGCCTCGAAGAACCGCTCCACCAGGCCCTTGACCGCACTGACCTCGACACCGGAACCCTTGGCGATACGAGCGCGGCGGGAACCGTTGATGATCGTCGGGTCCTGGCGTTCACCGGGGGTCATCGACTTGATGATCGCGGCCGTACGGTCCACGTCACGCTCGTCGATGTTGTTGATCTGGTCCTTCATCTGGGCCATGCCGGGCAGCATGCCGAGCAGCTTCGAGATGGAGCCCATCTTGCGGACCTGTTCCATCTGGGCCAGGAAGTCGTCGAGCGTGAACTCCTTGCCCTTGCTGCTCGCCAGCTTGGAGGCCATCTTGGCGGCCTCTTCCTGGCTGAAGGTCTGCTCGGCCTTCTCGATCAGGGAGAGCATGTCGCCCATGCCGAGGATGCGGGACGCCATGCGGTCCGGGTGGAACGCGTCGAAGTCGTCCAGCTTCTCGCCGTTGGAGGCGAACATGATCTGCTTGCCGGTGACGTGGGCGACGGAGAGCGCGGCACCGCCTCGGGCGTCACCGTCCAGCTTCGACAGGACCACGCCGTCGAAGCCGACGCCGTCGCGGAAGGCCTCCGCGGTGTTGACGGCGTCCTGACCGATCATGGCGTCGACGACGAACAGGATCTCGTCGGGGCTGACGGCGTCGCGGATGTCCGCGGCCTGCTGCATCAGTTCCTGGTCGATACCGAGACGGCCGGCGGTGTCGACGATGACGATGTCGTACTGGCGGGTCCGCGCGTGCTCGATCGAGTCCTTCGCGACCTGGACCGGGTCGCCGACGCCGTTGCCGGGCTCGGGTGCGTAGACGGCGACACCGGCGCGCTCCGCGACGACCGCGAGCTGGTTGACGGCGTTGGGGCGCTGGAGGTCACAGGCGACGAGCAGGGGCGAGTGCCCCTGACTCTTGAGCCAGAGGCCGAGCTTTCCGGCGAGGGTGGTCTTACCGGCGCCCTGGAGACCGGCGAGCATGATCACGGTGGGCGCCGTCTTGGCGAACCGCAGACGGCGGGTCTCGCCGCCGAGGATGCCGATGAGCTCCTCGTTGACGATCTTGATGACCTGCTGGCTCGGGTTCAGGGCCTTGGAGACCTCGGCACCGAGGGAACGGGCCTTGACCTGCTTGATGAACTCCCGGACCACCGGAAGAGCGACATCCGCCTCGAGCAGGGCGATACGGATTTCCCGGGCCGCGCCGTCGATATCGGCCTCAGAGAGGCGTCCTTTGCCCCGCAGCGTCTTGAAGGTATTCGCCAAGCGGTCGGAGAGAGTATCGAACACGGCGCTCGTCGGTCCTCAGGGTCGGGGGCGGTGGATCGCCCTCCAGAGTATCGGGCCCTGCGGAGGAATCGTCCCCGCCCACTGGATCGGGGGCGGGCGGGGACACATCCCCGCGGTGGCGGGGAGCGGCCGGCGGGGCCGACGATCAGGACGTCGTGGCCCGGGCCGCCCCGCCGGGGCGGGGAGCACGACCTGCTCAACGAGCGGCCGAGCCGTCCGTCACCCCCTCATCGCAGCGCCTCCTCCACGCTCTTCGCCAGGGCCGCCGCCTCCGCGTCGCCGAGCGGCGAGCCCGTCTCGTCCGTCACGTACAACGTGTCCACGGCGTTCGCGCCGAGCGTCGAGACGTGGGCGCTGCGGACCCGTACCGCCGCCCCCTCCAGGGCCCGCCCGATCCTGTGCAGCAGGCCGGGGGCGTCGTGTGCGCGGACCTCGATGACCGTGGCGAGGCGCGATCCGGCCGCGGCCACCGTCACCCGCGGCGGAGGCGCCTTGACGCCCCGCCGCCGGGGATAGGCGGCCTCCCGCTCCGCCAGGCGGCCGCGGATGTCCAGTGAGCCGTCCAGGGCACGCACGAGGTCGGCGCGGAGCCGGGACGCCTGCGGCAGGGAGCCGTACTCGGCGGCGACCCGCCAGTTCAGGACCAGGACGGCCCCGTCCCCCACCTCGCTGGGCAGGTCGATCGCCCTGAGGTCCGCGGCGCGGACGGTGAGGCGGTGGAGCGCGAGGACCCCGGCGACCGCGGGCAGCACGCCCGGCTGGTCGGGCAGCGCGATGAGCAGTTCGACGCCGACGGGTTCCGGCCCGCCGTCCTCGGCCGGGGCCTCCGGCTGGGCGTGCAGCGCGAGGACGGGTTCGCCGGTGCGCAGGGCCTCGATCGCCAGGCGTTCCTGTTCGGCGCTGGGGGCGGCCTGGTCCGGCTCGGCCGGGGTGTCGCCCGCGAGGACCGCCGCCACGCGCCCGACCAGGTCGGCCACGAGGGAACCGCGCCAGGACGACCAGGCCGCAGGGCCGGTGGCGAGGGCGTCCGCCTCGGTGAGCGCGTGCAGCAGTTCCAGGGTTCCGGCCGAGCCGACGACGGTGGCCACGGAGGCGACCGTCGCGGGGTCGTCGAGATCCCGCCTGGTCGCCGTCTCGATGAGCAGCAGGTGGTGGCGGACGAGGGTGGCGATGACGCCCACGTCCGTCCGGTCGAAGCCGATCCGGGTGGCCACGTCGCGGGCGATGGTCTCGCCGGCGACGGAGTGGTCGCCCGGCCAGCCCTTGCCGATGTCGTGCAGCAGCGCGGCGACGAGCAGCAGGTCCGGGCGGCCGACGTGCCGGGTCAGCTCCGACGCCTTGACCGCGGTCTCGACGAGATGCCGGTCGACGGTCCAGGTGTGCACGGCGTTGCGCTGGGGCCGGCACCGGACGCGTTCCCAGTCGGGGACGAGCCGGGTGATCAGGCCCTCGGCCTCGAGGGCCTCCCAGACGGGGACGGTCGGCTCCCCCGCGCCGAGCAGCGTGACCAGCTCCTCGCGGGCCTCCGCGGGCCAGGGCACGGGCAGCGGGCCGGTGGTCATGGCCTGGCCGAGGCGCCGGACCGCGTGCCGGGAGATCGGAAGACCGGACTGGGCTGCCGCGGCGGCGGCGCGGAGCGGGAGGACCGGGTCGCGCTCCGGGCGCGCGGTCCGGGCGAGGACCACTTCGCCGTCGAGTTCGACGACGCCCTCGGCGAGCGGGGTGCGCTCGGGCTGCGGGGGCCGTCCGCCCAGCATGGCCCGGAGCCTCGGCCGCACCGCACGGGAGCGCAGGACCCGGCTGACCTCCCGCCAGGTGACGTCGGTGGCGTACGAGACGGTCCGCGCGGCCTCGTACACCTGGCGCAGCAGGGCGTCGGCGTCGAGAAGGCCGAGCTCGGCCGCGACCTGGTCCTGTTCCTGGAGGGCGAGACGGTCGGTGGCGCGTCCGGTGGTGAGGTGGAGCGCGTCGCGGACGTCGAGAAGAACGCGGCGGGCCTCCGCGAGCCCTTCGCGAGGGGCGTCGGCGAGCCATGAGGCGGCTACCGCGCGGAGCGCGGTGACGTCCCTCAGTCCGCCTCTGGCCTCCTTCAGATCAGGCTCGAGGAGGTACTGGAGCTCGCCCTGCCGGGTGGCACGTTCACGGCAGAGTTCGTCGAGTTCCGGCAGTCGCCGCGGTGCCTGGTTGCGCCAGTCGGCGAGCACGGCGGTGCGCAGGGAGGCGACCAGCCCGAGGTCACCGGCCACGGGCCGGGCGTCGAGCAGCCCGAGCTGCACCTTGAGGTCCTCGCCCGCGGTCTTCCGGGCCTCGGCGGGCGTGCGGACGGAGTGGTCGAGGGCGAGGCCGAGGTCCCAGACCGGGTACCAGATCCGGTCGGCGATCGCGGCGACGGCCGCCGGGGACGCGGTGCCGTCGTGGAGCAGCAGGAGGTCGAGGTCGCTGCGCGGGGAGAGTTCGCCGCGGCCGTAGCCGCCGACGGCGACGAGCGCCGCGCCCCGGACGCCCTGTTCCAGCGCCGCGGCGGCGAAGAGGGCGGACAGCCATTCGTCGGTCAGCTTCGCCAGGGCCGCACGGCGCGGCGGCCCGGACCGCTCCTTCTCGGTGAGAAGGAGCAGCCGGGCCGCCGCATAGCCGCTGGGTCCGGTGTCTTCCGTTTCTTCGGTCACGTCCAGGCTCACCCAGCAGCTCCCTTGTCCGTGTTCGCTCTTACAGGGCGTCGGGGCCGCGCTCGCCGGTGCGGACCCGGACCGCCGTGTCGACCGGGACGCTCCAGACCTTGCCGTCGCCGATCTTTCCGGTGCGGGCGGCCTTGACGATCACGTCCACGAGCTGTTCGGCGTCGTCGTCCTCGACCAGCACCTCGATGCGGATCTTGGGGACGAGGTCGACGGTGTACTCCGCGCCGCGGTAGACCTCGGTGTGACCGCGCTGCCGGCCGTAGCCGCTGGCCTCCGTGACCGTGAGGCCCTGGACGCCGAAGGCCTGGAGGGCCTCCTTGATCTCGTCCAGCCGGTGCGGCTTCACGACTGCGGTGATGAGCTTCATGCGTCCACCTTCTTGTTCTGTCCAGCGCCTGCCACAGCGTCCACGGCGGAGGGTACGGCCTTGCGGGAGCCCGTTCCGCCGCCGGCGCCGCTGAAGTCGTACGCGGTCTCGGCGTGCTCGACCTGGTCGATGCCGGAGACCTCGACGTCCTCGTCCACCCTCATGCCGATCGTCTTGTCGAGGACGAAGGCGAGGATCGCGGAGACGACCAGGGAGTAGGCGAGCACCGCGAAGACACCGATGGCCTGCTTGCCGAGCTGGTCGAGGCCGCCTCCGTAGAAGAGGCCCTTGACCTCGGACTGGACGCCGCCGGTGGCGAACAGGCCGACCAGCAGGGAGCCGACGACACCGCCGACGAGGTGGACGCCGACGACGTCCAGGGAGTCGTCGTAGCCGAACCTGAACTTCAGACCGACGGCCATGGCGCACAGCAGACCGGCGATGACACCGACGGCGATCGCGCCGAGCGGGGAGACGGCGCCGCCGGACGGGGTGATGGCGACGAGGCCGGCGACCGCGCCGGACGCGGCGCCGAGGGTGGTGAAGGCGCCGTGGCGGATCTTCTCGTACGCGAGCCAGGCGAGCATGGCGGCGGCGGTGGCGACCTGGGTGTTGACGAACATCACCGCGCCGACGCCGTCGTCGTTGCCGAGCCACGAGCCGGCGTTGAAGCCGAACCAGCCGAACCACAGGAGACCGGCGCCGAGCATGACCAGCGGGAGGCTGTGCGGGCGCATCGGGTCCTTCTTGAAGCCGACGCGCTTGCCGATGACGAGGATCACGCCGAGGGCCGCGGCACCGGCGTTGATGTGGACGGCCGTGCCACCGGCGAAGTCGATGACGCCCATCTCGAAGAGCCAGCCACCCGCGCCCCAGACCCAGTGAGCGACCGGGAAGTAGACGACCGTGGCCCACAGGGTGATGAACAGGGCCCAGGCGGTGAACTTCACGCGGTCCGCGAGGGCGCCGCTGATCAGGGCCGGCGTGATGATCGCGAACATCAGCTGGAAGACGGCGAAGACGTACACCGGGATGGTGTAGCCGTCCCACAGCTCGGTGATGCCGATGCCGCTGAGACCGACGTAGTCGGAGCTCCAGCCGATGATCGAGCCGGAGTCGGTGCCGAAGGCAAGGCTGAAGCCGTACAGCACCCAGAGGATGGTGACGATCCCGAGGCTGATGAAGCTCATCATCAGCATGTTCAGGGTGCTCTTGACCCGGACCATGCCTCCGTAGAAGAAGGCCAGTCCCGGGGTCATGAGCATCACCAGGGCGGAACAGATGAGCATGAACCCTGTATTGGCGGCAGACAGCTCAGGGGCGTCTGCGGCAAGGGTCGAGATGCCTGGGGGCATCGGCGTCTCCTCGTCGTCGTGCGGCCGCGTGCGGGCGGAGCCAGTGCGGTGGAGGGGCGGGCCGGACAGCCCCTTTGCGCCATGAGGTTGGCGCAGCGCCGTTTCCGCAGATGCCGCTCGATGTTTCGCGGCCGTGACGAAGAGGTCCGGCGTGTTACGCCGTCATGAACAGGCTGATCGCCCGCGGTCACCGAGAGTATCCTCTGCGCACATCGGAAACCGGCCGCGACACTCACCCGGATGACTTGGCACGGGGGGAGCCGAGTCGGGCAGTTCGGGGTGGGCGTCGCGGCCGGGGTCTGAGGTGCCGCCGGTCAGACCGCTTCTGCGGTCTCGGGCAGCTGGGCGGTGAGCAGGTCGGTGAACTGGACGACTTCCGCGACGTCGCCGAAGTCCCTGGCCGCCGTGTCGACGGTCTTGCGCAGCCGGGTGTTGACCCGCTCGGAGCGGACCCGCTTGGCGACCTTCAGCGCCTCGCCGGCCAGGGCGGTGGCTTGTTCCGGCTCCCTCTTGAGGAGGTGGACCGTGGCCATCCCGACCAGGTTGAGTGCGTACGACCGCTGGTGCTCGTCGTCCTGCTGGAAGAGCTCGACGGCACGCTCCATGATCGGCTCGGCGAGCGACGCGTAGGTGGGGCTGCGGCCCGCCACATAGGCGAGGTCGCGGTAGGAGTGGGCGTTCTCGCCGTTGAGCTCGGCCTCGGAGAAGAAGCGGATCCAGTCGGGCTCGGG
This sequence comes from Streptomyces kurssanovii, assembly GCF_040677245.1. Classification (NCBI taxonomy): domain Bacteria; kingdom Bacillati; phylum Actinomycetota; class Actinomycetes; order Kitasatosporales; family Streptomycetaceae; genus Streptomyces; species Streptomyces kurssanovii. The sequence goes on from NZ_JBFAQK010000044.1 coordinate 9,712, forward strand.
CTCGGTGTCGAAGCCGATGTCGGCGAAGGTGTCCTCCGCCATCCGCACGGCCCGCCGGCACTTGCTGGGCTGGCCCATGTTGGCGTAGGCGCGGGCCTCCATCGCATACAGCATGGCCTGGGTGCGCGCGGTGGCGCAGTCACGGCTGCCGTACTGGGCGAGGTGGATGAGTTCGAGGGCGTCGTCGGGCCGGCCGAGGTGGATCATCTGCCGGCTCATGGACGACAGGACGTACGAGCCGAGCGGCTTGTCACCGGCCTCCTTGGAGGCGTGCAGCGCGAGGACGAAGTACTTCTGCGCGGTCGGCTGGAGCCCCACGTCGTAGCTCATCCATCCGGCGAGCTCGGCCAGTTCGGCGGCGCATTTGAACAGGCGGCGCAGGGTGGCGGGGGGCTGCGGCTCCTGCAGCAGGTCGGTGACCTCGTGGAGCTGGCCGACGACGGCCTTCCTGCGCAGCCCGCCGCCGCACTGGGCGTCCCACTGGCGGAACATCGCGGTGGTGGCCTCGAGCAGGTCGAGCTCCGGCCCCGACAGCCGGCCTCCCCTGCGGGTCGTGGCGGGCGCCTCCTCAGCGGCCTCCGCGGCCGGGGCGGGGACGAGCCAGCGCTGCATGGGCTCGACGAGGGCGGCCCCCGCGGCGAGCGAGAGCGAGGTACCGAGGAAGCCGCGGCGCGCGAGCATCAGGTCGCTTCTGGAGAACTCGCTGAGCAGGGCGACGGTCTGGTCACCGGCCCAGGGCAGGTCCACGCCGGACACGGAGGGTGCCTGGTGGGCGGAGCGCAGGCCGAGGTCCTCGACCGCGACGACGCTGCCGAAGCGTTCGGAGAAGAGCTCGGACAGGATCCGGGGGATCGGCTCGCGCGGCTGTTCGCCGTCCAGCCAGCGCCGCACCCGGGAGGTGTCCGTGCTGATGTGGTGTGCGCCCATCTGCCGTGCCCTGCGGTTCACTTGGCGCGCCAGCTCGCCCTTCGACCAGCCGCTGCGCATGAACCAGGAGTTCAGCTGTTCGTTGGGGCGCTTGCCGGTGCTCGTACCGTCTGCGCCGCTGCCGCTCACTGGAATGCCCCCATCCGCCGAAGCCTCATCGCCCGAACCCGTACCAGAATGCCGCCTGTTGCGGCTTCCTGTGACCGGGTTGCACCCGTCGAACAGAGAGACGGGTTGCCCCCGGCATACCCGGAAGCGGACTGCAATTGCAGGTCGATGTACCGACGGTAATCCTACGATCACGCCTCCAGCGAGTGGGATTGCAGAATCGCCACCATTCGCCACCCCTCCGGGTGAACCCACTTGCCGCCAGGCGCGATTCACTTGACAGACGACAATCGGCAACGGATGGAGCGTTGCGCGTACAGGCGCGCGCCGCGTTCCGCACTCCCCCACGCACCACCGCACCCCGCCGAAACCCCGACCGGGGACGACGGAGAGTCACAGGGGGACTTCGAGTCGTAACCACCGGCGAGCAGGACCCGTTGGAGGGGGCATGGGCTTCACGATCGGCGGCACCCGAGGGATCAGTCAGATCCGGGTCGGCTCCCGGCGCCGCGGGCGCGCGACAGAGGCCACAGCGGTGGCCGAGTACACCGGACTGTGGGGCTGGGCGGTGGTTCCCGGCGCACGGGCCGCGTCCGGCAAGTGCTCCTGCGGCAGGGCACAGTGCGAGTCGCCGGGAGCACATCCCCTCGGCTTCGCGCTCGAGGTCCCGGCAGGCGCCACGCTCGACGAGGCGGGCAAGGCCTGGGCGGATGTGCCCGGGGCATCCCTGCTGCTGCCGGTCGGCCGGAGCTTCGACGTCCTGGACGTCGCGGCGCCGGCGGGCCGCCGGGCCCTGGTGCGCATGGAGCGCATGGGCCTGCCGCTCGGCCCGGTCACGGTCACGCCGGACGGCCGCTGCCAGTTCTTCGTGGCCCCCGGCGCGGCGGCCGAGCTGCCCCGGCTGCTGTACCGGATGGGCTGGGACGACGCCGACCTCGACCTGCGCTGCCTCGGCCCCGGCGACCACGTCACCGCCCCGCCGTCCGACCACGGCGGCCTGGGCCCCGTCCGGTGGCTGCGGCCCCCGTCCCTGGACACGGCGGCGTCACCGCCGGAGGCCCGGCTGCTGCTCGGCACCCTGGCGTACATCTGCCACCGCAGCCGGCCCTGAGCCCGGGCACGGGAGCGCCCGGCCGTCCGTGACGGCCGGGCGCTCTCATGCGCGCGGAAGGTGCGTTCAGTCGCCGATCAGGGCGTCGACGAACGCCTCGGGCTCGAACGGGGCGAGATCGTCCGGCCCCTCGCCCAGACCCACGAGCTTGACGGGCACGCCCAGCTCGCGCTGGACGGCGACGACGATGCCGCCCTTGGCGGTGCCGTCCAGCTTGGTCAGCACGATGCCGGTGATGTCCACGACCTCGGCGAAGACCCGCGCCTGCACCAGACCGTTCTGACCGGTGGTGGCGTCGAGGACGAGCAGGACCTCGTCCAGCGGGCCGTGCTTCTCCACGACCCGCTTCACCTTGCCGAGCTCGTCCATCAGGCCGGTCTTGGTGTGCAGCCGGCCGGCGGTGTCGATGAGCACGACGTCCGCGCCTTCGGCGATGCCCTCCTTGACCGAGTCGAAGGCGACCGAGGCCGGGTCGCCGGCCTCCGGCCCCCGCACGGTGCGGGCACCGACGCGCTCGCCCCAGGTCTGCAGCTGATCGGCGGCCGCGGCACGGAAGGTGTCCGCGGCGCCGAGCACGACCGAGCGGCCGTCCGCGACGAGAACGCGGGCGAGCTTGCCGGTGGTGGTGGTCTTACCGGTGCCGTTCACCCCCACGACCATGACGACGGCGGGCGTGTCGAGACCGCTCTCGGTCTTCACCGCGCGGTCGAAGTCGGTGCCCACGAGGTGGAGCAGCTCCTCGCGCAGCAGGGTGCGCAGTTGCTCGGGCGTACGGGTGCCGAGCACCCTCACCCGCTCACGCAGCCGCTCGACGAGCTCCTGGGTGGGGGCGACGCCGACGTCGGCGGTGAGGAGCGTGTCCTCGATCTCCTCCCAGGTGTCCTCGTCGAGGTGCTCACGCGAGAGGAGCGTGAGCAGCCCCTTGCCGAGCGAGTTCTGCGAACGGGCGAGACGGGCACGGAGCCGGACGAGCCGGCCGGCGGTCGGTTCCGGGATCTCGACGGCGGGCGCGGGCGCCTCGGCGACGACCGGGTCCTCGACGGCGACGGGGGTTTCGACGGCGTCCTCGGCCGTCGGAAGGTCGACCTCCTCGATGGTGCGGCGGGGTTCCTCCCGCGGCGTCTCCGCCTCGTCGCCGACGTGCGGTTCGGCGGGCGGAGCAGTGATGGTCGGCGCGGCCGGCGGCGCCTGCGGCGGCAGCTGCTTCTTCTTGCGGCTGCTGACCACGAGGCCGCTGATCGCGCCGATCGCGACCAGGGCGATGACTACGGCAAGGATGACGATTTCCATAACCCGTCCAGTATCGGCCACGGCCGCGCGCACAGAAGAGGTCAGAGGATCACACAAAGGCGGGCTCACCCATTTGGACGTTATGAGCTGTTCGTACGATGCTTGTGGCTTCCGGTTTCTCCGGCAGCCTCCCGGCGTCCCCCCACCCCGTACGGAGCCACTTCCATGCCCCACGCCTCCGAGTCCGAAGGCGCGATAGAGACCCGCGGCCTCGAACCCGTCCCCGACGCGGAGCGCACCGGCCGCGTCCGGGAACTGTTTCCCACCTGGGTCGCCGCCAACATCAGTGTGCTGCTGCTGACGATGGGCGCGGGACTGGTCGTCTTCAACGGCCTGAACTTCTGGCAGGTGCTGACCGTCGCCGTCGCCGCGCCCGTCCTCTCGTACGGGCTCGTGGGCCTGATCTCCGTCGCGGGCAAGCGCGGGGGTTCACCGGGCATGGCCCTGTCCCGCGCGGTCTTCGGGCAGCGCGGGAACCTCTTCCCCGGCTCGCTGATCTGGGTCGCCCGCTGGGGCTGGGAGACGATCAACGCGGTCACCGGCGCCTATGCCGTACTCACGGTGCTGGACCTGCTCTTCGGGATCCGGAGCAGCACGGCGCTGATCATCACGACCCTGCTGCTCTTCGTCGCCTGCACCTTCCTCGTCTCGGGGCTCGGCATAGGCGCCCTCCAGGTGTGCAGCAAGTGGTCGACGTACCTGTTCGGCGCGTTCAGCGTGCTGGTTCTGATCTACCTGGTCGCGAACACCGACTGGTCCGCCGTCTTCGACAAGCCGGCCGGTTCGACGGCGATGATGGTGGCGGGGATCGGCACCATCGCGGCGGGCGGGATCAGCTGGGTCCCGTCGGGTCCGGACTTCACGCGCTACCTGCCGCGCACGGCCTCCGGCCGGGCGATGGTCGGCGCCACCGTCGGCGGCGCGGGCGTCGTCGTTCTGCCGATGGTGCTGATGGGCGCCGTGATGGCGGTGTCCACACCGGACCTGGCGAGCGCCCAGGACCCGGTCGCCTTCATCGGCGAGATCCTGCCCATGTGGCTGGCGGTGCCGTACCTGCTGATCGCCCTCGTCGGCATGCTGCTGATCAACTCCATGTCGATGTACTCGGCCGGATTCACCGCGCAGACCCTGGGCGTGAAGGTGCCCCGCACCTGGGCGGTGAGCGTGAACGCCGTGATCAGCCTGGTGTTCGGCTTCCTGCTGATGGTGGTGGCCACCAGCTTCATCGGCTCCTTCATCTCGTTCCTGACGCTGCTCGCGGTGGCCTTCTCCGCGTGGATCGGCGTCTTCGGTGTCGACATGCTGCGCCGGCCGTCGTACGACGGCTCGGCGCTGATGGACACCACCCGCACGAGCGCCTACTGGTACCGAGGCGGCTTCGCCTGGCAGGCGATGGTGTCGTGGGCGTCGGCGCTGGCGGTGGGACTGCTGTTCACCCGGGTCGACTGGTTCGCCGGCCCGCTCGCGTCGTCCTGGGCGGGCGAGAACGGTCTGGGCTGGGCGGTGACGGTCCTGGTGGCCGCGGGCCTGTACGCGGTGCTGCCGCGCACGGGACCGGCTGCCCAGGCGGACCCCGCACCCGCGGCCCTCGAAGCCGAGCCCGAGACCCTGTCCATCTGACGCAACGTCAGCTAACGTCCCCCTTCGCCGTGCCCATATCTGGCGGAGGGGGACTTCCCATGGCCTTCACGGTTGCCCGGTTCAACATGGTCGACCCGGCCGCGACGCCCGAGACCCTCGCGGCCCGCTACCGTGCCGCCCTGGAAATGGCCGTGTACGCCGACGACCGCGGCGTCGACACGGTCCAGACCGAGGAGCACCACGGCGCCGGGAACAACTGGCTGCCGTCGCCGCTGGCCTTCGCCGGCGCCGTCCTGGGCGCCACCCGCCGCATCGCGGTCACCGTGTCCGCGGTCATCGGCCCGCTGCACGAGCCGCTGCGTATGGCCGAGGATCTCGCCGTGCTGGACCTGATCGGCCAGGGCCGGCTGGTGACCGTGGCGGGGATCGGATACCGGCCCGAGGAGTACGCGCAGCTCGGCGTCGACTGGAGCCGGCGCGGACAGCTCCAGGACGAGCTGCTGGAGACGCTGCTGGCCGCCTGGACCGGCGAGAGCTTCGTATACCGGGGCCGTACCGTGCGGGTCACCCCGCGCCCGTACACCCAGCCGCATCCCCTGCTGATCGTCGGCGGGTCCTCGCGTGCCGCCGCGCGCCGGGCGGCCCGCCTCGGGCTCCCGTTCTTCCCCAGCGCCCACCTGCCGGAGCTCGAGGACTACTACGAGGAGCGGCGGGCCGAGTACGGGACCGACGGCTTCTGCATGATGCCCGCGGAGAAGACGACACTGCTGCACGTGTCGGAGGATCCCGACCGCGCCTGGGCGCTGTACGGCGAGCACTTCCTGCACGAGGCACGGACGTACGCGTCCTGGCAGTCGCCGGACATCCGTTCCGCGGTGCGGTCCGTGGCCGGGACCGTCGGGGAACTGCGCGACGAGGGCGTCTACCGGATCGTGACCCCCGACGAGTGCGTGGCACTGGGTGCGGAGAGTCTGGTGCTGCATCCGCTGTGCGGCGGCATGCCGGTGGACGAGGGATGGCGCAGCCTTCAGCTGCTGTGCGAACACGTACTGCCCCGGCTCACGCGCTGAGCCGGGGCAGTTTCCGTGACGAGGAGAGGGGCAGCGGGGATTAGCCCATCTCCTCCAACGCCTTGCCCTTCGTCTCCTTGACGTACCTCAGTACGAAGGGGATCGAGAGCACGGCGAAGACCGTGTAGATCACATAGGTGCCGGAGAGGTTCCAGTCCGCGAGGCTCGGGAAGCTGGCGGTGATGGCCCAGTTGGCGATCCACTGCGCGGAGGCGGCGACGCCCAGGGCGGCGGCGCGGATCCGGTTCGGGAACATCTCGCCGAGGAAGACCCAGACGACGACGCCCCACGAGAGCGCGAAGAAGAGCACGAAGACGTGGGCGGCGATGAGGGCCACCGCGCCCTGGGTCGCCGGCAGCTTGCCGTCGACGAGGTCGGCGGAGAAGGCCCAGGCCTCGAGGGCCAGCGCGACCGCCATACCGGTGGAGCCGATGAGCGCGAGCGGCCGGCGGCCGATCCGGTCGACCAGCACCATCGCGATCACGGTGCCGATGATGTTGATGATCGACGTGGTGAACGAGTAGAGGAACGAGCTGGACGGGTCGACGCCCACCGACTGCCACAGGGTGGCCGAGTAGTAGAACGCGACGTTGATGCCGACCAGCTGCTGGAAGACCGACAGGCCGATGCCGACCCAGACGATGGGCAGGAAGCCGAAGCGGCTGCCGAGCAGGTCCTTGAAGGAGGACTTGTGCTCCCGGCGCATGGCGAGCTCGATCTCGCCGACCCGGGCGTCCAGGTCGATGCCCTTGCCCTCGACCTCGGCGAGGACCTCCTTCGCCCGGCCGACCTTGCCGACCGAGATGAGGAAGCGCGGCGACTCCGGGATCGCGAAGGACAGGAGCCCGTACAGCACCGCCGGGACGACCATGACGCCGAGCATCCACTGCCAGGCCTCGATGCCGGCGATCTCTCCGCGCTGATCGCCGTCGGCGATCTGGAGGATGCCGTAGTTCACCAGCTGGGAGACCGCGATGCCGATGACGATCGCCGCCTGCTGGAAGGAGGCCAGCCGGCCGCGATAGGCGGCGGGAGATACCTCGGCGATGTAGGCCGGGCCGATGACGGACGCCATGCCGATCGCGAAGCCGCCGATGATCCGCCACATGGCGAGGTCCCAGAGCGCGAACGGGAGCGCGGAGCCCACGGCGCTCAGGGTGAAGAGCACGGCGGCGATCTGCATACAGCGGATGCGGCCGATGCGGTCGGCGATGCGGCCGGCGGTCGCGGCGCCGACGGCGCAGCCGACCAGCGCGACGGCGATGACCTGGGCGAGGGTGCCGGAGCCGATGTCGTAGCGGTGCCGGATTGCCTCGACGGCGCCGTTGATGACGGAGCTGTCATAACCGAAGAGGAAACCGCCCATCGCGGCGGCGGCCGTGATGAAGATGACATGCCCGAGGTGGTCGGGGTGGGCCGAGCGGGCCCCTGATGCCGGTGGCGGCTGCTCAGTGCTGGTCACGTTGTACTCCTGGGGCCGTCCGGCAGCGCCGCCGGACGTGGGGGGGGCGAGCCCTCCAAGTGGGGCACAAGTTTGGGGCGCGCACCACTTGAAGGTAAAAGCGACGTTGCAGAGACTATGCCTTCAAGTTTCGAAGTCAATACCCTGATCCAAATCAGTGAGAGACCTCCCAGGGCAGCATTAGCTTCAAGTCTTGAAGAGTTGGCTGGGCGGCGCCTCAGCGAAGGCGCTGACTGATGACCTTGGAAACGCCGTCGCCCTGCATCGACACGCCGTACAGCGCGTCGGCGACCTCCATCGTCCGCTTCTGGTGCGTGATCACGATCAGCTGGGAACTCTCCTGGAGTTCCTGCATGATCCGGATCAGCCGCTGGAGATTGGTGTCGTCGAGTGCCGCCTCGACCTCGTCCATCACATAGAACGGGCTCGGCCGGGCCTTGAAGATGGAGACCAGCATCGCCACGGCGGTCAGGGACCGCTCCCCGCCCGACAGCAGCGACAGCCGCTTCACCTTCTTCCCGGGCGGCCGCGCCTCCACGTCCACGCCGGTGGTGAGCATGTTGTCCGGGTCGGTCAGCACGAGCCGCCCCTCACCGCCGGGGAAGAGACGGGAGAAGACGCCCTCGAACTCACGGGCGGTGTCCCGGTAGGCCTCGGTGAAGACCTGCTCGACGCGTTCGTCCACCTCCTTCACGACCTGAAGCAGGTCGGCCCGGGTCTTCTTCAGGTCCTCGAGCTGCTCCGACAGGAACTGGTGGCGCTCCTCAAGCGCCGCGAACTCCTCCAGAGCGAGCGGATTCACCTTCCCGAGCTGTTGGTACGCCCGTTCGGCCGACTTCAGGCGCTTTTCCTGTTCCGCGCGGACGAAACGCCGCGGCTGGTTCCTGGGATGTTCCGGGTCCTCCGGAAGCTCCTCGCCCTCGGCCGGCGGGGACGGGGGCACCGGCTGGTCGGGGCCGTACTCGGACACCAGGCCGGCCGGTTCCACGCCCAGCTCCTCCAGCGCCTTCGTCTCCAGTTGCTCGATCCGCAGCCGCTTCTCCGCGCCCAGCACCTCACCGCGGTGCACCGAGTCGGTGAGCTTGTCCAGCTCGGCCTTGAGGTCCCGGCCCGTGCTCCGGGCGGCGGTCAGCTCCCGCTCGCGCTCGGCCTTGGCGGCCTCGGCCGCGGCCCGCTCCGCCTCCGCCCGCACCAGCGACACCTCGACATGCGCCAGCAGCTGCCGGGCGCCGGCCGCGACGGCCGCCGCCACCTCGGCCTCGTGGCGCATCCGGGCGCGCCGCTGCTCGGCGCGCGCACGCGCCTCACGCTCGGCGCGCGCCCCCCGGTCGAGCGCGTCGGCGCGCCCGGCCAGGCCCTTGACCCGCTCCTCGTGCGTACGCACCTGGAGGCGGGCCTCCATCTCCGTCTGTCGCGCGTTGGCGCCGTCGGCGGCGAGCCGGTCCCGTACATGGGTGTCGGGCTCCTCCTCGGCCGGGGCCTCCTCCGCCACGAGCAGCCGCTCCGCCAACTCCTCGGCCTCCTCGGCCGCCCGCTCCAGCGCCTCCTGGGCGCGGGCGGCCGCCGCGGCGGTCCGTTCCGCCTCACCCGCGGCACCACGGGCCTGACCGGAGAGACGCCCGAGCCTGCCGGAGACCGCCGACTTCTCCCGGTCGGCGGCGCGCCTGCGTTCCCCCAGCTCCTCGACCAGCGACGCGCACTCGGCACGGCGGACGGTGGCCTGCCGCTGTGCGGCCGCCAGCTCCTCGCACTGCCGCGCCAGGTCCTCGAGCTCGGCCGCCGCCTCGTCGACGGAGGCCTGGACCTCGAGCAGACTCGGCGCCCCGGCGGACCCGCCCTGCGCGAAGTGCGCCGCGAGCACGTCTCCCTCCGCGGTCACGGCGGTGAGTCCGGGCCGTGCGCCGACCAGGTCCTCGGCGTCCTCGAGGCTGCCCACCACCACGGTCGTGCGCAGCAGCCTGCGTACGGCGGGCATCAGTTCGTCGGGCCCCCGGACGAGGTCCGCGGCGCGCCTGCCGTCCGCTCCCGACAGATCGTGCTCGGGACCACCGGCGGCGGATGTGGCGGATGTGGCGGAGGTTTCAAAGGTTTCGGAGGTTTCGGAGGCGAGCAGCAGGGCCGCCCGGCCGCCGTCCTGTTTGCGCAGCAGACGGATCGCCTCTGCCGCCGTGGCCACGTCGGCGACGGCCACCGCGTCCGCCGCCGCTCCCAGCGCCGCCGCCACGGGGATCTCGTACCCGGGCGTCACCGTGAGCAGTTCGGCCGCAGGGCCGAGCAGGCCCGCGAGGCGGTCACGTGCTCCGAGCAGCGCGCCCGTGCCGTCCTTGCGCCGCAGGCCCAGCGCCAGCGCGTCGCGGCGGGCCGCCACCGCGGCGCGCTTGCGTTCCGCCGTGGTGAGCGCCTCACGGGCCTCGCTCAGCGCGGCCTCCGCGCCGGCCAGTTCCCGCTTCGCGGCGTCGTGCCGGTCCGCCAGCAGGGAATCGTCGGAGTCCAGCGCGTCGACCTCGGCCTTGAGCTGCTCGTACTCCTCCTGCGCGGCGACGGCCCGCTCCTGCGCCTCGTCGCGGGCGGCGGCCAGCCGGTCGATCTCGGCCTGGGCGGACGCGGCGCGCGAACGGGCCGCGTTGACCTGGCCGCTCAGCCGGGCGAGCCCTTCACGACGGTCGGCGATGGCGCGCGCCACGTCCTTCAGGCGGCGTTCCTCGACGGCGAGCTCGCGCTCCAGTTCGGCGCGGTGCTCGACGGTGTCCTCCAGGGCACGTTCCGCCGCTTCGAGAGCGGCCTCCAGCTCCGCCTCCTGCTCACGGATGCGGGCGGCCTCACGCTCCATGTCCTCCGGATCACGGCCGCGCCGCTCCTCCACCGGCTGCGTCGTCGCGCTCTTGACGCGGGCGTCGGCCAGGGAGATCGTGCCGCGCACCCGCTCGGCGAGCTGGGAGAGCTCGTACCAGCTCTGCTGGGCACGCTGGAGCCGCGGTGCGAGCCGCCGCACCTCGTCCTCCAGGTCCGCCTCGCGGGCCAGCGCCGCCTTCAGCTCGGCCTCGGCCGCCTCCTTGCGCTGCTTGAGCGCGGCCTCGTCGGCGACCTCCGTGCGCAGCGCCTTCCGCATGCGTACGAGGTCGTCGGCGAGCAGCCGGAGCCGGGCGTCGCGCAGGTCCGCCTGGATGACGGCGGCCCTCCTGGCCACGGCCGCCTGCCGCCCCAGCGGCTTGAGCTGGCGGCGCAGTTCGTCGGTGAGGTCCTGCACCCGGGCGAGGTTGGCCCGCATCGCGTCCAGCTTCCGCAGCGCCTTCTCCTTGCGCTTGCGGTGCTTGAGGACGCCCGCCGCCTCTTCGATGAAGGCCCGCCGTCCCATGGGATCGGCGTGCAGGACGGAGTCGAGCTGGCCCTGGCCGACGATGACGTGCATCTCGCGCCCGATGCCGGAGTCGGAGAGCAGTTCCTGGATGTCGAGCAGCCGGCAGGTGTCGCCGTTGATCTGGTACTCGCTGCCGCCGTTGCGGAACATGATCCGCGTGATGGTGACCTCGGCGTACTCGATGGGCAGAGCGCCGTCGGAGTTGTCGATCGTCAGGGAGACCTCGGCCCGGCCCAGCGGCGGCCGGCCGGTCGTCCCGGCGAAGATGACGTCCTCCATCTTGCCGCCGCGCAGGGACTTGGCGCCCTGCTCGCCCATGACCCAGGAAAGCGCGTCCACGACGTTGGACTTGCCGGAGCCGTTGGGACCCACGACGCAGGTGATGCCGGGCTCGAACCGCAGGGTGGTGGCCGAGGCGAACGACTTGAAACCGCGCAGGGTCATGGCCTTGAGGTGCACGCCCCCGGACTCTACCTTTCGGTTGCGGTTTCACCCATGAAGGTGCAGGGCAGATCAGACGTTGAAGGAAACACTTCAGGAACTGCGGGGGGCGAAGGACGGGGCAGGGGCGGGAGCGGAAAAGAAAGAAGGGACGCCGAGGGCGTCCCTTGCATATCTTGCTGCGCGATGCCCTGGCGGACGCCGTGCTCAGGTGAGCGCGGGCTCCGCCCGAGGTACGTCGATGTCCATACCTTCGAGCAGCGACTCTCCGGGGTGCTGAGCGACGGCGGCGTTGAGAGCGTCGTTCTCGGACTGGATCCGTACAAGCTCGGATTCGAGGTCCTGGACGCGCTGCTGAAGCCGTCGCATCTCGGCGAGGAGTCGCGGGTCGGAACCGCCGACGTAACCGAGAAGCGCCTTTGCCATGATGGATGGTCCTCCACACTGAGTGACCGACCGAAGCGGTGTGGGTCGTGAGGGATTCGCACCCGCGGTGCTCGGCAGTCCTGGTTTTACTGCTTGCCGTGCTGCGGTTCTTGACTGCCGAACAGCTGAGGTGCGCGGGGCTTCCAGAGTCTCACCAAAAAGTTTGACGGTCAACACGATCACACCCCGTATCGACGGGCGGCCCGGGGGCATACGGCCGCTGAAGAGTGCGGCGTGCCTGACCTGCGGGGCCCTGGGGGCGTGACGATCATCTTTCCTGGCGCAGCCTGGCAGAGCAAGCCCTTCTTGGCAATCACCTGGGGTTTCTGCCGGCGGCCGGGCCTTCCGGGACCGGCGGGAGGCCGTCGGAGCGGGCTCGTCCCGGCACCCGTCAGCGGATGGCGAAGTCCGGGTAGCCGCCGCGGGGCGTGTCCCAGATCTCAGTGACTCCGTCGACGCGGCCGGGTGTGTCGTCGGAGCGAAGCCACTCCAGCAAACGGTGGCAATTCTCACGTGGCCCCTCCGCCACGACCTGCACCCTGCCGTCGTCCAGATTGAGGGCGAAGCCGGTGAGCCCCCCGATCTCCAGAGCGTTTGCCCTGGTGAACCATCGGAAGCCCACTCCCTGTACTCGGCCGCGTACCCAGGCGGTCAGCCGTGCGGTGTCGTTCATGGCTGCACGGTATCCGGCCGATTGCTTCTGCATCACTTCGGCCCCGGGCCGCATGGCGTACAGTCCGGACGCAATCAGCATCACTCGTACGGGTGAGTTCGTTGACGTTCGACGTCGTGCACCAGGAAGGCACAGCACATGGGTCGCCACCGACGCTCGGCCTCCGCGCCGGCCGTAACCGATCACGCGGCAGGCACGGCAGGCAGGCACCGTGGCGGTGCACGCCTCAAGAGGGGCCTGCCCGTACGCACCGGACTGCTCGGGGCCACTGCCGCGATGGCGGTCGGTGCCGTGGTCGTCACGACCGGCGGCCTGCCCGGCGGCGACGACAAGTACACCGTGGGCGCGGGCTCCGACGTCCGGACCGAGATGCGCACCGAGGTGCCGTCGCGGCTGCAGGCCCAGGGCGACGCGAGCGCGAGCCCCTCCGTGAGCCCTTCCGCCTCGCCGAGCCGCAGCGCGGAGCCGTCGAAGGCGCCCTCGAAGAAGGCCTCCCCGAAGCCGTCCAAGACGTCGAAGCCTTCCAAGACGTCTCAGCCGTCGAAGAAGCCCGTGTCGCCCAAGCCCTCGGCGACGCCGTCCAGGGAAACGACGAAGAGCCCCGGGACGAGTCGGAAGCCGGCCCCCGAGCCGACCCGCGAGCAGACGCGCACCCCGGAGCGCACGGTCGCACCGTCGAAGACGGCCGCCCCGGACACGTCGGCCGCCGCTTCCGCGGAGGCCGCGGTGATCGACATGGTCAACCAGGAACGCGCGAAGGTCGGCTGCAGCCCGATGAAGGCGAGCGGCACCCTGTCCGACCTGGCCCGAGCGCACAGCAAGGACATGGCGGCGCGCGGGTTCTTCGACCACACCAACCCCGACGGCGAGACGCCGTGGGACCGCGCGGAGCAGGCCGGCGTGAGCGATCTCGGCGGCGAGAACATAGCCCGCGGCCAGGCCGACGCCGAGGCGGTCATGAACTCCTGGATGAACAGCGAGGGACACCGCGCGAACATCCTGAACTGCGACTTCACGACGCTGGGCATCGGTGTCCACATGGCCGACGGCGGCCCTTGGTGGACGCAGAACTTCGGCTACTGACCCGGCCGGCCAGGACGCATACGGGAGTGCCCCGGACACCTGAGGTGTCCGGGGCACTCCCGTATGTACGGTCGTGCTCGCCCGGCGGACGGCGCCTGTGGTCAGGCGACAGGGCGCGGGGCGCGCTGGCAGCGGGGGCAGAAGTAGCTGGAGCGGTTCATCCACGGGCGGCGGCGCATCGCGGTGCCGCAGCGTCGGCAGGGCTCGTCCTCGCGGCCGTACGCGTCGAGGGAGCGGTCGAAGTAGCCGGACTCGCCGTTCACGTTCACGTACAGGCTGTCGAAGGTGGTGCCGCCGACGGCGAGGGCCGCGGTCATCACCTCGCGCACATGGCGGAGCAGTTCGACGGAGCGCGGCCGGGTGAGGGTCGCGGTGGGGCGCTCGTAGTGGAGTCTCGCGCGCCACAGGGCCTCGTCGGCGTAGATGTTGCCGACGCCGCTGATCAGGGACTGGTCGAGCAGGGCCCGTTTGACGGTGGTGCGGCGGGCCCGTAGGGCGGTGTGGAACGTCGCGTCGTCGAAGAGCGGGTCGAGCGGGTCGCGGGCGATGTGCGAGAGGACGTCGGGCAGGCCGTCCGGTGCGTTCTCGTGGAGGGACAGGCCGCCGAAGGTGCGCTGGTCGACGAAGCGCAGTTCGGTCCCGAGGGGATCCGCGAACCGGATGCGGATGCGCAGGTGCTTCTCGTCGTCCGCGTCCTGGGGCTGCACAAGGAGTTGGCCGCTCATGCCCAGGTGGCCGAGGATCGACGTGTCGGTGTCCGCGAGGGGCAGCCACAGGTACTTGCCGCGCCGGCACGCGTCGCCGACGGTCCTGCCGGTGAGGCGTGCGGCGAAGTCCTGCGCGCCGGGCAGGTGCCGGCGGATCGCGCGCGGGTGCAGCACCTGCACATCGGCGATCGTGCGACCGCTGACCCAGCTCTGCAGACCACGGCGCACGACCTCGACCTCGGGCAGCTCGGGCACGGGTCGGGTCTCCTTCTACGAGTCACATGGTGTTGCCCGCAGCGTACCGCCGGGCCATGGGCCGGTGACGGGCGGGAACAGCGGTGAGGCCCCCCGCCTGTGGCGGGGGGCCTCACCGGAACTGCTGTCGTGCGACGGAGCTCCGCGGAATCAGGCCGAAGCCCGGTCCGCGGGTGCCGGCTGCTCGTCCGCCGGTACCGGTTCGTCGGCCGGTGCCGGCGCATCCGCCGGTACCGGTTCGTCGGCCGGTGCCGGCGCATCCGCCGGTGCCGGTTCGTCGGCCGGTGCCGGTTCGGAAGGGGTGTCGGCGTCCCCTTCGTCCGTGGCGGCCCCGCTCTCGGCCGCGGCCTTCGCCGCTGCCAGGCGCCGGTCCGCGTCGGCACGGATCTCCCGCCATGCGGACTCCGCCGCCTGCTGCTCCGCTTCCTTCTTGCTGCGGCCGGTGCCGGTGCCGTACGAGACACCACCGACGCGGGCGGCAGCAGTGAAGGTCTTCTCGTGGTCAGGACCGGTCTCGGTGACCAGGTACTCCGGGACGCCGAGACCCTCTGCCGCGGTGAGCTCCTGGAGACTGGTCTTCCAGTCCAGGCCCGCGCCGAGGTTCGAGGACTTCTCGATGAGCGGGTCGAAGAGCCGGTGAACCAGCTCGGACGCCGCATCGAGGCCCTGGTCGAGATAGACCGCGCCGATCACCGCTTCCAGGGTGTCGGCGAGGATGGACGCCTTGTCCCGGCCCCCCGTGCCCTCTTCGCCACGGCCGAGCCGGATGAAGGAGCCGAGTTCGAGGCCACGCCCGACCTCCGCCAGCGCACGCGAATTGACCACAGCGGCCCGCAGTTTGGCCAGCTGGCCTTCCGGCAGGTCGGGGTGGGTGCGGTACAGCGTGTCGGTGACCACCAGGCCGAGCACGGAGTCCCCGAGGAACTCCAGGCGCTCGTTGGTGGGCAGACCGCCGTTCTCGTACGCGTACGAACGGTGGGTCAGCGCGCGCACCAGAAGGGCGGACTCGAGCTGATACCCGAGCCGCCCTTCCAGAAGCGTGTGGGACGAGGCATTGTCCGTCTTGTTGGACTCAGACATCGCGCCTCTCACCAGCCGCTCAGACCTCGAGGACCTGGCGCTTGTTGTAGGTGCCGCAGCTCGGGCACGCGATGTGCTGCAGCTTCGGCTCCTGGCAACGCTCACACGAAACCAGGGTGGGGACCGCAGCCTTCCACTGCGACCGGCGGTGGCGCGTGTTGCTGCGCGACATCTTCCGCTTCGGAACAGCCACGGCTACTTCTCCTGCTTCTCGTCGACGCCCGCTTCGGCGCCGCCCATGTTGTCCTTCTCGCCGTCCTGAACGGTCTCGGCGAGTCCCTGCAGTGCCGCCCAACGGATGTCGACGGCGTCATGGTGGTGGTCCGGGTTCTCGTCCAGCCTGACCCCGCACTCGGGGCACAGGCCTTCACAGGTCTCCCGGCACACCGGCTGCATCGGCAGTGCGAGCACCACCGCATCACGCAGCACGGGCTCGAGGTCGAAAAGACCGTCCTCGAGAAAGAGCCTGTCCTCGTCCTCTTCGTCGTCGGCAGGCTCCGCAGTGCGACTGCGGCCCCTGTCGTCGGCGTCGGGGTACGTGAACATCTCCTGGAAGTCCGCCGCGACCTCTTGGCGCAGCGGCTCCAGACACCTTACGCACTCCCCCTCGGCGGTCGCACGGGCGGTGCCTGTGACAAGCACACCTTCCATGACGGACTCGAGGCGGAGGTCCAGCTCCACGGGCGCGCCTTCCGGCACACCGATGACATCGGCGATGCCGAGGTCCTGGGGAGCGTCCACCGTGCGGGAGAGCCGCTGGAGCGCACCCGGCCGCCGTCCCAGCTCGTGTGTGTCGAACACGAGGGGATTGCGATGGTCGAGGCGCGTGCTCAGGGGACTTCCTGCTTTCGGTTCGTGGGAGGGGCCGTCCCGGTTCGTGGGGCGAAGCGGACAGCCGGGATCGCGATCTACGCGCGACCGAAGAACCAGGGTACTTCAACAGCCGCGATAGGCCCAATCCGGTCGGTCAGCGCCCCTGCTCGTACCGGTTCAGCTGTTCCAGGTCGATCATGCCGGTGTCGAAGAGGCTGGTCTCGTCCAGTGCCGTGCCCTGCTGGGGCGGCGCCTGCGGCGGCGGGGGCGGCTGCTCCCCGTAGCCGCCGGCATGGGCGGGGGCGCCTGTGGCGTACGGGTCGGGCTGGGCGTACTGCTGCGCGTAGCCCTGGTCCTGGTAGGCGGCGTAGGGGTCGGGCTGCTGGTAGCCCGCGTACGCCTCCTGCGGCTGGTACGTGTACGGGTCGTGCTGGGCCGGGATCTGCGGCTCTGGCTGCGGCGGGTAGGCGTACGCGTCCTGCTGCTCGCGCTCCGGCGCGGCGGCGGGGACGGGATCGGCGATCTCCGCGAGGCCGGCGAGGTAGTCCGCGTCGCTGGTGTGCTGGTGGCCGGCTGCGTCCTGCGCGGCCATGTGCGCGCCGAGATCGTCCGTGGCGATACGTCCGTGCAGCTTCTGGCGGCCGCGGCCGACCGCGTCGAGCGTCTTGGAGAGCACGGCCTCGAAGGCTCCGAGCTTGGCGTCGACGTACTGGTCGGCCCGCTGGATGAGGGTCTGCGGGTCGTTGCTGTGCTCCGGCGCGTCCTCGTCGGCGTAGCCGTGCTCGTCGAGTCCGGGTCCCCGGCCGAGGAGCTTCTCGCGGCCGCGGTCGACGGAGCCGATGGTCTTGGTGAGGACGACCTCGAAGTTGGCGAGCTTGGAGTCGACGTAGTCGTCGGCCTCTGCGCGGATCTCCTCGGCCTCGCGGCGGGCCTCGGCGAGGATGCGGTCGGCCTCGTCCTGGGACCGGCGGGCGACCTGGGTGTCGGAGATCAGCGAACCGCGCTCGGCGTGAGCGGACTCGATGATCCGCTCGGCCTCCCGGCGGGCCTCCTCGACGAGCTGTTCACGGCCGCCGATGAGCTCCTGGGCCTGGGCGAGGGAGCCGGGCAGAGCCTCGCGCACCTCTTCGAGCATGGCGAGCAGCTCGGCGCGGTTGACCACGCAGGACGCCGACATGGGCATGGAGCGGGCGTTCCCGACCGCCGCGACGATCTCGTCGAGCTTCTTCTGCACGTCCACCGTGGTTCGCCACTCTCTACTGCGGGTTGGAGACGGACGGGACGACTGTACGGGCAGTCCGTCCCCGCCCGACACCGGGTGACGAGTTGTCAGCTCAGCCCTTTTCCGCGAGCCGGCGCACGAGCGCCCGGTGGACGGTGTCGGGCAGCAGGTGGGAGACGTCGCCGCCCCAGGCGGCGACTTCCTTGACCAGGCTGGAGGAGAGGAAGCTGTAGGTGGGGTTGGTCGGCACGAACAGCGTCTCCACCCCCGAGAGGCCGTTGTTCATCTGGGCCATCTGCAGCTCGTAGTCGAAGTCGCTGACAGCGCGCAGTCCCTTGACGATCGCGGGGATGTCGCGCTCCTTGCAGAAGTCGACGAGAAGACCGTGGTGGGACTCCACCACGACGTTCCCGTACTCGCCGGTGACCTCGCGGATCATCGCGATCCGCTCGTCGACCGTGAAGAGTCCCTGCTTGGACTTGTTGATCATCACTGCCACATGTACGACGTCGTACAGCTTGGAGGCGCGGGCGATGATGTCCAGATGCCCATTGGTGATGGGGTCGAATGACCCCGGACAGACTGCGCGGCGCAACGGAAGTCCCTCGCTCTCCGGTCCGGTCATGGTGCGTCTTCGCACGTAGCGGCGGCGCGACCGTACCAAAGCGTCCCCTCGCCGTAGCGACGGGCCCGCAGTGGCGTGAAGCCCTTGGGCCAGTTGAATTCTCCGCCTCTGGTGCTGCGCTCCACGGTGACGAGGGCATCGTCCGCGAGCCAGCCCTGGAGGCGGAGTGTGAGCAGAATCTCGCGAAGATCGTCGTCCGTGACGGCGTACGGCGGGTCGAGGAAGACCACGTCGTAGGGGCTCTCCGGCACCGGACCCGTGACGATCTGTTCCGCTTTGCCGGTACGCACTTCGGCGCCGGGCAGGCCGAGCGCCCGCACGTTCTCCCGCACGACGCGGGCCGCGCGGGCGTCCGCCTCGACCAGCAGGGCGTGGGCCGCGCCGCGGGACAGCGCCTCGAGGCCCACCGCCCCCGAACCGGCGTAGAGGTCGGCGACGCGGATGCCGTCGAGGGTGCCGAGCTGCGACTCCCAGCTGGAGAACAGCCCTTCCCGGGCACGGTCGGAGGTGGGACGGGTGCCGGTGCCTGGCGGGACGGCGAGGCGGCGTCCGCCGGCAGCGCCGGCGATCACGCGGGTCATGAAGGGCCTCTCTTGAGCGGGCTCACATCCTCAAGTGTCTCAGCCCGAGTCTTTCAGCCCTTGTCGAGGTACTGCTCACGCTCCTTGTCGAGCAGGGCGTCCAGAGCGGTGCGGAGCTCGGGCAGCCGCTCGAGGTCCGGGTCCGCGCCGACGATGGCGACGGCCTCCTCGCGGGCCGCGGCGATGACCTCCTCGTCCTCGATGACGGTGAGCATCCGCAGCGACGAGCGCACCCCGGACTGGGCCTGGCCCAGTACATCGCCCTCGCGGCGCTGCTCGAGGTCGATACGGGAGAGCTCGAAACCGTCGAGCGTCGAGGCGACCGCGGCCAGGCGCTGACGGGCGGGGCTCGCCTCCGGCATCTCGGTGACCAGCAGGCACAGGCCGGGGGCGGATCCGCGGCCGACCCGGCCCCGCAGCTGGTGGAGCTGGGAGACGCCGAACCGGTCCGCGTCCATGATCACCATGGCGGTGGCGTTGGGGACGTTGACGCCGACCTCGATGACGGTGGTGGCGACCAGGACGTCCACGTCGCCGGCGCCGAAGCGGCGCATCACGTCGTCCTTGTCGTCGGGCGCCATCCGCCCGTGCAGCACCTCGACGCGCAGACCGCGCAGCGGCCCCTTGGCGAGCTGGTCGGCGACCTCGAGGACGGCGAGCGGAGGACGCTTCTCCGCCTCGTCCTCCGCCGTCTTCTTCTTCGGCTGCTCCTCGTCGTCGCCGATGCGGGGGCACACCACGTACGCCTGGTGCCCGCCCTCGGCCTCTTCACGGACCCGCTCCCAGGCCCGCGCCAGGAAGTGCGGCTTGTCGGCGGCGGGGACGACATGGCTGGCGATCGGCGAGCGGCCGGCCGGCAGCTGGTCCAGCACGGACGTCTCGAGGTCCCCGAAGACGGTCATCGCGACCGTACGCGGGATGGGGGTGGCGGTCATGACCAGCAGGTGCGGCGGCTGCTTCCCCTTGGAGCGCAGGGCGTCGCGCTGCTCCACGCCGAAGCGGTGCTGCTCGTCGACCACGACGAGGCCCAGGTCGTGGAACTGGACCTTGTCCTCGATCAGGGCATGGGTGCCGATGACGATCCCGGCCTCACCGGTCACCAGGTCGAGCAGCGCGTGCCGGCGGGCCGCGGCGCCCATGGAACCGGTCAGCAGCACGACCTTGGTGCCCTGCTCGGCGCCTCCGAGCATCCCGCCCTCGGCCAGCTCGCCCATCATCTCGGTGATCGAGCGGTGGTGCTGCTGGGCGAGGACCTCGGTGGGGGCCAGCATCGCGGCCTGGCCGCCCGCGTCGACGACGGCGAGCATGGCCCGCAGCGCGACCATCGTGTTGTGTGTGACGGTGAAATGGTCGGTGACATACGCGTGGCTCGGGTGGGCAACGCTGATGCACTGGACGGGCTTCCTGCCGACGTACTCCACCCCGCGAATTCCGCGACGGAACGTGTTGGACTTCGGCCGGATGCGCAGGCGGTTCGCTTTGCGTGACAGCCGGAACGGTGTGTATTCCTCGGGCAGAGCAACGGAAACGCTGAATGCGTCCCTCTTCGGCAGGACCCGGGCCCTTCCTCCCAGGGATCGCACCAGCCACGCCACGCCGTCGGCCAGCCGCCGGGACGCCGAGCAGAAGGAAATGCTCAGCCCCTCGGCGTCGAGGGTGCCGTCCGTGTCCATGAGTCCTTGCAGGACCGCCAGTCGGTTCTTGATCGAGGCATTCTTGTACGGCTCCGGCACGAACTTCTCGTGCGCAGTGACACCCCACAACCCCATCTCACGCAGCGAATCAATGAGGGGGTTCCGGCGGGTTCCGCCCCTTGGCGCGGTCATGCGGAGTGTGAAGTCGTAGCGTGACCCCGGCACGGGCACCAAGTGACACTCGGGGGCGATGGCAGCCCGCACTGCCTCGAGGATCTCCTCGTCGGCACTGGAAACACGGAGATTGTGACGGAATGATCCGTCTCCCAGGAGAACACCGAGCAGGTAAGGGTCGACCGAAAGATCCACACCGCTGTCGAGGTCGACCGGGGCAGCAGTCGGCAGATACCACTTCGACGACCCGTTGGCCTTGAACGTGTCGTGCCTGATCTCCCTCGTGGTCATGGTCCTGGGCTGCTGGCCGCGGTACCAGCCGCAGCTCGTACCGACGATCCACAAATGCTCGTCATCGCATTCGACGGAACTTCCGTCCGAGAGCACAAGGCGCCAGACGTCACGCTCGCCTTGAGGAAAGACGCCATCCACGACAGCGACCTCCCCGGACGGGACGACCACATCGTCGCCGCGGGCGATATCGCCCATCCGGCGATAACCGCTCGGCGTCAACACCAGGGAATCGAGGGGCTGTGCTTTGCCGGAGCCGACTTCTCCTTGAAGGAGGCGGTGCATGGGGTGCTCGGTCGCGAGGTCGTCGAAGATCTCCTTGCTGACCGACTGCTGGCCTTCGGTGAGAGTGAAGGGCAGTTCGGCGTCGAAGGCGTCCAGAAGCCCGCCGGGCACGGGGCGCCGGGCCACCGCGGGGAGCTGGGTGTCGGCGTACCGCCTGCGGGCGAGGGCGACCTGGAGGACGAACGCCTCGTCCCACTTCAGCCGCTCCCTGGCCGCCTCGATCTCCGCCTTGGTGCGCGGGCGGTGGATCATGCGCAGGGCGTCGGGCAGGGTCGCCATGCCCCGGCCCTCGCGCAGCGCGGGCGGCAGCGGGTCCACCGCCTCCGCGGCCCGGTCCAGCACCGCGTCGACCGCCTTGGAGATCTTCCAGGACTCCAGCTGCTTGCAGGCCGGGTAGATCGGGATGAGCTGATTGGCGAAGGCGTCCACGGCGTCGGCCGCGCTCGCGCCGCCGCTCAGCGGTTCGTACGCGGGGTGGGAGAGCTGGAGCTTGCGGTTGAACACGGACACCTTGCCGGAGAACATCGCCCGCGTGCCCGGCAGCAGGTCCTTGTGCGGCTTGTGGACGCCCTTGCCGAAGAAGACCAGCTGAAGCCGGCCGCTGCCGTCCGTGATCGTCACCTCGAGGCGCCTGCCGCGCCCCGCGTTGAACGTGTGGACCCGCGCGTCGGCGACCTGGGCGACCACGGTGACGTGCTCGTCCAGCGGCAGCTCGGACAGGGACGTCAGCTCACCGCGCTCCGCGTACCGCCGCGGGTAGTGGTGCAGCAGGTCACCGAGGGTGTGCAGATCGAGATGCTCGGCCATCACCTTGGCGGTGGCGGCACCGAGCGTCTTCTTGAGGGGTTCGTCGAGCGCGGACACGCGATCCATTGCACACCACTCCACCGACAGTCGTCGCACACCTGTTGATAACTCCTGGTCAACGCGGCGCCGCGAGCCCTACGATGGCCCCTCTTCCGCCCCTTTCGCGATCACCGCCGTACGGGATCGCCCGACCCGCGCCGTCGCCCGACCCCCCACCGGCGCAGCGACGATGACATCTGAGACGACACCGTCCGGCGGTACGACGACACCGCACACCTTCCAGGTCGATCTGCGCGGCCTGGTGGACCTTCTCTCCCACCATCTCTACTCCAGCCCGCGGGTCTATCTGCGCGAGCTCCTCCAGAACGCCGTGGACGCGATCACCGCCAGGCGTGCGGAGGACCCCGGGGCGCCCGCGCGGGTGCGGCTGTACGCCACCGGCGGCGGCCTGCGCGTCGAGGACTCGGGCATCGGCCTGACCGAGACGGACCTGCACAGCCTGCTCGCGACGATCGGCCGCAGTTCCAAGCGCGAGGGGCTGGAGTCCGCACGGGCCGGGTTCCTCGGCCAGTTCGGTATCGGGCTGCTCGCCTGCTTCGTCGTGGCCGCCGAGATACGGGTGGTGAGCCGCAGCGCCCGTACGCCAGGGGCGCCGCCCGTCGAGTGGTCGGCCCGCGACGACGGGTCGTACACGGTGCGGACCCTGCCCGACAGTGCCCGGCCGGAGCCCGGCACGACGGTGTACCTCGCTCCCCGGCCCGGTACCGCCGACTGGCTCACCGAGGAACGGGTGACCGCCCTGGCCCGGGACTTCGGGTCGCTGCTGCCGTACGACGTCCGGGTGGGCGACACCCCGGTGAGCGAGTTGCCGGCGCCCTGGGACCGCGCGTACCCGGGTCCGGCGGCGCGGCGGGTGGCTCTCGCGCGCCACTGCCACGACGTGTTCGGTTTCACCCCGCTCGACTCGGTGGACCTCACGCTGCCGGTCGCCGGTGTCCGCGGGGTCGCGTACGTGCTGCCGTCCGCGGTCAGCCCCGCGCAGCGTTCCGGGCACCGGGTGCATCTGAAGGGCATGCTGCTCACCGACCGGGCCGACGAACTCCTGCCGGACTGGGCCTTCTTCGTGCGGTGCGTCATCGACACCGACAGCCTGCGCCCGACGGCTTCGCGCGAGTCGCTGTACGCGGACGAGACGCTCGCCGCCGTACGCGAGGCGCTCGGCGACCGGATCCGGGAGTGGCTGACGGGGCTCGCCGCCGGGGACCCGGAGCGGCTGGCGCAGTTCCTGTCCGTCCACCACCTCGGCGTGAAGTCGCTGGCCCGGCACGACAGCGACATGCTGCGCACGATGCTGCCGTGGCTGCCGTTCGAGACGACGGACGGGCGGTTGTCGCTGGAGGAGTTCGCCCAGCGGCACCCGGTGGTGCATTTCGCCCGGACGGTCGAGGAGTACCGGCAGGTCGCCCCGATCGCCTCGGCGCAAGGAATCGGCCTGATCAACGGCGGCTACACCTACGACAGCGAACTGGTCGAGCGTCTGCCCGAGGTCCGGCCCGGCACGGTCGTCGCCGAACTCGACGCCGACACGGTCACCGCGCACCTCGACGCGGTCGACCCCGCCGAGGAGCTGGCCCTCGCCGGTTTCCTGGCCGCCGCGCGGACCAGGCTGGAGCCGCTGGGCTGCGACGTGGTGCTGCGTGCCTTCCACCCGCTGACCGTGCCGGCGCTCCATCTCGACGACCGGGCCGCACGGCACGAGCAGGCCCGCGCGGAGGAAGAGGCCCAGGCCGACGACCTGTGGGCCGGGATCCTCGGGTCGCTGCGCGGCAGCGCGCCCCGTGCGCGGCTCGTGCTCAACCACCTCAACCCGCTGATCCGCAGGATCGGTTCCCTGGACGGGGAACTGGCGGGGACGGCGACCGAAGCGCTGTACGGGCAGGCCCTGCTGATGGCCCAGCGACCGCTGCGGCCGGCCGACTCCGCGCTCCTCAACCGCGCGTTCATGGGCCTGCTGGAGTGGGCCACCCACGACCAGGAGAACGGACGATGAGCCTCGACACCCCCATGGACGCCGAAGCGCTGCGCCAGGCGCTGTGCGACAACGACCGTGAGCCGGAGGGGCCGGCGCGCAACGCCCGCGCGGAGCGGCTGTTCGCCCAGATCGAGCAGCTCGGCGACACGTCACTCGTCATCGACGGCCTCGACCATCTGATGCAGGTCTACAACTACAGCTCGGAGGCGGACAAGATGTTCGTCCCCTTCGCGCGGCTGCTGCGGATGTGGGACGACCGGCCCGAGGACTTCGGCCGGCGGCAGGTCCACTCCCTGTTCTGGATGTTCAAGTGGGTCTCCAGCGGCATGGTCGACCAGCCGCACATCCCGCTCGCCTCCATCGAGAAGTGGCAGGCGGAGATGGAGCACCGCTACCGGCTCGCGGGTCACTCGGAGCGCGCGGTGCGGCAGGGCGAGATGCGGATCGCCCGGCACGTCGGCGACCTGGAACGCGCCCAGCGGGCGTACGACGCCTGGCAGGCCGCCGACCGGGACGACAAGAGCGACTGCCATGCCTGCGAGTTGCGGACACAGGGCTCGTGGCAGGCCCAGTGCGGCGACGACGAGGGTGCGCTCGTCACCTGGCGGCCGGTGCTGGAGGGCGAGTTCACCTGCGCGCACGAGCCGCACGCCGTGCTCGCCGCCTCGCTGCTGCCCCTGCTGCGGCTGGGGCGCGCGGAGGAGGCCCGCGCCCATCATCTGCGCGGCTACCGGCTGGCGCGCTCCAAGGAGAGCATGCGCAGCGCCGTCGCCCGGCATGTCGAGTTCTGCGCGCTGACCGGCAACGAGGCGCGCGGCCTGGAGATCCTGGCCGAGCGTCCCTCGTACTTCACGGACACCGGAGAGCCGAGCAGTCTGCTCAGCTATCTGGAGGTCACCGCGCTGCTCACCGACCGGCTCATCGCGCTGGGACACGGCGGCACGAGCCTGACCGGCCCCGGCGGCCGGCCCTGGACCGTCCGTGAACTGGCCGTCCACGCGCGTACGGAGGCGCGCGCCATCGCCGCCAGGTTCGACGCGCGCAACGGCAACACGTACTTCAGCGAGCAGAGCGCGGAACGCATGGACCGGGCGCCGCTGCTGGACCGGCTGCCGCTCGGCGTCCGTTCGGTACGGCCGGTTCCCGCGCCGCGCGAGGCACCGGCCGCGGCGTCCGGCGCGGCGGGCGCCAATGCCGGTGCCGGTGCCGGTGCCGGTGAGGATCTGGCGGGCCTGCTGGCCGAGGCGCGCAGGCTCTCCGAGGCCCAGCATCCCCACGCGACGGACGCGTGGGCCGCCGTCGCCGAGGCGGCCGACCGGCAAGGCACCGAACTCGCCGTCCTCGAGCGGGCGGAGATCGACGAGCACCGCGGAATGGCACCCGCGACACCGCCGGCCGAGGCGATCGGGCTGTTCACCTCCGCGGCCGGGCTGTACGAGTCGGCCGGCGAGCCCGGTCGCGCGGCCTCCGCCCTGGCCCGTGCCGCCTACTGCGTCAGCCTCGACGGGCGGCCCGCCGAGGCGCTGGAGGCCGTGCAGGAGCCCTGCGACCGGGCGCTCGCCCTGCACGCGGAGGGCCGGTCCACCGCGCGGCAGACGGGCCGGGCGCTGCTCTGCCGGGTGCGGATACTCAACGACATGATCGGCGGCATGCAGGTCCAGGAAGCCGTGGAGGCGGCCGTCACATCCCTGGAAGAGGCGGTGCACGCGCTCCTCGGTTTCGCGGAGCCGGAGCAGGCGGAGCCCGGGGTCGGCGTCGTCGTCGGCGAGGCGCTCGGCTACCTCGGCAACGTCACCGCGTTCCGCGGCGACGCGCCCGGGGCGGCCGAGCTGTACACGCGCGCCGCCGACGCCTACGTCCGGGCGGGCCGGCCGTGGTTCGCCGTGGAGCCGGAGAGCCAACTGGCGGGCGTCAGCAGGCACCTCGGTGACCTGGAGACCGCCGAACGGGCCTCGCGGTCGGTACTGGAACACGCGGCCCCCTTCGCCGGTCCGGGCGGGCGGGCCCGCCTGCACCTCCAGCTCGTCGAGACGCTCGCCGACGCCGGCAAGCTCGACGAGGCGGCCGATCACGCGCTCGAAGCGGCGCACTGGGCCGACGAGGCGGGCGAAGGCGCCGGCAACGGCGCGTACGCACGGCACCGGCTCGGTGGGTTCCTGCTCCAACTGGGCCGGGCCGACGAGGCGGCGGCCGTGCTGGAGTCCGTACTGCCCGACCTGACCGAGCAGGACCACGGCGACGGCATGATCGTGCAGACCCTGTGGTGGCTGGGCGACTGCTGCACGGCCCTGGGCGAGCCACGGGAAGCCGCCGAGCACTGGCTGAAGGCGGCGGACATCGCACGCGGCTGGCCGGAACAACGGGACCACGCGATGCTCGCGAACCTGGCCGGGCAGGCCCTCTTCCGTGCGCAGCTGAACCCGCAGGCGGAACTGGCCTACCGGCGTGCGGGCGACCTGTGGCGGGACCTCGGCGACGTGCACGCGCTCGTGCGCACGCTGCGGGTCCGGGCGTGGATCGCCGTACGGGAGGGACAGGCGGGAATCGGCGCGGCGCGCGAGCTGATGACGGCGGCGGCGACGGAGTGCGAGTCGGCGCTCGCCGCGTCGGCGGACGCGGACGCGGACGCGGGGGTCCGTGCCGCGCTGCGTGCCGAACTGGCGGACACCTACCGCCAGACCGGCGACCTGATCGCGAGCTCCTGCGACGGCGAGCCCGGGGACGACGACACGGACGGCTCGGCACGGGCCGCGTACGAGGAGGCGGTCGCCCTCGTCGTGCGTGCGGTGTCGGTCTTCGAGGAGGCGGGCGAGGAGTACACCGACCTGCGCACGGGCGCGCAGCTCATGGCGTCCTGGCTGCACGCCTCGCTCGGTGACGCGCCGGCGGCGGTGGCGCTCGCGCGGGGGGTCCTGGCGACGTACGAGGGCTCCGGTGACGGCCCGGCCGACGAGACCGCGGAGTCGCGCTGCGCGGAGGCGCGGGCGGTGCTGACGGAGGTTGCCGGGGTGTGACGGTGGGTGGGGGCGTGGCCGCTGCGCGGGGCGTTTCCCCACCCCGCCCCTTCCCGAACCGGGGCAGGCCCCAGACCCCGTACGGCCCCGCGGGCGGCGCCCTCGAACTCCTCCTACGGCCTGGCGGCCGTGGGAGGCGGGCCCGGCGGCTGGGCATGCCGCTGCGCGGCACTCCAGCCCGCGCTCTGGCGGCGGAAGCTTTCGCTCCGCGACGTCAGCCACGCCGACAACTCACGCCCTGCCGGCGGCTCCGGCGTTGCCGGGCAACTCCAGCCCTGCTGGGGGCACCACCCACGGCCGCCAGGCCGTAGGGGGAGGAGCCCCCCGAACACCGCGGCGCGAAGCGCGGTACCCGGGCCAGGCGAAGCCCCCGAACACCGCAGCGCGAAGCGCGATACCCGGTCCGGGCGAAGCCCCCGAACACCGCGGCCCGAAGCGCGATACCGGGTCCAGGCGAAGCCCCCGAACACCGCGGCCCGAAGCGCGATACCGGGTCCAGGCGAAGCCCCCGAACACCGCAGCGCGAAGCGCGATACCCGGTCCAGGCGAAGCCCCGACGCGGCGGAGGCGCACATCGGTGCAGCGGGAACAGGCGGGGTGGGGAACAGGCCCCGCGCGGCGGACCGAACCCCCGCTACTCCACGCCGATCAGCAGCGGCGTCGACCTGTCCCCGCCGCCCTCGTACGTGACCGTGTCCACTGCCAAGTAGCCCTCGCGGACATGGGACTCCAGCCTGTCGGACAGGCCCTCCGGCGCAGCGGCGCCCAGGACGAGCGTGACCAGTTCGCCGCCGGAGGAGAGCATGCGGTCCAGCAGGGTCAGCGCCGTCGCGGTGAGGTCCTCGCCGATGACGGCGACGTCGCCGTCGATCAGGCCCAGGACGTCACCGGCCTGGCACACGCCCGCCGAGGTCCACGACCGGTGTTCCGCCACGGCCAGTTCGGCGTAGCGCGTCGCCCCGGCTGCGGCCGTCATCGCGACGACGTCCTCGTCGAAGCGGCGGTCCGGCGCGTGGACGGCGAGGGCCGCGATGCCCTGGACCGCGGAGCGGGTCGGGATCAGGGCGACGCGGACGCCGGCCGTGCGGGCCTGTTCCGCGGCCGCGGCGGCCGTGTGGCGCAGGGACGTGTCGTTCGGGAGGAGGACGACCTCGCGGGCGTGCGCCCGGCGGATCGCCTCGACGAGTTCGCCGCTGGCCGGCGGCTCCCCCGGCCGGGCCAGGACCGTGGTCGCACCGGCCTGGTGGTACAGGTCCGCCAGCCCTTCGCCCTGCACCACCGCGACGACCGCCCGCTGGGCCTGCTCCCGGGGGGCGGGACCGGCCGCGGTGTCGAAGTGCGTGATGCGGATCCGGTAGGGCCGCCCCGCCTCGACACCGGCCTCCACGGCCGCACCGGCGTCGTCCACGTGGACGTGGACGTTCCACAGGCCGTCGCCGCCGACGACGACGAGGGAGTCGCCGAGCCCGTCGAGGCGTGCCCGCAGCCGGGCGACGGACTCGTCGTCCGCCTCCAAGAGGTAGATCACTTCGAAGGCGGGGCCGCTGTCCGCGCACGGCTCGGCGCTCGGGTCCTGCCGGGCGGGGCGGGCATGAGCGGGCGAGGTGGCCGGCGGGGCCTCGCCGGAGACCGCCTGCACCAGTGCCCCGAGGACGGTCAGCAGTCCCTGTCCGCCGGCGTCCACGACGCCCGCGCGTTCCAGCACGGCGAGCTGGCCGGGTGTGGCGGCCAGCGCCGCCCGCGCGCCCGCGTAGGCGGCTCTCAGGGCGTCGGTGGGGGCGTTCTCCGCGGCGTCCGCCGCGGCCCTCGCGACGCTGAGGATCGTTCCTTCGACGGGGTGCGCCACCGCCTCACGCGCCAGTTCCGATGCCCGCCGCAGCGCCCCGGCCAGGTGATCTCCGTCACCGAGCCGTTCGGCCATGCCGCGCAGGAGCTGGGCGAGGATCGTGCCCGAGTTGCCGCGGGCGCCGATGAGGGCGCCGTGGGCCATGGCCCGGATCACGTCGGCGAGGGCCGGTGAGGTGTGCCCCGTCTCGTGGGCGGCGAACACGGCCTCCACGGCCTGGGCGGCGGACTCCACGGTCAGGTAGAGGTTCGTGCCGGTGTCCCCGTCGGCGACGGGGTAGACGTTGATGGCGTCGATGTCCTCGCGCTCCCGGCCCAGGGACTCCAGCGCCAGGGAGCACCAGTCGCGTACGGCCGAGGCGTCGAGACTCTGCGGCACCTGGTGATCCTCCTTGAGCGGCCGGGCAGATCCTGGTGGCCGGCGGGGCCTCGGGCTGCGGGTCGTCCCGCAGCGTAGACCCAGGCCGCCGCCGGTGAGCAGGGCGGGGGGCGGCGGCAGCATGCTAGTTTCGTCTCTCGGAAGCAGTGGATGTATGCTGCTCCAGTTGCCCGATGAGAGTCGGGCCATTCCCCCGGCAAGCCACTTCAGATCTACTGATTCCGGCGCGCCGGATTCACCGTAAGTGCATCTGAAGTCTTTGGAGTGACCCGTGGCTGCCAACTGCGACGTCTGCGGCAAGGGGCCGGGCTTCGGCAACAACATTTCGCACTCGCACCGCCGTACGTCCCGTCGCTGGAACCCGAACATCCAGCGTGTGCGTGCAGTGGTCGGTCGGACGCCGAAGCGGCTCAACGTCTGCACCTCGTGCATCAAGGCCGGCAAGGTCTCGCGCTAAGTGATGCTCCCCGCGTCAGCGGGGATGATCCCGCCGACGTCTCGTCGTAGCGCAGCCCTCCGGTTGCCTTGAAAAGCCGGTCCACCTCGGTGGACCGGCTTTTTGCCGTGCTCGGCGACCGGCCGGGACCTCGCGGGCGGGTTCACCGGGGGCGCCGGGCGCTTCAGCGGAAGCGCCAGCCGTGATCCACCGGACCGATGCCCGAGCCCAGCGCGAAGCCTGCCGCGATCGCCCCCGTGACGTACTCCTTGGCCGCGAGGACGGCCTCCGGGACGGTCTTCCCCTGTGCCAGACCCGAGGCCACCGCGGACGCGAGCGTGCAGCCCGTGCCGTGGGTGTGGCGGTTGTCGTGGCGGGGAGCGCGCAGCCAGTGCTCCTCGTCGCCGTCCGTGAGCAGGTCCACGGCGTCGCCGGCCAGATGACCGCCCTTGATCAGCGCCCAGCGGGGCCCGAATCCGAGTACGGCCTCGGCGGCCCGGCGCATGCCGGCCTCGTCGCGGACCTCGATGCCGGTCAGCTGAGCCACCTCGTCGAGGTTGGGCGTGGCCACGGTCGCGGCCGGCAGCAGCTTCGTCCGTACCGAATCGAGCGCGGAGGCCGCCAGCAGCGGGTCACCGTGCTTGGAGACGCCGACCGGGTCGACGACCACGGGCGCGTCCGTGCCGGCGAGCAGCTCCGCCACGGTCACGACCAGTTCGGCGGAGGACAGCATCCCGGTCTTCACGGCCTGTACGCCGATGTCGTCGACGACGCTCCGGTACTGGGCGCGCACCGCCTCGACGGGCAGCTCCCACGCGCCCTGGACGCCCAGCGAGTTCTGGGCGGTGATCGCGGTCAGCACGCTCATGCCGTGCACACCGAGGGCCAGCATGGTCTTGAGGTCGGCCTGGATGCCGGCACCGCCGCCGGAATCGGATCCGGCGACGGTGAGCACGCGAGGGGGTATGTCCATACCCGGAAATCTACTTGCCGTCCTCGATGCCCCCGAAGTGGTCCCAGCCACCCTTGCTGGTCCACGGCGCCCCGTCGACGGTCACCTGGGGCAGCGCGGACGGGTTGAGCACCTCGCCGATGACCTTCCAGCGGGCCGGCAGCTTCACGTCCGGCGGGAAGGTGGCGACGATCGCGTGGTCCTCTCCCCCGGTCAGCACCCACTGCAGCGGGTCGACGCCGACGGCCTGGCCGATGTCGCTCATCTGCGTGGGGATGTCGATCAGCCCAGACCGCAGATCGATCCTGACCTTGCTCGCCTCCGCGATGTGCCCGAGGTCGGCGACCAGTCCGTCGCTGATGTCGCACATCGCGGTGGCGCCGAGCCCGGCGGCCGCGGGACCCGCGTGGTACGGCGGCTCCGGTCTGCGGTGCGCCTCGACGAAGGCCCGCGGGGAGCGGAAACCGCGCGACAGGACGGCGTGCCCGGCCGCGGACCAGCCCAACCAGCCGGTGTAGGCGACGACATCGCCGGACTGCGCGCCCGCGCGGGTCACCGGTTCGTGGTTGCGCAGATCGCCCAGTGCCGTGATCGCGATGGTGATGGTCTCCCCGCGGACGACATCGCCGCCGACGACGGCCGCGCCTGCGACCTGGCACTCGTCGCGGATGCCGTCCATGAGCTCGGTGGCCCAGGTGACGGGAAGTTCGGCCGGGACGACGAGCCCGAGGAGCAGCGCGGTCGGCACGGCGCCCATCGCGGCGATGTCGGCCAGGTTCTGCGCGGCCGCCTTGCGTCCCACGTCGTACGCGGTGGACCAGTCGCGGCGGAAGTGCCGCCCTTCCAGCAGGATGTCCGTACTGGCCACGACCCGTCGGTCGGGTGCGGCCACGACCGCGGCGTCGTCGCCCGGTCCGAGCCGTACCGCGGGGGTGGTGGTGAGCTTGGCGGTGAGTTCCTTGATGAGACCGAACTCCCCCAACTCGCCCACAGTTCCCTTCACCGAGTCACCTCTCCTTGTCGTGGACGCCGCGCGTGATTGCTGCGGTCGCGAGCTGCCACTGCTGTCGGTACCGTCAAGAGATACGTCAACTTCTGTTCGCCGTACGCCACGCTGCGGGCGCCGTCCGCCGCGAGGGTCTCCCCGTGGCCCGCGACGACGCGATACCGTGGCGACCCCTCTCCCTGGGATCTCCCCACCGACGGTAGGGGACATGATCCTC
The DNA here is from genome assembly GCF_040677245.1 of Streptomyces kurssanovii. Classification (NCBI taxonomy): domain Bacteria; kingdom Bacillati; phylum Actinomycetota; class Actinomycetes; order Kitasatosporales; family Streptomycetaceae; genus Streptomyces; species Streptomyces kurssanovii. The sequence continues at coordinate 41,597 of NZ_JBFAQK010000044.1, forward strand.
GTGCCGCCCTGGAGGCTCCGTGGTACAGGCGTACATCCTCATTCAGACCGAGGTGGGCAAGGCGTCGACCGTCGCCGAGACCATCGGAAAGATTCCCGGTGTGATCCAGGCCGAGGATGTGACCGGCCCGTACGACGTGATCGTGCGCGCGCAGGCCGACACCGTCGACGACCTGGGTCGCATGGTGGTCGCCAAGGTCCAGCAAGTGGACGGCATCACCCGCACCCTGACCTGCCCGGTCGTGCACATCTAGCCCCCGTCTACCCTTGGCCGGTGACGTCTTTCGGCCGCCGGCCCCTGATCCTGTCCGCAGCCGCCGTGCTGGTGGCCGCCGCGGGCTGCTCCTCCACGGACGCGTCGGCGTCGATCACGGTTCCCAGCCCCCCGGCCGAGGAAGCGGCCCTGTGCCGTGCGCTGGACGGGGAGCTGCCGGACTCGGTCGACGGACACGACCGCGACGACCCCGAGCCGTCGTCCGAACTCACCGCCGGCTGGGGCGATGCCGCGATCGTACTGCGCTGCGGTGTGGCCCGGCCGGTGGGGATGAGCGATCCGCAGGGACAGGGCGTCGAGGTGGACGGCGTCAACTGGCTGCTGGAGGAGCGGGACGAGGGTCCCCGCTTCACCACCACGTACCGCGAGACGTACGTGGAGGTCACACTCGGCAGCCGGTACATGCACGACATCGGCCCGCTCACAGACCTGGCCGGGCCCGTCAAGAAGACGGTCCCGGCCACGCTTTGACCTGCGGGTCCTACCGAAGCCCCGTCGAGCGGGTCAGGGCGGCCTGGATCAGCCGGTCCACCAGCTCGGTGTAGGCGACGCCGCTCTCCTGCCACATCCGCGGGTACATGGAGATCGGGGTGAAGCCCGGCATGGTGTTGATCTCGTTGATGACGAACTCGCCGTCCTCCGTGAGGAAGAAGTCCGCCCGGACCAGACCCTCGCACGACGCCGCGTCGAACGCCGTGACCGCCAGCCGCTGCACCTCGGCGGTCTGCTCGTCGGTGAGCGGGGCGGGGACCAGACCGGCCGCCGAGTCGATGTACTTGGCCTCGAAGTCGTAGAAGTCGTGCGCCGTCACCGGCGGGATCTCGGCCGGGACGCTGGCGCGCGGTCCGTCCTCGAACTCGAGCACGCCGCACTCGATCTCACGGCCGCGCAGCAGGGACTCCACCAGGATCTTGGGGTCGTGGCGCTGCGCCTCCGCGATCGCGTCGTCCAGCCCCGCGAGTCCGTCGACCTTGGTGATGCCCATGGAGGAGCCGCCGCGGGCGGGCTTGATGAACAGCGGCCAGCCGTGCTCGCCCGCGAAGTCCACGATCTTCTTACGGGCGGCCGCCGGGTCGTTCGCCCACTCGCGCGGCCGGATCACCTCGTAGGGACCGACGGGCAGGCCGAAGGAGACGAAGACCCGCTTCATGTACTCCTTGTCCTGGCCGACGGCCGAGGCGAGCACGCCCGAGCCGACGTACGGGACGCCGGAGAGCTCGAGCAGGCCCTGGAGGGTGCCGTCCTCGCCGTACGGGCCGTGCAGCATCGGGAAGACGACGTCGACCTCACCGAGCGCCTTGGGCACGGAGCCGGGCTCGCTGTAGACGACCTCACGGCTGCCGGGGTCGACGGAGAGCACCACGCCGCCCTCGTCGGACTCGGCGAGCTCCTCGACGTTCGGCGTCCTGCGGTCGGTGATCGCCATCCGGTCCGGCTCGTCGGCCGTGAGCGCCCACCGGCCGTCGGCGGTGATGCCGATCGGCAGGACGTCGTACTTGGTGCGGTCGATGGCCCGCAGCACCGCGCCCGCGGTGACCACGGAGATCCCGTGTTCGGAGCTGCGGCCGCCGAAGACGACGGCTACGCGCGGCTTGCGGAGCTGCTGCTCGGGGCTCTGGGGGAGGTTCTCGGTGCTCATATCGCGATGAGACTACCCGCTGGTTCGAACGACGTCAGCGTCGCTCGGGCTTGGCGGCGCGGGACATCAACTCCTTGAGAGCAACGACCGGCGGCTTCCCCTCGTGGACGATGCCGACGACCGTTTCCGTGATCGGCATGTCCACTCCGTGCCGGCGGGCCAGGTCCAGCACCGACTCGCAGGACTTGACGCCCTCCGCCGTCTGCTTGGTCACCGCGATGGTCTCCTGGAGCGTCATACCGCGGCCCAGGTTGGTGCCGAAGGTGTGGTTGCGGGACAGCGGCGACGAGCAGGTCGCCACCAGGTCGCCGAGACCCGCGAGCCCGGAGAACGTCAGCGGGTCGGCGCCCATGGCGAGGCCCAGCCGTGTGGTCTCCGCGAGGCCGCGGGTGATCAGGGAGCCCTTGGCGTTGTCGCCGAGCCCCATGCCGTCGGCGATGCCGACGGCGAGGCCGATGACGTTCTTGACCGCGCCGCCCAGTTCACAGCCCACCACGTCGGTGTTGGTGTACGGGCGGAAGTAGGGGGTGTGGCAGGCGGCCTGGAGACGTTGCGCGACGGCCTCGTCACGGCAGGCGACCACTGCGGCGGCGGGCCGGCGCTGGGCGATCTCCTTGGCGAGGTTGGGACCGGTGACCACGGCGACGCGGTCGGCCGGCACGTGCGCGACCTCCTCGACGACCTCGCTCATCCGCTTGGCCGTGCCCAGTTCGACGCCCTTCATCAGGGAGACGAGCACGGTGCCGGCGGGCAGTTTCGGCGCCCAGGCGGCGAGATTGCCGCGCAGGGTCTGCGACGGGACGGCGAGGACGGTGAAGTCGGCCTCGTGCAGCGCCTCCGCCGGGTCCGTGGTGGCCCGCAGTTTCTCCGGGAGCTCGATCCCGGGCAGGTAGTCGGGATTGGTGCGGGTGGTGTTGACGGCGTCGACGAGGTTCGCGCGGCGTCCCCACAGGGTCACCTCGCAGCCGGCGTCCGCCAGCACCATGCCGAACGCCGTGCCCCACGAGCCCGTTCCGAAGACGGCGGCCTTGACCGGCTTTGTCACTTCGCTTCCTCCCCGGCGGCCTTGCGGCGCTGCTCCGCGCGGACTTCGCGCAGATCGAACGGCTTCTCCGGCGCCTTCTCGCCGCGCAGCTCCTCGAGCTGCTCGGTGACCGCGGCCATGATGACCTCGGTCGCGGCCTTCAGGACTTCCGGTGTGGGATCCAGGTCGTAGAAGCGCGAGAGGTCGACCGGCGGACCGGCCTGCACCTGGAGCGTCTTGCGCGGGAAGAGCCGGACCTTGTTCTCCTTGGCGTAGGGCGGCATCGCCAAGTTGGCGCCCCACTGGGCGACCGGGATGACCGGCGCCTTCGTCTGCAGGGCGGCCCGCGCCACGCCCGTCTTGGCGGTCATCGGCCACATGCCGGGGTCGCGGGTGAGCGTGCCCTCCGGATAGAAGGCGACGCACTCGCCGCGCTCGACCGCGTCGACGGCGGCACGGAAGGCGCCGACGGCGTTGGAGGACTCGCGGTAGACGGGGATCTGCCGGGTGCCCCGCAGCAGGACCCCGACGACGGGCGTCTTGAACAACGCGGCCTTGGCCAGGAACCGCGGGACCCGTCCGGTGTTGTACTGGAAGTGCCCGTACGAGAACATGTCGAGGTACGAGTTGTGGTTGATGGCAGTGATGAATCCGCCCTCGACCGGAATGTGTTCCGTTCCCCGCCAGTCCCGCTTGAACAGAAGCAACAGCGGCGGCTTTGCGATGACCGCGGCCAGGCGGTACCAGAAGCCGATTCTACGGCGGGACACTCGGACACCTTCCTCTTACGACCGGGCTATTGCCTGGCTGCTGGGGGTCAAGTGTCGCCCCAGGCCTCTGGTCTGTCGAGAACACGGTACGCCCCGCCCATGCCCCCTCCCCTCGGGGCCTTCTGAGATCCGGGCGACAATGGGCCCGATGCGCATGGACCAAGAGTTCGCCACGGACACGGAGCCGGTCCCCGTACCTGCCCGCCTCTGGTCCCTTGTCGTACCCCTGAAGCCGCTGGCCCTGGCCAAGAGCCGGCTGGCGGGAGCGGCGGACGACAAGGTGCGGCCCCGTCTCGCCCTCGCGTTCGCCCAGGACACCGTGGCGGCCGCGCTGGCCTGCCCCGCTGTACGGGATGTGGCGGTCGTCACGGACGATCCGACCGCCGCCGCCGGGCTCTCGGCGCTGGGGGCGAGGATCGTGCCGGACTCCCCGGCGGCGGGCCTCAACGCGGCGCTGGCGCACGGCGCGGAAACGGTGCGTGCCGGGCGCCCCTCCGCGGCGGTCGCCGCGCTCAACGCCGACCTGCCCGCATTGCGTACCGCCGAATTGGCGAGGGCGCTGGCGGCGGCTTCGGTATTTACCCGGGCATTTCTGACGGATGCGGCCGGAATCGGCACGACTTTGCTCTGCGCCCGGCCGGGCGCGGAATTGCGTCCCGCATTCGGCGGTCCTTCACGCCTTGCGCATTTGGCTTCCGGTGCCATGGAAATCATGTCCGGCGGTCTCGATTCCGTGCGCCAGGACGTGGACACGGGCGAGGACCTGGCGGCCGCGCTCGCGCTGGGCGTGGGCCGGTACACCGCGGCCCGCCTCGCGGCCGGCGCTCCCGCCGTACCGAGGAAGCACGCCGGTCAGGGGCACTAGTGCCGCTACCGGCAGTGGTCGCCCGTCAAGAGCGTCATCGAAGTGCGTGTGATCACAAGGCGGCCGGAAGCCCTGGCAGCGGAGCTGCCAGGGCTTTTGGCCGACGTGGCGAGCGTGCGCACTGGACGATCGCGACAGGGCGAAGCTTGCCGGGAGGGGCACTAGGCTGGCGGCCATGCAGGCGACCTCGTACACCTACGACCCCGAGACCCGCAGCGGCAGCGTGCTGCTGGACGACGGCACCCCCGTGGACTTCGACGCGGCGGCCTTCGACGCGGGCGGCCTGCGGCTGCTGCGGCCGGGGCAGCGGGTGCGGATCGAGACCGAGGGTGAGGGCCCGAGCCGCCGCGTCACGCTGGTGACGCTGTACACGTTCTGACAGGCGCCGCCTGATCGTCCCGAGGGAACGCCGCGGGACCGCACGCCGCGGGCCGGTCTCCCAGAGGGAGACCGGCCCGGCGCGTGAGTGGCTGTGCGGCACTCGGCCGCTTGTTCCTGGTGTCGCGCCCCCGGCGCTACTTGTTCCTCGAGGTCGTCTTCTTGGCGGTGGTCTTGCGCGCCGTGGTCTTCTTGGCCGGCGCCTTCTTGGCCGTGGCCTTCTTGGCCGGGGCGGTCTTCTTCGCCGTGGCCTTCTTGGCGGTGGTCTTCGCCGGGGTCGCCTTCTTCGCGGCGGCCGTGGTCTTCTTGGCGGTGGTCTTCGCCGTCGACTTCTTCGCTGCCGCGGTGGTCTTCTTCGCGGCGGTCTTCTTGGCGCCCGTGGTCGTCTTCTTCGCCGCGGTCCGCTTCGCGGCGGCCTTCTTGGCCGCGGACTTGGAGATGGTGGGCGGCGGGCCGGAGAGGCTGCCCTTGGGGGCCTTCTTGACCGCGACCTCGCCTCCCTTGGGGAGCTTCTTCGAGCCGCTGACCAGGTCCTTGAAGCCCTGCCCTGCGCGGAAGCGCGGCACGGACGTCTTCTTGACCCGGACACGCTCGCCGGTCTGCGGGTTGCGAGCGTAGCGAGCGGGGCGGTCGACCTTCTCGAACGAGCCGAAGCCGGTGACCGAGACCCGGTCTCCGGCGACCGTTGCGCGGACGATCGCGTCAAGCACCGCGTCGACGGCGTCAGCGGCCTGCTGACGCCCGCCGAGCTTGTCGGCAATCGCTTCTACGAGCTGCGCCTTGTTCACGTCTTCCCCTTCGGAGACATTTGGCCGGAACGATCGCGTCCTGGCTTTTTCGCACGTTAGGCAGATATATACCGCAAATCAAACACGAAACGGGCTAATCACCCTAGTGCCGCAACGAAGTCGACCTCGGCGGAGTTCTGAGGTCAGCCGCCTTCGGGGAATCGACCCTCTTCCAGGTCCTTCAGCAACCGGTCCAGACGCGTTGCCGCGCCGGGGAGATCGTGCTTCGCCGCCGCCGTGATGACCAGCAGCTTCCGGGACAGCGCCATCCTTACGCCCTCCGGGACTTGCAGTTCGCGCACCGTTGTGTGCGCTTCCTTCAACCGGGCCGCGACTGCCTCGTAAAGCTCGAGTTGGCTGTCGCGTTCCATGCACCGATTGTGCCATCTGGGGCGAGTTGTCGCCCCATGGGGCCTCAACATACGACTGCGCCCCCCGCCTTCAGGCGAGGGGCGCAGATCGGGAAAACCGCTGCTCAGGCGTCAATCGTCCGGGGCTTGAAGGCCGGCCGGCCCGCCTCGTACGCCGCGATGTCCGCTTCGTTCTGAAGGGTGAGGCTGATGTCGTCGAGCCCGTTCAGCAGTCGCCAGCGGGCGTTCTCGTCGAGCTCGAAGTCCGCGGTGATTCCGGGCGCGAGGACCTGTCGCTTCTCGAGGTCGACGGTGATCTCGGCCGTCGGGTCGGCCTCCGTCAGCTCCCACAGCGCGTCCACGACGGACTGCGCGAGGACCACGGTCAGCAGGCCGTTCTTCAGGGAGTTGCCGCGGAAGATGTCGGCGAAGCGGGAGGAGATGACGGCCTTGAAGCCGTAGTTCTGCAGGGCCCAGACGGCGTGCTCGCGCGACGATCCGGTGCCGAAGTCGGGTCCGGCGACGAGAACCGAGGCGCCGTTGCGCTCGGGGCGGTTGAGGACGAACTCGGGGTCCTTGCGCCAGGCCTCGAACAGGCCGTCCTCGAAGCCGTCGCGGGTGACCTTCTTCAGCCAGTGGGCCGGGATGATCTGGTCGGTGTCGACGTTGCTGCGGCGCAGCGGGACGGCCCGGCCGGTGTGCGTGGTGAAAGCTTCCATGGTGTTCAGACTCCGGCGGGCGCAGGGGTTTCGGACAGGTCGGCGGGCGAGGCGAGGTGGCCCAGGACCGCGGTGGCGGCGGCGACCTGCGGGGAGACCAGGTGCGTGCGGCCGCCCTTGCCCTGCCTGCCCTCGAAGTTGCGGTTGGAGGTGGAGGCGGAGCGCTCGCCGGGCGCGAGTTGGTCCGGGTTCATGCCGAGGCACATGGAGCAGCCGGCGTGCCGCCATTCGGCTCCGGCCTCCTTGAAGACCTTGTCCAGACCCTCTTCCACGGCCTGCAGGGCGACGCGGACCGAGCCGGGGACGACCAGCATCCGTACGCCGTCCGCGACTTTGCGGCCGTCCAGGATCGCGGCGGCGTTGCGCAGGTCCTCGATGCGTCCGTTGGTGCATGAGCCTACGAAGACGGTGTCGACGTTGATGTCGCGCAGCGGCTGTCCGGCGGTCAACCCCATGTATTCCAGGGCCTTTTCCGCGGCCAGGCGCTCCGACGCGTCCTCGTACGAAGCAGGGTCGGGGACGTTGGCCGACAGCGGCGCGCCCTGGCCGGGGTTGGTGCCCCAGGTGACGAACGGGGCGAGTTCCGCGGCGTCGATGAAGACCTCGGCGTCGAACACGGCGTCGTCGTCGGTGCGCAGCGTCTTCCAGTACTCGACCGCCGCGTCCCAGTCGGCTCCCTGGGGCGCGTGGTCGCGGCCCTGGAGGTAGTCGAAGGTGGTGCGGTCGGGGGCGATCATGCCCGCGCGGGCGCCGGCCTCGATCGACATGTTGCAGATGGTCATCCGGGCTTCCATCGACAGCTTCTCGATGGCGGAGCCGCGGTATTCGAGGACGTAGCCCTGGCCGCCGCCGGTGCCGATCCTCGCGATGATGGCGAGGATCAGGTCCTTGGCGGTGACGCCGTCGGGCAGCTCGCCCTCGACGGTGATGGCCATGGTCTTGGGGCGGGCCATGGGCAGCGTCTGGGTGGCCAGCACGTGCTCGACCTGGGAGGTGCCGATACCGAAGGCCAGCGCGCCGAACGCGCCGTGCGTGGAGGTGTGCGAGTCGCCGCAGACCACAGTGGTGCCGGGCTGGGTCAGACCCAGCTGAGGGCCGACGACGTGCACGACGCCCTGCTCGACATCGCCCAGCGGGTGCAGCCGGACACCGAACTCCGCGCAGTTCTTGCGCAGGGTCTCCAGCTGGACGCGGGAGACCGGGTCGGCGATCGGCTTGTCGATGTCGATGGTCGGGGTGTTGTGGTCCTCGGTCGCGATGGTGAGGTCGAGGCGGCGCACCTGCCGGCCGTTCTTCCGCAGACCGTCGAAGGCCTGGGGGCTGGTCACCTCGTGCAGCAGATGCAGATCGATGAAGAGGAGGTCGGGCTCGCCCTCGGCGCGCCGGACGACATGGTCGTCCCAGACCTTCTCCGCGAGTGTCCTACCCATCGCTTTCCCTCCGGCCGGCTGTGCCGCCGACGCATCTAGAGATCTTGTGCAGTGCCCGTTGGTCCGCGGGCCGCCACTACAGCGTGGCAAGTTCCGGAGAAAATTGAACTTGCGTTTCACAGAGTGAGACGCGAGTATCGTTGCATGGACAACTCTAGCGGCGTCGGCGTCCTCGACAAGGCGGCCCTTGTCTTGAGCGCCCTGGAGTCCGGTCCGGCCACCCTCGCGGGGCTGGTCGCGGCCACGGGACTCGCACGACCTACAGCACATCGCCTCGCAGTGGCTCTGGAGCACCACCGTATGGTGGCGCGCGACATGCAAGGCCGTTTCATCCTCGGCCCGCGGCTGGCGGAGCTCGCCGCCGCGGCGGGCGAGGACCGGCTGCTGGCCACGGCCGGGCCGGTGCTCACGCATCTGCGCGACGTGACCGGCGAGAGCGCGCAGCTCTACCGCCGGCAGGGAGACATGCGGATCTGCGTCGCGGCGGCCGAGCGGCTGTCCGGACTGCGGGACACCGTGCCCGTCGGCTCCACGCTCACGATGAAGGCCGGCTCCTCCGCCCAGATCCTGATGGCCTGGGAGGAGCCGGAGCGCCTGCACCGCGGACTCCAGGGAGCGCGCTTCACGGCGACCGCCCTGTCCGGCGTACGGCGCCGTGGCTGGGCACAGTCGATCGGCGAGCGCGAGCCGGGCGTGGCGTCCGTGTCCGCGCCCGTGCGGGGCCCCTCCAACCGCGTGGTGGCCGCCGTCTCGGTCTCCGGACCGATCGAGCGCCTGACCCGCCACCCGGGCCGTATGCACGCCCAGGCGGTCATCGACGCCGCTGCCCGCCTGAGCGAGGCGCTGCGCCGCAACGGCTGATCCCACTTCCGTACGTCCACGTCCGGCCGGCCCCTTCAACGCCGCAGGGGCCGGCCGGAGGTGTTTCCGGGCCCGTGCAGGTGCAGCATGGAAGTACCTGCGAGCGACGGAGGTGCTGGAGCGATGACCGAGTACATGGACGTACACCGCGGGATGAAGGGCATCACGAGTGATCAGCTGATGGAGGCGCACCGCGCGGACCTCGCGATCGAGGGCGAGGAAGGCGTGCACTTCAAGAACGCGTGGGCGGACCCGGAGACAGGCACCGTGTACTGCCTGTCCGAAGGCCCCTCCGCGGACGCCGTGCAGCGTGTCCACGAGCGGACGGGCCACCCCGCGGACGAGATCCACCCGGTGCCTCTCACTGTGTGAAGCCGGTCCCCCGAGGCTCCCACCACCCCAGGGCGGCGGGAGCCTCTTGCTGTGCCCTCGCGCCGAACTCGTCCCGGACGCACGGGAGATGGAGCGGGTCCGGGACATCCGCAACGTCACCGGAAGAGGCCTTACCGGGAACGCCGAAGGGGCCTTCCGACTGCTCGGAAGGCCCCTTCGGACTCTGTACCCCCGACCGGATTCGAACCGGCGCTACCGCCTTGAGAGGGCGGCGTGCTAGGCCGCTACACAACGGGGGCCTGCATCCTGCGACGCGCTGGGCTACCAGGACTCGAACCTAGACTAAATGAACCAGAATCACTCGTGCTGCCAATTACACCATAGCCCATGGTGGTTTAGACCAGTACCCCCGACCGGATTCGAACCGGCGCTACCGCCTTGAGAGGGCGGCGTGCTAGGCCGCTACACAACGGGGGCCCTAGCGATCCTCACCCGGCCGCAGCCGGATGTGGTCACCGCGTGACACACCGGGTGCGACCCAGATGATCATGCGGGAAGGATCTGTACCCCCGACCGGATTCGAACCGGCGCTACTGCCTTGAGAGGGCAGCGTGCTAGGCCGCTACACAACGGGGGCTTTGCAGATAAGCTCTGCGAGCTGGCCTACCAGGACTCGAACCTAGACTAACTGAACCAGAATCAGTCGTGCTGCCAATTACACCATAGGCCACCAAAACTCAACCCCCGGCTTGGGGGTTTTGTTCGGTCTACGCTTCCGGCTCCCGGGCTTTCGGCCCGCTCTCCTTGGCGCAGGAAGAACATTACCCGAAGGTGGACGGCGCTCCAAAACGGGTATCGGCGCGGAGCAGGCCCGGAAGCTCGTCGAGACCGGTGATCCTCGTCAGTTCGGGACGCCCGCCGAGCCCCGCTCGATCGAGCCAGATCCCGGTGAGTCCGGCCTCGACGGCGCCCCGCGCGTCGATGTCCGGCTGGTCCCCCACGTACGCGACCTCGTGCGGAGCCAGTTCCATGGCCTCACAGGCGGCCAGGAAGGCCCCTGCCTCCGGCTTGGAGAGCCCGATCTCCACCGCGCACACCACGGCCTCGAAACGGTCCCGCACGCCGAGCATGCGCAGCTTGCGGTCCTGGTTGTGGATGCTCGAATTCGACAGGATCCCGTGACGATAGTCATGGGCGAGCAGGTCCAGAACGGGCACCGCGTCGGGAAAGAGGGACCACGCCGCCTCGTAGTGCCTGACATGGCGGCCGAACCAGGCGTCCGCCTCCGCGTCGGTCATGTCCCAGGCGGCGAGGAACGTACGCACCCGGTCGCGGCGCTGCCCCTGGAAGTCGGTCTCGCCGGCGGCGAACCGGGCCCACTGGACGTCGGTGATCGCCCGCCATGCGACAAGGGCCTGCTCGAGGCTCTCGTATCCCTCGGGCAGGCCCTCGTGCGCCAGGTGCTTGCTCATGCCGACGCGGTCGGCGCTCGCGTAGTCGAAGATCGTGTCGTCGATGTCCCAGAGCACGGCTCGGATCGGCATGGGGCCGAGATTACGCGTCGGGGCCGGGCTCCGGTACGGCGCGCGTCATCCCGCGGCGCGCTCGTCCTCCGACGGGACGACGAAGAAGTCGGTGACGAAACAGGTGACATCGCCGTCCGCGTCCCGGCCGACCCAGGTCGGGTACGCGCCGTCGCCCCAGCCGGACGTGAAGGCGATCAGGTTGTGGCCGGTGCCGGGGGCGGTGATCGTGTGCGGGCCGAGGCCGGCGTCGTCACCGGCGTCGAAGGCGTCCCAGAGCGGGCCCTTGTCGCCGACGCAGTCGGGGAAGGACTCGTCGCAGGCGGCGTCGTAGAAGCAGCCGGTACCGGCGTCGACGCCGTAGGCGAAGAACTCGTCGTCGGCGAGCGAGGCGGGGTCCTGGCCGGCCTGGTAGGCGATCTCCCAGGCGACGGGAGCGGCGTCCTTGATCAGCAGGCGGGCGGCGGCGATCCGCAGGTGCGGCGACTCGTCGTCGGCCCTCTCCTCCTCGAACTCGGTGATCGTGGCGACGGCGCACTCCACGCGGTAGCGGCCGGGCGGGACCTCCGCGGTGAACGGTTCCGACTCGCCGGTGCCGAGCGAGACGAAGGGATCGCAGGCCACGACCCTGCCCGTGGGGAGCCACAGCTCGCCGGCCGGGATCACGGACATCGTGCCGGCCTGTCCGCCCTCCTCCTCGAACCGGTTGCCCGGTGTGAAGTGCCAGGAGAAGTCGGGGGCGGGCATGGGCATGGGGTCCTCCGGCGGGCGGTGATCGGGATCGTCCCGACCCTAGTGGTGCGCTCCGACAACGCCGAGGGGGCGGTGGCCTTCCACGGCCACCGCCCCCTCGGACGCGAAGAGAGAGTTCCTTACGCGGCGAGCTTCGCCAGCGCCGCGTCGATACGGGCGAGGGTCTTGTCCTTGCCCAGGATCTCCAGGGACTCGAAGAGCGGCAGGCCGACCGTACGGCCGGTCACCGCGACGCGGACCGGGGCCTGGGCCTTGCCGAGCTTGAGGCCGTGCTCCTCACCGGCGGCCAGGACGGCCTCCTTGAGGGACTCCGCGCTCGACCAGTCGGCGGTCTCCAGCTTGGCGCGGGCCGTGGTGAGCAGCGCCACCGGGTCCCCCTTCATCGCCTTCGTCCACGACGCCTCGTCCTCGACGGGCTCGTCGAGGAAGAGGAAGTCGACGTTCGCCGTGATGTCGGAGAGGACCGTCAGCCGGGTCTGGGCGTGCGGGGCGATGGCCTCCCAGGCGGCGCGGTCGAAGTTCTCCGGCGCCCAGTTGGCGTGCGGGGCCTTCAGCCACGGCTCGCAGGCCTCGGTGAACGCCTTCACGTCGAGCATCCGGATGTGGTCGGCGTTGATCGCCTCGGCCTTCTTCAGGTCGAAGCGGGCCGGGTTGGCGTTGACGTCCGCGAGATCGAACTTCGCGACCATCTCGGGGATGGTGAAGATGTCCTGGTCGGCCGAGAAGGACCAGCCCAGCAGGGACAGGTAGTTCAGCAGACCCTCGGGGAGGAAGCCGCGCTCCCGGTAGAGGTTGAGGGACGCCTGCGGGTCGCGCTTGGAGAGCTTCTTGTTGCCCTCGCCCATGACGTACGGCAGGTGCGCGAAGGACGGGATCTCCTTGGCGATGCCGAGCTCGATCAGCGCCTTGTAGAGCGCGATCTGCCGCGGGGTGGAGGACAGCAGATCCTCGCCGCGCAGGACGTGGGTGATCTCCATCAGCGCGTCGTCGACCGGGTTGACGAGCGTGTAGAGCGGGGCGCCGTTGGCACGGACGATGCCGTAGTCCGGGACGTTGTCCGGGGTGAAGGTCAGTTCGCCGCGGACGAGGTCCGTGAAGGTGATCGGCTCCTCCGGCATCTTGAAGCGGACGATCGACTCGCGGCCCTCCGCCTCGTACGCCGCCTTCTGCTCTGCGTTCAGCGTGCGGCACTTGCCGTCGTAGCCGGAGGGCTTGCCGGCGGCGCGGGCGGCGTCGCGGCGGGCCTCGAGCTCCAGGGCCGTGCAGTAGCAGTGGTAGGCGTATCCGCCGGCCAGCAGCTTCTCGGCGACGTCCTTGTAGATGTCCATCCGCTGCGACTGGCGGTAGGGCGCGTGCGGGCCGCCGACCTCGGGGCCCTCGTCCCAGTCGAGCCCGAGCCAGCGCATCGAGTCGAGCAGCTGGTTGTAGGACTCCTCCGAGTCACGGGCCGCGTCGGTGTCCTCGATGCGGAAGACCATGGTGCCGCCGGTGTGCCGGGCGTAGGCCCAGTTGAACAGGGCGGTACGGACCAGGCCCACATGGGGGTTGCCGGTCGGGGAGGGACAGAAACGTACGCGGACGGAGCCGTTAGCCACGCTTGATCACCTTGTTGGTGAGAGTGCCGATACCTTCGATGGTGACGGCGACCTCGTCGCCGACGTTGAGCGGGCCCACCCCCGCGGGGGTGCCCGTGAGGACGACGTCGCCCGGGAGCAGCGTCATGGCCTCGGTGATGTGCACGATCAGGTCCTCGACGGACCGGACCATCTCGCTGGTGCGGCCCAGCTGGCGCTGCTCGCCGTTGACGGTGCACTGGATCGTCACGTCGGCCGGGTCGAGGCCGGTCTCCACCCAGGGGCCGAGCGGGCAGGAGGTGTCGAAGCCCTTGGCCCTGGCCCACTGCTTCTCGCGCCGCTGAGCGTCGCGCGCGGTGACGTCGTTGGCGCAGGTGTAGCCGAAGATGACGTCCTTGACGCGTTCGCGCGGGACCTCACGGCACATCCGGCCGATGACGACGGCGAGCTCGGCCTCGTGGTGCAGCTCGTCGGAGAACGAGGGGTACTCGATGGCGTCGCCGGAGCCGATCACCGAGGTGGTGGGCTTGAAGAAGGCGACGGGTACGTCGGGGACCTCGTTGCCGAGCTCCGCCGCGTGCTCCGCGTAGTTGCGGCCGATGGCCACGACCTTGTTGGGGAGCACGGGCGGCAGCAGACGGACCTTGCTCAGCGGGACCTTGGTCCCGGAGAGCTCGAAGTCGGCGTACGGAATGCCCTTGATGATGTCGAGGACAAGGCCCTCTGGGCCGTCCTCGACCGCGCCGAAGGCGACATTGCCGTCGATGGAGAACCTGGCGATGCGCACGGGATGCTGTCGCCCCTCTTTACTTGGTCGCTGGCCGGAGACTGACGCTCCAGGCTAACGCGGCGAGGGAGGCCCGACCTGCTGCGTCACCGTGTACGTGACGGCGGTGATGACACCGGCGGTCAGCGGACCGGGGCGTCCATGAGGATCGTGCGGCGGGGGTTGGCCGTCTGGGTGGGAAGATCGAGCGAGTGCTCCTGCTGCTCCGGCGTCTGCAGCTCCTCCGCGTCCTTGAGGTGGGCGAGGGTGGTGCGCCGGGGGTTGGCTATGTTGCGGAACATCATCGTCGTCTTCATGTGGTGTGTCTGACCTTGTCCGAGTGCGGGCGCTACTGAGGAGCGCGGTTGACGGATTGCCCATCCTTGTAAAGCGTCAGGCTAAACATCGGATTCCCGTCGAATGCCAGGAAGACTCAACGATCACCGTGTGAGTTTGCTCACGAGGAGACGGGCAAATCAGGCAATCCGGACCCCCGGTCGCGCATGCGGAACCGGACATTAAGCCACTGAAGCCCTCATTCCGCTCCTGATCATCGCGACTGGGACACCCCCTCCCCCTAAGCGACTCGTAGCCGGACGCCCGTTTTGCCCCGGAACGACCTCCACGACTTGTGACCGCACGCTTACATCGTGTCATCCAGGTCACAGGCCGGTACGTGGCCCTTGTTGGAGATCCGGCACTGTGCTGGAATTCCACGAACCGCCGCGGGTTCGAACCGGCGCGCAAGGGCGCAACGCAGCGCCGAGTTGCGGCGGGGAAGGGGGAGCAGCGCCGGTCACTCACGACCACCATGGGGCTCGATCATTGCCCCACGACGCCGACACCGTCCCGCCGTACAAGCGGAGGGACGCCTGGTCCAGAGGTTGCGACGCTAGTGCAGGGACGTTTCAAGAGGGATGGCAACAGCGCGGCGGAACAGGAGCCGCGCGGCGGGACCGACCGCGGCTCCTCGCCCCAGCACACCCACAACCAGGGACCGGCGGCCCCCGGCGACGGCGGTGAGCGCGCAGGCCGCGCCGGCGCCAAGACGTCCGGTGCCAAGGCCTCCCCGGCCGACGGCGCCGGCTCACCGGCCAGGCCGAAGGGCCCCACGGACACCGGTTCGCGAATAGCGCTGCGCAACTGGCGCATCAGCACGCGCCTGGTGTCCCTGCTCACCCTGCCGGTCGTCGCGGCGACCACGCTGGGCGGACTCCGTATCAACGAGTCCATGGACGACATGAAGCAGCTGGACCACATGCAGCTGCTCACCAAGATGACGACGGAAGCGACCGAGCTGGCGCACGCGCTCCAGCAGGAGCGTGACCTCTCCGCCGGCCCGCTGGCCAACGGCTCCGTCGACACCGACTTCAAGGTCTCCGGCCCGCGTACCCAGACCGACCGCGCCCGCAAGGCCTTCCTCGAGGCCACCCGTTCCATCCCGAACAAGGACGACGACGAGGCGCTGGAGTCGATCCGCGCCAACGCGAACCAGATCGCCGTCCAGGTCAACAACCTCAACACCATCCGGAACACCGCCTACAAGGGCAGGGTTCCGAAGTCGCAGACGGTGGAGGGCTACAGCCGTCTGATCGAGTCGCTGCTCAGCCTGTCCCAGGACATGGCCCAGGCGACCAGCAACCCGGAGATGATCAAGCGCACGCGCGCCCTGGCGGCGTTCTCCTCCGCCAAGGAGTACGCGTCGATCCAGCGCGCCATCATCGCCGCGGCCCTCCCCGGCGGCGACGACGCCGCGACGCCCGGCCTCACGGAGAACGACCGCCTCTACGGACAGGCGGCGCTCGAGAACGGTGAGACGGAGCTCAAGAGCTTCAAGGCGATCTACGAGTCCACCGGCGGTGACTCCGAGGAACTGACGGCGCCGCTGGAGAACGAGAACCCGACGATCACCGCGGCCGAGCAGTACGCCAAGCGCGTCCTGGAGAACGAGGACGGCCTCGCGCAGCTGCCGATCCGTTCCCACCTGGACTGGACCGACGACTACTCGGTCCGCATCAACGCGATGAAGACCATCGAGCAGACGCTGCTCGGCCAGATGGAGGCCGAGGCGCGCAAGCTGCGCGAGGCTTCCCAGCAGGACGCCATCATCAACGGTGCGCTGATCCTCATCGTCCTCGGTGTGTCCCTCGTCGGCGCGTTCGTCGTGGCCCGCTCCATGATCCGTTCGCTGCGCCGGCTCCAGGACACCGCGACCAAGGTCGCCCAGGACCGTCTGCCCGAGCTGGTCAAGCAGCTCTCGGAGTCCGACCCGCAGGACGTCGACACCTCCGTCGAGTCCGTCGGTGTCCACTCCCGCGACGAGATCGGCAAGGTGGCCGCGGCCTTCGACGACGTGCACCGTGAGGCGGTCCGCCTCGCCGCCGAGCAGGCGCTGCTGCGGGGCAACGTCAACGCGATGTTCACCAACCTCTCGCGCCGCAGCCAGGGTCTTATCCAGCGCCAGCTCTCGCTCATCTCCGAGCTGGAGTCGCGCGAGGCCGACCCGGACCAGCTGTCCTCGCTGTTCAAGCTCGACCACCTCGCGACCCGTATGCGCCGGAACGGCGAGAACCTCCTCGTCCTCGCGGGTGAGGAGCCGGGTCGCCGGTGGACCCGCCCCGTGCCGCTGGTCGACGTGCTCCGTGCCGCCGCCTCCGAGGTGGAGCAGTACGAGCGCATCGAGCTGGCCTCCGTGCCCGCCACCGAGGTCGCGGGCCGCGTCGTCAACGACCTCGTGCACCTGCTCGCCGAGCTGCTGGAGAACGCGACCTCGTTCTCCTCGCCGCAGACCAAGGTCCGGGTCACCGGCCACGCGCTGCCCGACGGCCGCGTCCTGGTCGAGATCCACGACACCGGCATCGGCCTCTCCCCCGAGGACCTCGCCGCGATCAACGAGCGACTGGCGTCGCCGCCTACCGTGGACGTCTCGGTCTCCCGCCGCATGGGTCTGTTCGTGGTCGGCCGGCTGTCCCTGCGACACGGCATCCGCATCCAGCTGCGTCCCTCCGACTCCGGCGGCACGACCGCGCTGGTCATGCTGCCCGTCGATGTCGCCCACGGCGGCAAGAAGGCTCCGGCGAAGCCCGGTACGGGTGGCCAGGGCGCCGCCGCGCCGGCCGGCGGCGGTGCTCCGGCCGGTCTGCCCGGCCGTCCCGGTGGACCCGGCGGTGGCCGTCCCGGCCTCGGCGGCGGCAACGGAGGCGGCGGCAACAGCGGCGGCCCGCTCGGCGGTGCCCCCGCCGGCGCCGGAAATGCTTCCGGCAACCGGCTCGGTGCCGGTGCGGCTCGCGGCCAGGTCGGCGCCGGTTCGGCTCCGCGCGCCGCGCTGCCCGGCCGTGACGACTCCGGCCGTCCGGCCCAGGGCATGCACAGCGCCCCGGGCACGCAGGGCGGCCAGGGTCAGCAGGGCCAGGGCGGCAGGCCCGGCCAGACGCAGGACGGCCCCCGTCAGGGCGGCGCGTTCGGCGGCGGCCGTGGTCCGCAGGGTGCTCCCGCGCGGAACGAGGCTCCCCAGAACGGTTTCCAGAAGGGTGCGGCGCCCGCCGCGGGCGACCGCGGCCGTCAGCTGCCCCCGCCCGGCGGTCCCCGTGCCGAGCTGCCCGGCGGCCCCGCGCCCCGGCGCGACGAGCCCGTGCCGCCGCGGCCGCAGCGCCCGCAGACCACCAGCTGGGGCAGTGACCAGCCGTCGCAGCCGCAGCGTCCGTCCGCGGACGCGCCGCGCGGTCACGAGGACCACGACAGCAACCGGGGTCCGGGATCGACCGCCGAGTTCGCGCGGCCCGACTACAACGCCGGTCCGCCGCCGGCCGGCCTCCCGGCCGGTCCCTCCTCGACGGGGCAGTTCGTGCGCCCCGACGTGTACGGGGCGTCGAACCAGTCCTCCGCCGGGAACCAGTCCTCCGCCGGGAACCAGTCCTCCGCCGGCCAGTACGGCCGTCCGGCGGCGCAGGACCCGGCGTCCACCGCCCAGTTCGCCCGCCCGGACTTCGGAGCGCCGCAGCTGCCCGCTCCGCAGCGTCGGGACGAGTCGAGTTTCGCGCCGCCGCGTCCGGCGGCCGGGCTGCCCGCCCCGCAGCAGCCGGAGGCCCTGCCCCCGGCCGGGCCCGGTGACGGCCGTACCCCGCTGTACGACACCCTGGAGACCAACTGGTTCCGCGGTGTGCAGGGGGGCGGCCGGCCCGCCGACGAGCAGCCGGTACCGGCGGAGCGTCCCGCTCAGCCGGCTCCGCAGCGCACACCCGCGCCGAGCCCGGCGACCCCGGGCAACGCGTCCCATGCGAGCGGTGCCTGGCGCTCCTCGCCCAACGACGAGTTGGTACGTCAGGCCGAGCGGGTCAGGAAGCCCGCGGCCGGCGGCGTCACCACCTCCGGCCTGCCCCGGCGGGTCCCGCGCGCCAACCTCGTGCCGGGCACCGCTCAGGAGCAGAACCACCAGGCCGGTCCGCAGGTTTCGCGTGCACCCGACGATGTGCGTGGCAGGCTGACCAATCTCCGCCGAGGCATCCAGCAAGGCCGTCAGCAGAACAGCTCGACGACCGGAAGCTTCAACCTCGGCCCCTCTCACCAGCAGGAGCGTTAGTTGAGCCCGATGAGCCAGGCGGCGCAGAATCTGAACTGGTTGATCACCAACTTCGTGGACAACACCCCAGGGGTGTCGCACACGGTGGTGGTCTCCGCCGACGGTCTTCTGCTGGCGATGTCAGAAGGTTTCCCGCGCGACCGCGCCGATCAGCTGGCGGCCGTGGCCTCCGGTCTGACGTCGCTGACCGCGGGCGCCTCCCGGATCTTCGAAGGCGGTCCGGTGAGCCAGACCGTCGTGGAGATGGAACGGGGGTTCCTCTTCCTCATGTCGGTCTCCGACGGGTCCTCGCTGGCCGTGCTCGCGCACCCCGACTGCGACATCGGCCTCGTGGGCTACGAGATGGCGCTCCTCGTGGACCGTGCGGGCAGCGTCCTCACTCCGGACCTGCGCGCCGAACTCCAGGGAAGCCTTCTGCACTGAGCCCGGGCCGCGAGCCGTACCCCACGCACAGGCTCGCGGCAATCAGTCATCGCACCGTCACCAGCACGGCCGCCAAAGGCCCCCCACCGGCCCAACCAGACGGCACAGCCGACCACTTGCTGTCACGCCCGGAGGATTCATGACCCCGCCACCCGCCTCTCACGATCCGTACGGTACGTCGGTAGACGCGTACGGGGACGAGGGCGACCAGCCGCTGGTACGTCCGTACGCCATGACCGGCGGCCGGACCCGGCCGCGCTACCAGCTCGCCATCGAGGCGCTGGTCAGCACGACGGCCGATCCGGCTCTGCTCGCCGGGTTGCTTCCCGAGCACCAGCGGATCTGCCATCTGTGCCGGGAGGTCAAGTCCGTCGCCGAGATCTCGGCGCTGCTGTCGATGCCGCTCGGTGTCGCGCGGATCCTTGTCGCCGACCTGGCGGAGGCCGGCATGGTGGCCATTCACCAGCCGGGCAACGGAGAGGCCGGCGGCACGCCGGATGTGACACTGCTCGAAAGGGTGCTCAGTGGACTTCGGAAGCTCTAGCGGCGGTTCGGCCCGGTCGACGACCTCCGCGAAGATCGTGGTGGCGGGCGGCTTCGGCGTGGGCAAGACCACGTTCGTCGGCGCCGTCTCGGAGATCAACCCGCTGCGTACCGAGGCCGTGATGACGTCCGCGTCGGCGGGCATCGACGACCTCACCCACACCGGGGACAAGACGACGACCACCGTCGCCATGGACTTCGGCCGCATCACCCTCGACCAGGA
>NZ_JBFAQK010000045.1:0-59279 GCF_040677245.1 Streptomyces kurssanovii
TACCCACCGTGCGGCGGTCGCGCCGACGCGCTGCCGCGGTTGTCCCACACCTTCGAGGCCCGCCATGTCTCCATCATGGCCCCTGCCGCCCGTCCGCGTGGCCGTTACCGCGGAACGGAGCCCCTCGGGGCAGGACCGTCCGACCGGCTCGAACGGCGTCCGGCCCCGACGCGGCACGGCGCGGCCCGCCCGCCTGAACATGGGTGACGGCCACCCCTACGAGTGACGCCGCTGCCCACGGCATCCGGCCGATGCCGGCGTGCCGGCCCTCCGCGCACAGCTCACCGGCGCGCTGTATCAGGCCATTTGTCGCGCGGTGCCCTGCGGCCGGCCCCTCGATGGCCTGCACCGGCTCAACCGTCCGGGTACGCATCCGGCCAATCCGCCACCTCGTGCGCCCCTGTGCTTCCGAATGCCCCGTTCCCCGGACCATCGCGGGGGCACTCAGAGGAGGGGCGGGTCAGGAGCGTCACGCCGAACAGGTGCGACGGGCATACCAAGGGTGGGAAATGATACGCGTGACCGTGGTGTACGAGGCCGGGCTGCTGCGGGCGGCGCTCGAGGAACTGCTGCGCTGCGGAGGCGAGTTCGATGTCTCCTCCGTTGCGCACTGGCCACAGAGACCGGCCCCTGGCGCGCCGGTGCCGGACGTGTACGTCATCGACGCCGAGTGCCTCGAGCCGGCCAGGGCCGCCGACCGGACGGCGGCCGGAAAGGTCGCCCTCGTGGCACTCGTCCCGGCGCAGCGACCAGGGGTGCTGAGAAGGGCCCATCAGGCCGGTGCCCTCGGGTTCGTCGACAAGGGCGGCTCCAAGAGCCGATTACTCACAGCGGTGCGCCGCGCGGCGAAGGGCGACCGGTTCGTGGACGAGGCACTCGCCGCCGGTTTCCTGGCGGCAGCGGAAATGCCCCTCACACAGCGGGAGTTGAGCGTGCTGGCGCTGGCCGCCAAGGGGCAGCCGATAGCGGAGGTCGCCGCGTCGCTGCACCTGTCCCAGGGGACGGTCCGGAACTACATGGCGAGCGTCATCCGCAAGGTGGGGGCCCGCAACCGGGTGGACGCGATCCGCATCGCGCAGGGAGCCGGCTGGACCTGATCCGGGTCGGCGGAGCGGCCGCTCCGGCGCGTACACGGACCGCGGCCGCTGAACGGTGTACCGGCCGCTTCAGCGGCCCGTGCCGTGCCAGTGCCCCACCAGGTCCCGGTACAGGGCGGAACGCGCGAGCAGTTCCTCGTGCGTTCCGCACCGGGCGTGCGTGCCGTCGAGGGCGAGGACACGGTCGGCCCGGAGCGCCGACGACAGCCGGTGGGCCACCACCACCAGGGTCCCCGGACGGGCGGCGAGAGCCCGCTCCGCCACCGCCTCCGTCGAGGGATCGAGATGGGACGTCGCCTCGTCGAGCAGCAGCACGGGCGCCGGGGAGAGATGGGCACGACCGAGGGCGATCAGCTGCCGTTCGCCCTGGGAGAGGGTCCGTGGTG
Organism: Streptomyces kurssanovii; assembly: GCF_040677245.1. Taxonomy (NCBI): domain Bacteria; kingdom Bacillati; phylum Actinomycetota; class Actinomycetes; order Kitasatosporales; family Streptomycetaceae; genus Streptomyces; species Streptomyces kurssanovii. The sequence continues at coordinate 1,484 of NZ_JBFAQK010000045.1, forward strand.
TCAGCGTCGCGTCCAGACCGCCGACCCTGGCCACGAGCGGCTCCAGCTCCAGCGCCCGCACGGTCTCCTCCACGGCGGCTCGCGGAGCCTGGGGGCTCAGGTAGCGCAGGTTGTCCCGGAGCGTGCCGGTGAAGACGTACGCGTCCTGCGGGAGGAGGGTGCGCAGGCCCGTCAGGTCCGTGGGCGGCGCCGGCGCGAGCGGGTGCCCGGCCAGCCGCACCGCCCCCTCGGACGGCGCCAGCGTGCCGGCCACCACCTGGAGAAGGGTCGACTTGCCGATGCCGCTCGGCCCGACCACCGCGAGGTGCTCGCCCTCGGCGACGGACAGGTCCAGTCCGTCCAGGACGGGACGCGCCCGCGACCCGAAGGAGACCCGGACGCCCCGCAGTTCCACCGCCGCCCGGCCGGTCCGGGGACCGGGTCCGGGTCCGGAGCCCGCGGGAGGGACGACGGCCGTGTCCGGGTACGGCTCGGTGAGCCGGCCCAGGACCACGAGCAGCCGGGCGCCCGCGGCGCCCAGCACCGTCATCAGCGAATGCAGGGCGGGAAGCAAGGCCTGGAGCAGATAGGTGAGGGCACCCGCCAGCGCCCCCGCCGAGACACCCTGCCGCAGCAGCCACGGTGTGCAGACCAGGAGGAGGAGGACCGGCAACTGACCGGCCACGGCCACGGCCAGCGTGCGTACGGCCGCCCAGCGGGCCATCGACCGTGCCGCGGCGGCGGCCTCGCCGACGTCGAGCCGCCCCTGTGCGGCGGCCGCGTCCTGCGTGCCGCAGGCGATGATGTCGCGCAGGGCCGTCCGTACGCCCTGCGCGTGCCGGGCGATCACCTCGTCGGCGTCGAGGTACCGGTGCTGGGCGCGGGCCATCGGCAGCAGCGACATCGCGAACAGCGTGACTCCCAGCAGCAGCGGCGGCAGGACGATCAGCAGGAACTGCGGTGCCAGCGACAGCAGGCCGACCGCGGCCCCGGTGGCGACGAAGAGGAAGGAGCGCGCGGTGAGCACAAGCCCCGCGAAGCTGTCCCGGGCGATCTCCGTCTGGCTGGTGAGCCGGGAGACGGCCGTGCCGTCGACCGAGCCGCCGGGGGCGGTGGCCTTGCGCAGCGCGTGCATCACCGCGCGGCGGACGAGAGCGTCGCGCAAGGGCTCCGTCAGGTCGGCGAGCAGGGCGAACACCCCGCGGGTGACGGGGGCGCCGAGCAGAATCACCCCGGCCGCCAGTGCCAGCCAGAGAAGACCCGTCGCGGTGTCCGCCCGCAGGAAACCGTCGTCGAGCGCTCTGGCGACTCCGTAACCACCGAGGAACGTCTGCACGGACTCGGCGGCGGAAAGGGCCGCGAGGCCGAGCAGGGTCCGCTTCCTGCCCAGGAGGAAGCGCCGGGCCGGTCCCGCCAGGCGGCGGGCTGCGACCCGGTCCGTGACGGCGTGGCCGTGACCGGGCCGGGCGGCGGTCCGGCTCATCGCCCGGCCCCCCGGCCGCGGCGTGCGGCCAAGGCGGCGCGTGACCACCCGGTCCGTGACGGCGGGGCCGCGCCCGCGGAACGTGACGGGTCCCGCGCGGGCGCGCGGTCGGGCGCGGCCGGAGCATCCGGCGCGGACAGCGGGTCCGCCGCTGTCGCCGGGTACGGGCCGGCCGGCAGTCGCGGCTCCGGCTCGGGGGCGAACACCGCGCGGTAGTCCGGGTCCCGCCACAGCTCGCCGTGCGGCGCGACGCGTCGGACGCGGCCCGCCTCCAGCCAGATCACCAGGTCGGCACGGGCGGCGGTGGACACCCTGTGCGCGACGACCAGCCGCGTGCCGGAGAGCGAGGAACGCGACAGCGCGAGTTCCACCTGCCGTTCCGTGGCCGTGTCGAGGCTCGAGGTCGCGTCGTCCAGGATCGTCAGACGCCCTCTTCGTACGAAGGCCCTCGCCAGACCGAGGCGTTGCCGCTCGCCCCCGGACAACGGCACCTGGTCCAGCGGTGTCTCGTACCCCTGGGGCAGCAGGCGTACGAAGCCGTCGGCGTGCGCGAGGTCCGCGGCGTGCCGGACCTGCTCACCGCTCGTGGGGACGGCTCCGGCCGCCACGGCCTCGGCCACCGTGCCGCCGGGGAACTCCGGTCGTGCGAAGGCGTAGGCGACGCAGGCGCGAAGGTCGCTCCGCGCCACCTCGGACAGCGGGATGCCGTCGAGAAGCACCTGTCCCACGTCCGGATCCTCGAGCCGGCCGGCGACGGCGGCGAGGCTGGACTTGCCGGAGCCGGACCGGCCCACCACGGCGGCCGTCGCGCCTCCGGGCACCTCCAGCGTCACGTCCGTGAGCACCTGCACGCCACCGCGCGTCACACCGACCCCTCTGAGCTCCAGGGCACCCGTTCCGTCGGCCGGCAGGACCTCGCGGCCGTGGGACATCGGCTCCAGGTCCGCGAGTTCGGCCGTGCGACGGGCCGCGCTACGGGCCCGTACGAGCGCGCCGAGCGGGGACGCGACCCCGCCGACACCGGCGGCGAGCGCCGCGTAACGAGAGGCCGCCAGCAGTTCCCCCACGCTCAGGGCCCCTTGGGAGACGCGGACCCCGCCCACGGCGAGGACGGCTGTGACGAGCAGCGGCAGCAGCACGCCGCTGTGCGCCACGGCACGGCCGTGGACGGTCCACATACGCCGTCCGTGCAGGGCCAGTTCGTCGAGCGGGGCAAGGACGCGCCGCGCCTCGCGTCCGACGGTTCCTGCCGCGGCGACCGTTCGGGCGCCCTCCAGTGCCTCCGCCAGCCGGGCTGCGATGTCGGCCTGCACCCGCTGGTAGCGGCCGACGCTGTCGGACGAGTGACGGGCGAAGGCCCGCAGCAGCAGAAGCAGCAGCGGAACACCGGCCAGGAACACGGCAGCGGTCCACGGATCGATGAGCGCGAGGGCGACGAGGGCGCCCACGGGGGCGAGCAGTGAGGAGACGATGGTGGCGAGCGCCGCGGGCGCGGCGCCGCTGTCCGCCGCGTTCACACACAGCCGAGCGGCGACGTCGCCGGGAGAGTACGAGGCCGCCCTCTCGAGCGGACCGCCGAGCAGCCCCGTCAACGCCCGGACGCGTACCCAGGCGGTGGCGCTGGCGTTGGCCAGTTGGCTCAGCAGGACGCGTGCTGCCTCCAGGAGGACCTCACCCGCCAGCAGCACGGCGCTGAGCGCGAGCCATGGCCCCGCCCCCGGGCGTCGGTCCAGCATCAGGTCCAGCGCGTGCCCGATGACGGCGGGTACCGCGAGCGCGCACCCGGCGGCGGCCGTCGAGCAGAAGCCGAGGACGGCGGCGATGAACCAGGTGTGCCGCACCGTGCCGCGCAGGAGTGCGTCTCCTCCGCCCACCGGCGCCGTACGGCCCTTCTCCCGCCGGCCCTCGTCCCGGGGCTTCGCGGCCGGCCGGCCCTGGTCACGCCGTTCCTCGTCCCGCTGTCGCCGGCCCCGCGGTCGTTCGGCCCGATACAGCCTCGTCACCCCTCTCCGTCACCCGTCTCCGGCGCTCGGCCGGGCAGAGCCGTCCGCCGCCCGGTCCCGACGGTCCGGACGCCGCGGCGCCCCCGGAGATGTGCTCCGGGGGCGCCGGGACTCCGCCGCGACTCCCGCCGCGCGCGGAGCCGCGCCGGATCAGTGACAGGTGGTCACGCTGAGGCTGCTGTCACCGCAGAGCAGCAGGCTGGCGCGGCTGCCGGTCTCGACGTCGCCGATGGCCTCTTCCTTCGGGGTCTCCATCGACTGCAGGTCGAGCAGGGTCATGATCTTTTCCTCTCTGTCGGGGACGGTGCTACGGACGACCCCGTGACGGGGCCGGTTCTTGGGGGTGCCGCAGCGGCGGCAGGAACGGCAGCTGCGCGGGGCGGTCGCCGAGCGCCGACGCGAGCGCCAGCAGGCAGCCGGCCGTGCCGGTGGACAGGTCCATCGACAGCCGCATCATCTGCTCACCGGGGAAGGCCAGTCGGCCTTCGTAGGACATGGCGTGCCAGGCCAGCGAGCGGATCTGACGGCGTACGTCCTCCGCTGCTGTGCCGGGGCCGCCCGTGGTGGTACGCGCGAGGTGCAGGACCATGCCGGCGGCGCCGCGGAAGAGGCCCGGCTGTGCGTAGAACGTGGCCTGCGCGGCCCGGACGATCTCGCGGCGTGCCTGGTCGAAGGTGTCGTCGCGGCGGTGGGCCGCGTAGTCGTCGAGCACCATGCCGATGCCGACGCTGCCCGCTCCCAGGTAGGGCATCGTGCGCCAGCCCTCGTCCACCTGGAGGGTGCCCGCGGCACCGCGTACGCACCGGGACAGGTCGTCGTTCAGCGCCTCGGCCGCGAGGTCGAGCAGCGCCGTGTTCCCGGTGCGTTCGTGCAGCCGCACGAAGAGCAGCGCCCGGCCCGCGGAACCGTGCAGCAGCCCGGTGCGCCGTGGGCTCCGCCCGGTCCCGGCCCCGGCGGGGACGGGGCGGGCCGTCAGCTCCGCGCAGTGAAGGGCGGCGTCGTGCAGGGCCGTCTCCCCGGTGGCGGCGGCGAGTGCGTCGAAGGCGAGGCCGATCCCGGCCGTGCCGCTGTGCAGGTCGGGTGAGAGCGCCGACCAGTCCTGTTCGAGAATCCGGTGGGCGAGTTCCAGGGCGGGGTCCGTGTGTCCCAGCCGGTGCAGGGTCCAGGCGATGCCGGCGAGGCCGTCGTAGAACCCGAGCGGAGTGCCGGAGTCGGGTGCCTTGGCACGGCGCAGCAGCCACTCCTCGGCGGCGGGGCAGGCCGGGGAGCCGCTCTCGTGGAGTGCGTAGAGCACTCCGGCGGCACCGTGGCCGAAGCCCGCTCCGCCGCCCGCGGTCGCGAACTGCGCGATGTCGCCGGGAAAGTACCGGTCCTCGCGCTCCGGGGTCGCCGACGCGAGGATCGCCTCGGCCATCGAGTCGCGGCTGCGCGGCCAGTCGTCCGGTTCCACGGGGAGGAACCGGGCAGGCCCTTCCGCCGGTGCGTGGAGCGGCCCGCCGGCCGGGTCGCGTCCGATCTCCCGTACGGCCTCGTCGAGGAAGTCGCGGGGCACCGGGAAGTGCCGTGCCGCGAGGTCGGCCAGGTGTGCGGCCTTGTCCCGGTCGACGGCGAGCAGGCTGGTGAGCGGCAGGAACAGGGCGATCCGCAGGCAGGCCAGCGCATAGCGGTCGACGTCGGTGCCGCGCCGGTCGGCGGGTGCGACGAACGCCGGGTGGGCGACGATCTGCCTGCCGCGCTCCTCCACGGGGCGTGCCGCTTCGAAGTCGAGCAGGACGACGGACTCCTCGTCCTCGGCGACCATGATGTTGAACAGGTGCAGATCGTTGAAGACCACTCCGCGCGCGTGGACGTCGGCCACCGCCTGCTCGACCAGGCCGTGCATCCGCATCGCCCACCGCGTGTACTCCGCAAGCCGTTCGGGCGACGGGTCCGCGTCGATCAGTGGGTGCCTGCGGGCGAAGAAGGAGTTGAGGGGCCGGCCGGCCACATGCTCGAGCGCGAGGAAGTGGTGCTCGCCCAGCACGAAGCTGTCCACGACCTCCGGCGTGCAGGCGAGCCCCGACAGCTGCCGAAGCGCCCGGTGTTCCCGTTCCAGGCGGGTCACCGCGTCGGCGCCGTCGGCGGCGAGGCCGGCGTACGGGCGGGCCTCCTTGAGCACGACCCGCCTGCCGGTGGTCTTGTGGTGTGCCTCGTAGACACCGCCGCCGTTGGAGAAGTGCAGCGCTTTGTCGACGGGGTACGGCAGGTCCGTGACGGCCACCGCGCCGCGGGCCTCGAGATGGGGCCGCAGATAACCGGGCGGGGTGATCCACTCGGGTATCCGGAACACCGGTTCGCGCGGGTCGGGCACCAGCGTGCCGGCACCGTTCTCGATCGCGGGGCGCAGTTCGCCGTGCTCGTCGTAGCAGTGGCGGCGGGTGAAGCTCCCGTAGCGCAGGTGCACCGGCCCCGCGCCCCAGCGCAGATCGCTGAGGATGTACGGGCCGGGCTCGCCGTCGAGCAGCGCGGCGAGGTCGCCCGCGATCCGTCCGCACCGGTCCTCGTCCGCCGGGTAGACCGTGATGAACTTGCCGCTCGCCGCCCGGTCGGCGTACTTGGCGTTGCGCTGGTGCAGCAGGTAGCGGCTCGGGACGAACTTGAAGGCGACCTCGTGCGTCAGGCAGTACGTCCGGACCTCGGCGAGCACCGACTCCGCGTTGGCGAGGGAGGCTGAGACATGGATCTTCCAGCCCTGGGGCGGCAGTGCCTGGTCCACGGGCCGCAGGGCGAGCCAGTCGCCCGTGCGGTGGCTGAGCCAGCCCTCGGGGACCGGCAGCCGCGCCGCCTCGTACAGGGAACCGTGTGCGGTCTCCTCTGCGAACTCCAGGCGGTGCGGCGCGTCGTAGAAGTGCCGGTCGGCGTCGCAGTAGACCGCGTACCCCTTGTTCACGCGCACTCCCTCGGTCGGTGACAGGAGTGACGGTGTCACGCGCCGTCAGGCGCCCGACAGTCACCGCTGTCACCTTCCGAGCGTGCGGTACGCACAGGTAACCGGGGCCGGACGCGGCGGGCCGGCCCGGCCGGGGCGGTCAGAGGAACTTGGCCTTGCCCGGGCCTTCCTCGACGAAGCTGCGCATGCCGCGTTCCCGGTCCTCCGTGGCGAACAGGCCCGCGAACCAGTTACGTTCCACGGCGAGCCCGGTCTCGATGTCCGTCTCGAGCCCGGCGTCCACCGACTCCTTCGCCGCGCGCAGCGCCAGCGCGGGCCCCTTGGCCAGCGCCCCGGCCCAGGCGCGCGCCTGCTCGTACACCTCGGCGGCGGGAACGATCCGGTCCACCAGGCCGAGGGAGAGCGCCTCCTCCGCCTTGACCATGCGGCCCGTGAAGATCAGGTCCTTGGCGCGGGAGGGGCCGATCAGCCGGGACAGCCGCTGGGTGCCGCCCGCTCCCGGGATGAGGCCCAGCAGGATCTCCGGCTGGCCGAGCTTGGCGTTGTCGGCGGCGATCCGGTAGTCGGCGCAGAGCGCGAGCTCACAGCCGCCGCCGAGGGCGTAGCCGGTGACGGCCGCGACGACGGGCTTCGGGATACGGGCCACGGCGGTGAAGGACTCCTGCAGGGCCCGGGAGCGCACGACCATCGCCGCGTGGTCCATGGCCTGCATCTCCTTGATGTCCGCGCCTGCCGCGAACACCTTCTCGCCGCCGTAGAGGATCACGGCCCGCACGTCGTCGCGGCGGCCGGCCTCCTCCGCGAGTTCGCGCAGCCGGTCCTGGACGGCGATGTCGAGGGCGTTCATCGGGGGGCGGTCGAGCCTGATGGTGCCGACGCCTTCGGAGACTTCCAGTGAAACGGTCATGCAGCAGAGGTTAGTGCGCGTTAACGCGTCGGGGCCCGGTGCTGTTGCTCACAGCACCGGGCCCCGCGTGGCGTCCTACTTGGTCCACTCGGACCAGGACATGTTCCAGCCGTTGAGGCCGTTGTCCGGAGCGATCTGCTTGTCCTTGGAGTTCTTCACGATCACCACGTCGCCGATGATCGAGTTGTTGAAGAACCAGGCCGACGGGGTGTTCTTGTCGTACGCGCCGCGCACGTCCCGCAGTCCGATGCACCCGTGGCTGACGTTCGCCGAGCCGAACGTCCCGGCCGAGGCCCAGTAGTTGCCGTGGACGAAGGTGCCCGAGGTGGACAGCCGCATCGCGTGCGGCACGTCCTTGATGTCGTACTCGCCGCCGAAGCCCACGGTGGCGCCGTTCATCCGGGTCACCTTGTACTTCTCGCTGATGACCATCTGCCCGTTGTAGGTCGTGGTCGACGGCGCTCCGGCGGTGATCGGGATGTTCTTGATCTCCTTGCCGTCGCGCACGACCTTCATGGTCTTGGCGCTCGCGTCGACGGTGGAGACCTGGCTGCGGCCGATGGTGAACGAGAAGGTCTTGGCCTGCTTGCCGTACACGCCGGGGCGGCCTTCGACGCCGTCCAGGTTGAGCTTCACGGTGACCTTCGTGCCCGCGGCCCAGTACTCCTCGGGACGGAAGTCGAGGCGGTCGTTGCCGAACCAGTGGCCCTCGATCGGCACGGACGGCTCGGCGGTCACCGTGATGGCCTTCTCGACCGCCGCCGGGTCGGTGATGCCGCGGGTGAAGTTGATGGAGACCGGCATGCCGACGCCGACGGTGGAACCGTCCTCCGGCGTGTAGTGGCCGATGAAGGTGTTCTTGGGAACCAGCGTGGTGAAGGTGGTGTCCTTGGCGGACTCACGGCCGTCCGTGTCCTCGGCGACGGCGTGAACCTTGTACTTGGTGGCGCCCGCGAGGTGCTGCAGCGGCTGCCAACTGGCGCCGTCCGCGGCGATCCTGCCTTCGATCTTCGTGCCCTTGTCGTCCTGCACGGTGACCGTCGTCAGCTTGCCCTTCGCCGCGGTCACCTTCAGGGCGCCCATCGTCGCGACCGCGTCCGCGCCGTCCTTCGGCGAGATGGTGACCACCGCCTGGGACGCCGCGTTCCCGACCTTGCCGCTGCCGTCCTTGCTGCCCGGGTCCTTGTCACCGCCCTTGGCGGAGCTCCCGCCTCCGCAGGCGGTCAGAACCAGCATCGCCCCCATGACCAGAGCGGACAGCACGGCGCCCCCGCGCCCGCGTCCGGTTCCGGCCGATGCCCCCGATATCGGCTGCCCGTTCACAGTCGTGTACTCCCCTCGCACGGCCTGGCACCGCCACGGCCCCCACCCCCGCGCGCCTCACGCACGCACGGCGATAGATAATCACACCGCAGGTCGTCAAATGTGCCCCCGAATGTCACCGTTCGGTCCCAAGTCGTCCATCGGACCGTGGTGGGGCCGCCTAGGGGGAGGCGAGAGGGTTCTGCCCGGTCAGCGCAGCGCCGAACCCGCCTTCCAGCGCTGCCAGTCGAGGTTCCAGCCGCCGAGGCCGTTGTCCGGTGCGACCGTCCTGTCCTTGGACCCCACGACCTCCACCACGTCCCCGATCAGGGTGCGGTCGAAGAACCAGCCCGCCGGGGAATCGCCGCTGCCGCCCTTGTCGTCCCTGAGCCCCACGCAGCCGTGCGAGACGTTGTCCGAGCCGAAGACGTCGGCGGGGGTCCAGTAGTTGCCGTGCAGGAAGGTTCCGGAGGTGGTCAGCCGGATGGCGTGCGGCACGTCCTTGATGTCGTACTCGCTCTTGCCGTCCTTCTTCGTGAAGCCGACGGTCGCGCCGTTCATCCGGGTGACGTCGTACATCTCGGTGACCACCATCTTGCCGTTGTACGTCGTGGACTTGGGCGCGCCGGCGGTGATCGGAACGGTCGCGAGGACCTCTCCGTCACGCACCACCTTCATGGTGTGCGCCGCCGCGTCGACCAGGGACACCTGGGACCGGCCGATCGTGAAGGAGACGGTCCGGTTCTGGATGCCGTACACGCCGGGCGCCGCCTCGACGTCCCGCAGCCGCATGTCGACGGTGACCTCGGTGCCCGGACTCCAGTACGTCCGGGGCCGGAAGTCGAGCCGCTCCTTGCCGAACCAGTGCCCGACGACCTCCACCGGCGGCTGCGAGCTCACCCGGATCGCGCGCTCCACGGCGGCCCGGTTCTCGATCTTCCGGTTGAAGGCGAAGGACACGATCATCCCGGTGCCCACGGTCGAACGATTCTCCGGTTTGAAGTAGCCGATGAACCGGCTGTCCGGGACCAGGGTCGTGAACGTCGTGTGGCGGGCGGAGCGCCGGCCGTGGCCGTCCAGCGCCACCACGTCCACGCTGTACTTGGCGGCGAGCTTCAGCCGGGTGCCCTTCTCGGGCGCCCAGCGCAGCCCGTCGCCGGAGATCCGCCCCTTGACCACGGTCTTCGTGGCGTCCTCGATCCGGGTGACCTCGACCCGCTCCAGCCGCCCGCTGGGCAGCCGCACCTCCACGGTGTCGTGGGGGCGCACCTCTTTCGCGCCGTCCTCGGGAGTCACCCGGATGGTGTCCTTGGTCCCCCCTGGTTTGTCGCCGATGCCCGGCATCCCGCCGGAGCAGCCGACGAGGCCCGCGATCAGTCCTGCCCCTGCCAGGGCGACCGCGGCCCTGTGCCCTGCCCGCTTCAGTACATGTCTCACGTACCGGTCAACGACGACCACCCGGCGGGGGCAACGTGAACGGCGGGCGATGTTGGGACCGGGGCGGCGCGGGCAGAAATGGTGACAGGACCACGCGTGGGGTGCCGCGGCCGGGACGCCGCGGGCAGTGCTCCTTGCGGGACCTGCCGCCCGGGAGCACCTCGAGCGGGGGCCCGACGAGCCGCGGGAGGCCGGCAGGTGTCGAGCGCAGCCGAGCAGGAGACGGTGCGGGAGAAGGTGCCGGGCGAACCGCCCGGCACCCGTTCGGCGGTGGCCGGCCCGGCCGCACGCCGTTCGAGGACGGATGCCCGGGAGACGGACGCGGGCTCCCGCAGACCACCCGTGTGGCCGGGGGCGCCGACCCCTCTGGGCGCGCGGTTCCGGGTGGGGTCGGACGGGGTGGCGGGGACCAACTTCGCGCTGTGGGCCGGCGGGGCGGAGGGTGTGGAGCTCTGCCTCTTCGACGAGCGGGGCGCGGAGACCCGGCTGCCGCTCACCGAACTGACCCACGAGATCTGGCACGGATTCGTGCCCGGCGTGGGGCCCGGCACCCGGTACGGATACCGCGTGCACGGCCGCTGGGACCCCTGGACGGGAGCCCGGTGGAATCCCGCGAAGCTACTGCTCGACCCGTACGCGAGGGCCGTCGACGCGGGCCCGGGCAACGACTACGGCGCCCTGCCCCCGGAGGTCTACGGGCATGTGCGCGACTGGCCGGAGCAGCACGTCGCCGACACCGTCCGCGACGACCGGGACTCGGCCCCGTTCGTCCCCAAGGGCGTGGTCGTCCACGACGACGCCGGCGGCGACGAATGGATGGACGACCGCAGGCCCAAGACGCCCTGGGCCGACTCGGTCATCTACGAACTGCACGTCCGCGGATTCACCCGGCTGCACCCGGGGATCCCGGAGGAACTGCGGGGCACGTACGCGGGGCTCGCCCACCCGGCGGCGATCGAGCATCTGGTGCGGCTCGGTGTGACGGCGGTGGAACTGCTGCCGGTGCACCAGTTCGCGCACGAGGACCATCTGCTGCGCCGCGGACTGCGCAACTACTGGGGCTACAACTCGATCGGGTACTTCGCCCCGCACGCGGCCTACGCGGCCACCGGCACCGCCGGTCAGCAGGTCGGCGAGTTCAAGCGGATGGTGCGCGCCCTGCACGCCGCGGGGATCGAGGTCATCCTCGACGTGGTCTACAACCACACGGCGGAGGCCGGCGAGCTGGGGCCGATGCTGTCCCTGCGCGGGATCGACAACCGCGGCTACTACCGTCTCCAGGCGGACGCCCGCAGATACGCGGACTACACGGGGTGCGGCAACACCCTGCATGTGGTGCAGCCCCATGTGCTGCGGCTGATCACCGATTCGCTGCGCTACTGGGTGACCGAGATGGGCGTCGACGGCTTCCGCTTCGACCTGGCGGCGGCGCTGGCCCGCTCGATGCACGACGTCGACATGCTCTCCCCGTTTCTCGCCGTCATCGCGCAGGACCCGGTGCTGCGCCGGGTGAAGCTGATCGCCGAGCCGTGGGACGTGGGCAACGGCGGCTACCAGGTGGGGGCGTTCCCGCCGCTGTGGACGGAGTGGAACGACCGCTACCGGGACTCCGTGCGCGACTTCTGGCGCGGTGCGCTGCACGACGTGCGTGATCTCGGCTACCGGCTGTCCGGCTCCAGCGATCTGTACGCCTGGGGCGGCCGGCGGCCGTACGCGTCCATCAACTTCATCACCGCCCACGACGGTTTCACCCTGCGCGACCTGGTCAGCTACGAACGCAAGCACAACGAGGCCAACGGCGAGGGCAACCGGGACGGCACCGACGACAACCGCTCCTGGAACTGCGGCGCCGAGGGCGAGACCGACGATCCGGCCGTCCTGGCCCTGCGCCGCCGGCAGCTGCGCAACCTGCTGACCACCCTGCTGGTGTCGACGGGCGTGCCCATGCTGGTCGCCGGCGACGAGATGGCCCGCACACAGGGCGGCAGCAACAACGCCTACTGCCAGGACAACGAAGTCAGTTGGGTGGACTGGTCGCTGCTCGAGCAGCCCGGGCCCGCCGGTCTGCTGCAGCTCACCCGGCGGCTGCTGGCGCTGCGGCACAGCCATCCGGTGCTGCGCAGACGCGCCTTCTTCTCCGGCCGGCCGCAGGCCGCCGACGGGCTGCGGGACCTTGCCTGGTTCACGCCGCACGGCACCGAGATGGCCGAGGAGGACTGGTACGCGCCGTCCGCCACAGTCGCCCTCTACCTCTCCGGCCGGGACATCCCCGGCCGTGACGCGCGGGGCTGCGAGGTGACGGACGACAGCTTCCTGACGGTGCTGCACGCGGCGGCGGAGCCGGTGGACTTCCGGCTGCCGGGGCCGCCGTGGGCGGCGGCGTACGAACTGGTCGTGGACACCTCGCTGGAGGACCAGAGCACGGCCCCGGGCACCGTGCACGAGGGCGGTCGCGTGGTGCGGGTGCCGGGGAGGTCGGTGCTGCTGCTGAGAGTGCGGACCTGACACGCCGCCGGGCCGGTGGCGCGGCCCGGCGGTTCAGCCGAGGATGCCGCGGTCGTACGCCAGAGCCACCGCCGCGGCCCGGTCCTTGGCGCCGAGCTTGCCGAAGATATGGGTGAGGTGGGTCTTCACCGTGGCCTCGCTGATGAACAGTTCGCGGGCGATCGCCCGGTTGGAGGTGCCCTTGGCGACGAGCTCCAGCACCTCCCGCTCACGCGCCGACAGACCTTCGTTGCCGGGCGCCGCCGGGGTGCGGACATGCGAGACGAGGCGTGAGGCGACCGCGGGCGAGAGGACCGTACGCCCCTCGGCGGCGGCCCGTACCGCCGTGAACAGCTCCTCGCGGGGCGCGTCCTTGAGGAGGTAGCCGGTCGCGCCCGCCTCGATGGCGGGCAGGGTGTCGGAGTCCGTGTCGTACGTGGTGAGGACGAGGACCCTCGACCGGGCGCCCCGGCGGGCCAGTTCGGCGATGGCGGCCACTCCCCCGCCGCCGGGCATGCGCAGATCCATCAGGACCACGTCGGGGTCGAGACGGGTGGCGAGTTCGACGCCCGCGGGGCCGTCCGCCGCCTCGCCGAGGACCTGGAAGCCCGCCCCGGCCTCGAACATGCCGCGCAGGCCGTCCCGTACGACGGGATGGTCGTCGACGACGATCAGCGTGACGGCGCGCTCGTTGACAGGGTGTTCAGCCATGGCGCACCAACGGTACGCGAGCGGACACCGCCGTGCCCTGGCCCGGCTCCGATTCGAGGGCCACGGTGCCCGCGATCCGCTCGGCGCGCGCCCGCATGCCGTCCAGCCCGAAGCCGCCGGAGCCGGAACGCGGCGCGACGGCGAGGGGGTCGAAGCCCCGGCCGTCGTCGCGGACGTCGAGAGTGACCTCGTCGCCCATGTAGGACAGGGTGACGCCGGCCCGTGCGGCGTCCGCGTGCCGGGCGGTGTTGGCGAGGGCCTCCTCCGCGATCCGCAGCAGGGTGGCGGCGACCTCGTCGTGCAGGTGCTCCTCGGTGCCGGTGACGGTGAAGCGGGCCTGCACGCCGGTGCGCCGGGACCAGTCGGCGACCGTCTTCTCCAGTGCCTCGGGAAGGGTGGCGTGCTCGAGGGCCGCCGGACCGAGGTTCTGCACGGAGCGGCGGGCCTCACCGAGGCTGTGGCGGGCCAGGGCGTAGGCCCGGCTCAGATGTTCGCCGGCGACGTCCGGGTCGTCGGTGGACGTGACGACCTGGAGCTGGGTGATGATGCCGGCCAGGCCCTGCGCGATGGTGTCGTGGATCTCGGCGGCGAGCCGGCCGCGTTCGTCCGCGATGCCCGCTTCGCGTGCCTGCACGAGGAGTTGGGCGTGCAGGCCCGCGTTCTCCTCGAGGGCCTGCTCCAGGCGGGCGTTGGCGAGCTCCAGCGCCTGGATGGTGGCCAGGCGTTCCTTGGCCCGCTCCGCCTCCTGGACGCCGAAGCGGGCGAATATCAGGCACAGGGAGGCGTTGAGGACGTACAGACCGCCGAAGAGGACCCACTGGAGCGTGGACGCGGGCGGCAGGCCGCCGGCCTGGGAGCCCGCCATGGTCACGGCGGTGGCCAGCAGTCCCGCGTACGCCCTGCGGCCGGGCAGCAGATGGCCCGCGTCGAAGTAACCGAGGACGGCGTAGACGGAGAAGAGCGGATTCAGCCAGGTGAGGGCGAAGGCGATGACGGTCCGCAGGGCGTAATAGATCTGCCCGGCCCTGGCGTGCTCCTCCTGGTCCGGCCGGCGCACGCCCCACCACACCTGGAGCGCGAGGGCCGCGAGGGCCAGTACGCCCGCGACGCGCATCTCCGTACCGTCCATGAAGTCACCGGCGACGGCGACGGCGATCACGGTCGCGAGACCCAGGAAGGCGTAGGGGCCGTAGCGGTAGAACTGCGCCCAGCGCTCCTCTATCGGTACGGCCGTTCCCGGCCTCTGCACCGCGTCGGACAGCCTCATGCGCCAAGTGTCCCCCACCACGGCCACGGTGATCACTCCCAGCGGAACCAGCGGACGGCCGCGGCGGTGAGCAGCACCGCCCACAGCCCCGTGACGCCGAGGTCCGTCCATGCGGGCCAACTGCCCGCCGCCGCCCGGTCCAGCGCCTGTGACGCCGCGCCCAGCGGTGTGAACTCCACGATGCGCTGGAGTGTGCCGGGCATGGTCTGGACGGGCAGCCACACGCCCGAGGTGAACATCGACGGGAAGAAGATCACCGATCCGACGGCGGTGGCGACCTTCTGATTGCGGGAGACGGCACAGACCGTCGCGCCCAGCGCCAGCGCGCTCGCGGTCGTCAGCAGCATGGCCAGCACGTAGCCGGCGGGCTGCCCCGGCAGGGCGACGCCGAAGGCGACGCGTCCGACGGCCAGCGCCAGCACGGCGGACGCGAGCGCCGCCACGCCGTGCAGGGCGAGCTGGGCCGACAGCAGCACGGAGGGCCGGACCGGGGTGGTCGACATCCGGCGCAGGATGCCGCGTTCGCGGTAGCCGGCGAGGACGGGCGGCATCGCCTGCAGCCCGGCCATGATCACGGCGAGCAGCACGGCGACCGGGACGTAGAGGTCGATGACGCGGCGGCCGCCGATGTCGTCGGACGCCTCCCGGAAGGAGGGGATCAGGCCGAGGATCGTCATGAGCAGCGTCGGGAAGAGGAGGATCCAGAACAGCGATCCGGGTTCCCGTGAGAAGAGGCGGGCCTCGGTCCGCAGCACGGCGGCCCAGGCCGGGACACGTGCGGGCACCGGGGCCGTGCCGGGGGCGGGGGCGGGGGCGGCGGTGGTCATCAGAGCCTTTCCTCCGTGAGGTCGAGGAACGCGTCGTCCAGAGAGGTCTCGGAGACACGGAGCTGACGGGCGGTGATGCCGAGCCTGGCCAGCAAGGAGATCACGGCGGTGACGGTCTCGTCGGTGCCGTGGACGGTGATCCGGCCGTCGGTGGTGGCGACGGAGGCGGCCTGCGGAAGCGCGGCCAGTTCCCGCTCGTCGAGCGGGCCGGAGGGGGTGAAGGAGATGACGGTCGACACTGCGGACCGGCCGATCAGCCCGGCGGGGGTGTCGAGCGCGGCGACCCTGCCCTTGTCGATGACCGCGATCCGGTCGCAGAGGCGCTGCGCCTCCTCCATGAAGTGGGTGACCAGCAGAACGGTGACGCCGGAGTCCCTTACCTCCTCGATCAGTTGCCAGGTGTCCCGGCGGGCACGCGGGTCGAGTCCGGTGGTCAGCTCGTCGAGGACGACGACCCGTGGGTTGCCGATCAGGGCCAGCGCGATGAACAGTCGCTGCTTCTGGCCGCCGGAGAGCTTCGCGAACCGGTCGCCGAGCTTGGGCACCAGGCCGAGCCGCTCGGCGAGCGGCCGCCAGTCGGCCGGCCGCTCGTAGAAGGACGAGTACAGCTCCAGTGCCTCGCGCACCGTGAGCTTGGGCTGGAGCTCGCTCTCCTGGAGCTGCGCGCCGAGCAGCCGGGTGACCTTCTCGTGGTCGTCCACGGGGTCGAGGCCGGCGACCCTGACCGTGCCCGAGTCGGGGGTCCTGAGGCCTTCCACGCATTCGACGGTGGTGGTCTTCCCGGCGCCGTTCGGGCCGAGGATCCCGAAGATCTCGCCCTCCTCGACCCCGAAGCTCACCCCGTCGACGACGGGCCGGCCACCGTAGGCCTTGTGCAGGCCGTTCACTTGGACGATTTCCATGGGCACGACACTCCCGCGCGGCCGGTGGCCGGCACATCGCCCATCACGCTCGAGCCGGCATCGGCCGATCGGTTGATACGGGCGTACGACTCCGGCCCGGCGGGCCCGCGGTCACCTGACCGGAGGTGCCCCGCCCGGCGGAAAACCACATGAGCGGTGTCAGTGGTCAACCGTAGGCTCGCACCTGATGCCCACTACACATTCGGATGCCTCCGACACCACGGACCGCTCCGCCGTGCGTTCGCTCGTGCGGCTGTGGCCCTATGTGCGCCCGGTCCGCGCACGCCTGTTCAGCGCGGCTCTCGTCGCCATAGTGGCCTCCTGCCTCAGCCTGGTCATCCCGCTGGTGCTGAAGTGGATCGTCGACGGGCCGGTCGCGGCCGGTGATCCGGGCGGGGTCTGGTTCGGGGCCCTGGTCCTGCTGTTGCTGGGAGTCGCGGAGGCCGTGCTGTTCGGCTTCCGGCGATGGCTGGTGGCGCGGCCGCTCGCGGGCGTGGAGGCGGCCATGCGGGCGGACCTCTTCCGCCATCTGCAACGGCTCCCGGTGGCCTTCCACGACCGCTGGGCCTCCGGTCAGTTGCTCTCGCGCGGCACCACGGACCTGATGCTGCTCCGGATGTTCCTGGCGTTCCCGCTGACCTTCCTGCTCGTCAACGCCACCACGATCCTCGTCGGTTTCGTGATCCTGCTGGGGCAGGAGTGGACGCTGGGGCTCGTCCTCCTCGTCCCCGTACTGCCGCTGGTGGTCGTCTGTTCGCTCTTCGAGGCGCGCTACTCGCTGGTCGCGCGGAAGGCGCAGGACCAGGTGGGCGACCTGACGACGGTCGTCGAGGAGAGCGTCCTCGGCATCCGCGTCATCAAGGGCTTCGGGCGGCACCGCAGCCAGGCGGAGGCGTTCCGGGGGCTCTCGGAACGGCTGCGCGGCACGGAGCTGGGCAAGGCGCGTCTGCTGGGCAGCGTCTGGGCTCTGATCACGATCATTCCCGAACTGGCCATCGGCGCGGCGCTGGTGCTCGGCACGATCCAGGTCGCGGACGGCACGCTGTCGGCGGGCACGCTGGTCGCCTTCCTGTCGACGGCCCTGGCGCTGCGCTGGCCGGTGGACTCGATCGGATTCCTGCTGGCCATGAGCCAGGAGGCGGCCACCGCGGCCGACCGCTACTTCGAGGTGCTGGACGCCGCGGAGGAACGCGAGACGCACGACGTACGGGAGACCGCGACCCGTACGGAGCAGCGGCGCGGGACGGGCGGCGCCGCTGGGGCCGGCGTTCCGGCGGAGACCGGTGGACTGCGTTTCGAGGGCGTCGGGTTCCGTTACCCGGACGCGCCCGACGGCAGCGCACCGGTCCTCGCCCGGATCGACCTCCATGTGCGGCCCGGCGAGACCATGGCCCTGGTCGGCGGCACGGGCAGCGGCAAGACCACCCTCACGGCGCTGGTGCCACGGCTGTACGAGCCGACGTCCGGGCGGATCACCCTCGACGGGCAGGACATCACCACCATGCCGCGTGAACGGCTGCGCGAGCTGGTGTCGGTGGCGTTCGAGGAGCCGACGCTGTTCTCGGCGAGTGTCGCGGAGAACGTCCTGATGGGCGCTCAGGGCGCCGGCGAGGCGGCACTGCGGCGCTCGCTGGACATCGCGCAGGCCGGCTTCGTCGACGCGCTTCCGCACGGCGCCGCCACCCAGGTAGGTGAGCAGGGCCTCAGTCTGTCGGGCGGTCAGCGCCAGCGTCTCGCGCTGGCGCGCGCCGTCGTCGGCGGGCCGCGCTTCCTGGTCCTCGACGATCCTCTCTCCGCGCTCGACGTGCACACGGAGGCCCTGGTGGAGGCGGCGCTGCGCCGGGTCCTGGAGGACACCACCGCGCTGGTGGTGGCGCACCGGCCGTCGACGGTGATGCTCGCCGACCGGGTCGCGCTGCTGTCGGGCGGCCGTATCACCGCGGTCGGCACGCACCACGAACTGCTGCGCACGAACGCCGAGTACGCATGGCTGATGTCCGGCACGGAGGGGCCCGACGGCCCGGCGGATATGGCGGACGGGTCCGGGACCGGCGTGGAAAGGGCAGACGGTCCGGCCGACATGGCAGGCCGGTCCGGGACCGGCACGTGCGGGCCGGTGGCCGGTGACCGCGACCGCGCGAAGACGCCGAAGGGCCGGACGGACGCGGACGCGATCGCGGGGACCGAAGGGACGGCACGGTGACGGCAGGGTCGACAAAGGGGCCGGCGACGGCAGGGCCGGCAGAGGGCGCGGCAACTGCGGGTGAACCGGCGGAGAGGGCGGCGGACAAGCCCGGGGGCAGCCCGGCGGACACGTCGGCGGACCAGCTTGCGGGCGGCCCGGCGGACACGTCGGCGACCGGCCCGGACACGCGCGGGGCGGCCCGCACCGCGACCGGGCCCGCGACGAGCGGCCCTGCGGCCGCTGCCGGCCCCCTCGACGGCACGGCGCCGCCCGGGGAGGGTGAACCGGCGGGCGACCCGTTCGACCGGGACGCCCTGCCCGCGCCGGCCGGCGCGACCGGCGCCCTGCTGCGTTCCCTCCTCGCGCCCCGCCGTGCGCGTGTCGCGCTCGCGGCGGTGCTGCTGCTCCTCCAGCAGGCCGCCGTCCAGGCGGGCCCGCTGCTGGTGGCGTACGCCATCGACCGCGGCGTCCCGGCCTTCCGTGCGGCGGACTACGGTCCGCTGGTCGCCGTCGGCACCGGGTACGCGCTGTGCGCGGTGGCCGCGGGAGCGCTCCAGTACGCCTTCATCCGGGCCTCCGCCCGGGTCAACCAGGACGTGCTCCTCGATCTGCGGGGGCGCATCTTCCGCCACGCCCAGGCGCTGAGCGTCGACTTCCACGAGCGGTACACCTCGGGCCGGCTGATCTCCCGCTCCACGACCGACGTCGAGTCACTGCGCGAGCTGCTGAGCGAGGGGCTTCAGGAACTCATCGGCGTCGTGCTCGCCTTCGTGTACATCTCGGCGATGCTGCTCTGGCTCGACCTCGGGATCGGCGGCATGGCGGTCCTGTCGTTCGTGCCGCTCTATCTGCTGGTGCGGGTCTACCAGCGGCGGGCCAAGTCCGTCTTCATGAACCGCTCCACGGCGATCGCGGCGGTCATCGTGAAGTTCGCGGAGACGATGAACGGCATCCGCCCGGTGCGTGCCTTCCGCCGCGAACGGGCCAACGACGCCGACTTCGAGCAGCTCAACCACCGCCACGAACGCACCAACGGCGACGCCCTGCTGGAGATGGCGCGCTACGTCGTCGGCTCCCGGCTCGTCGCCAACACCGCTGTCGCGGCGATGGTCCTGTGGGGCGCTTACCGGGTCGCTCAGGGCACGCTCGCCCTGGGTGTACTGGCCGCGGCCGTGCTGTACCTGCGGCGGCTGTACGACCCGATCGACCGGCTCGGGATGTTCCTCAACTCCTACCAGTCGGCGGCTGCCTCACTGGAGAAGATCGCGGGCCTGCTGGCGCAGGAGCCGACGGTCCCGGAGGCCCGCGCACCCCGTGAACTGCCGGTGCGCAGGTCCGGCACGCCGGGCCGCGAGGTGGTGTTCGAGCAGGTCGGCTTCGCCTACCGCACGGGCGGGGAGGTGCTGCCCCGGTTCGACCTGACGATCCCCGCCGGGCAGACCGTCGCGGTCGTCGGCTCGACCGGCGCGGGCAAGTCGACCCTCGCCAAGCTGCTGGCCCGCTTCTACGACCCCACCGAGGGCCGGGTCCTGCTCGACGGGACCGATCTGCGGGACCTGGCCGTGCCGGACCTTCGCCGGGGGGTGGTGATGGTGACCCAGGAGGCGTTCCTGTTCTCCGGGACGGTCGCGGAGAACATCGCGCTCGGGCGCCCGGAAGCGAGCCGCGCGGACATCGAGCAGGCCGCCAAGGCGATCGGCGCCCATGACTTCATCGAGTCCCTGCCCGACGGCTACGACACGGACGTGCGCAAGCGGGGCGGACGGATCTCCGCGGGGCAGCGGCAGTTGGTGTCCTTCGCGCGGGCGCTGCTCGCCGACCCGGCGGTGCTGATCCTCGACGAGGCGACGAGCTCGCTGGACATCCCCGGTGAGCGGGCGGTGCAGCGGGCGATGGACACGGTGCTCCAGGGCCGTACGGCGGTGGTCATCGCGCACCGGCTGTCGACGGTCGAGATCGCGGACCGGGTGCTGGTGATGGAGCACGGCCGGATCGTCGAGGACGGCGCGCCCGCCCGACTGATCGGCGGCGAGGGCCGGTTCGCGGAACTGCACAGGGCCTGGCGGGACAGCGTGGTCGGCTGAGCCGCTCGGCGGGCCGGGCCGCCGGGCCCGGTCCGTCGCACGGGCGGCCCCGGGGCCCGCAGGGCAGACCGCCCGACGCCGCCCGTGCCGCCCGCCCGGTACGGAATGAGCCATGCCTCGAAGGCCCGTACCGGAGCGCGAGCAGCCGCGCCGCTACGCCGCCTTCACAGATGCAGACTTCGCCGTGAACATCCGGTGGCTTTCCGGGTCGGGCCGGGGCGAATGCCCGGGCCCCGGCGGGCAACGACCCGCGAAACGTCCGCTGACCGAACATGACCTATCGGGCAACGGACGAATTCCGGCCAACTTCTTGTCGCGCTCCTGACAGAACATGTCCACGGCTGCCAGTCTTCCCCCGATCCACGCACCACAGCTCCGCATGCTCTGCCCGGCCGACCCACCCAGCCGACCGGTACCCCCCTCGCAGAAGGAGTCCGCGTGAGACCCACGCATCGCCGGCGCGCCACCGCGACCGGAGCTCTCATCGCCACCGCCGCCCTGCTCGCGGTCGGCTTCCAGACCGGAACCTCGGCCGCCGCCCAGCCCGAGGCACCCACCGCCGCGCAGGCGGGCAAGGCCGACCCGGGCGCACTGCCCAAGAGTCTGTCCCCCGCCCAGCGCGCGGAGCTGATACGCCAGGCGTCCGCCACGACGGCCGCCACCGCGAAGGAACTCGGCCTCACCGCCAAGGAGAAGCTGGTCGTCCGGGACGTCACCCAGGACCGCGACGGCACCACGCACACCCGTTACGAGCGCACCTACGACGGGCTGCCCGTCCTCGGCGGCGACCTCGTGGTCGCCGAGTCCGCCACGGGTGCGACCGAGGCGGTCACCAAGGCGTCCCGCGCCGCCCTGAAGGGCGTCGACACCAGCGCGGACGTCGCACCGGCCACGGCGGAGAGGCAGGCGCTCGGCGCCGCCAAGGCCGAGGGCTCGAAGGCGACGAAGGCCGAGCGGGCCCCGCGCAAGGTCGTCTGGATGGGCACCGGCAGTCCGACTCTCGCCTACGAGACCGTGGTCGGCGGGCTCCAGCACGACGGCACCCCGAACGAGCTGCACGTCGTGACGGACGCGGCCACCGGCGAGAAGCTCTACGAGTGGCAGGCCGTCCACAACGGAACCGGCAACACCCAGTACAGCGGGCAGGTCACCCTCGGCACGGCCCCCTCGTACACGCTCACCGACACCACCCGCGGCAACCACAAGACGTACAACCTCAACCGCGGCACGTCCGGCACGGGCACGCTCTTCTCCGGCCCCGACGACATCTGGGGCAACGGCTCGCCGTCGAACCTGGAGACCGCCGGCGCCGACGCCCACTTCGGTGCTGCCCTCACCTGGGACTACTTCAAGAACGTGCACGGCCGCAGCGGCATCCGCGGTGACGGCGTCGGCGCGTACTCCCGTGTGCACTACGGCAACAACTACGTCAACGCGTTCTGGCAGGACAGCTGCTTCTGCATGACGTACGGCGACGGGTCCGGCAACGCCAAGCCGCTCACTTCGATCGACGTGGCCGCGCACGAGATGACGCACGGCGTCACCTCCAACACGGCCGGCCTGGTCTACAGCGGCGAGTCGGGCGGTCTCAACGAGGCCACCAGCGACATCTTCGCGGCGGCGGTGGAGTTCAGCGCGAACAACTCCCAGGACGTGGGCGACTACCTCGTCGGCGAGAAGATCGACATCCGCAGCGACGGCACCCCGCTCCGCTACATGGACAAGCCGAGCAGGGACGGCTCCTCCAAGGACTACTGGTACTCGGGCATCGGCAACGTCGACGTCCACTACTCCTCGGGCCCGGCGAACCACTGGTTCTACCTGCTCTCCGAGGGCAGCGGCGCCAAGACGGTCAACGGCGTCAACTACGACTCGCCGACCTCCGACGGCCTGCCGGTGACCGGCATCGGCCGTGAGAAGGCCGCGCTGATCTGGTACAAGGCGCTCACCACCAAGTTCAGCTCCCGCACCGACTACGCGGGCGCCAGGACCGGCACCCTCGCGGTCGCGACGGAGCTGTACGGTGCGGCCAGCGCCGAGGTCAAGGCGGTCACCGACGCCTGGGCCGGCATCAACGTCGGTTCCCGCCCCGGCGGCGGCGACCCCGACCCGGACCCGGGCACGGTCTTCGAGAACACGGCGGACGTCAGCATCCCGGACGCGGGCGCCGCGGTGACCTCATCGGTCAACGTCACCGGCCGCACCGGCAACGCCCCGTCCACCCTTCAGGTCGGCGTCGACATCGTTCACACGTGGCGCGGTGACCTGGTCATCGACCTGCTCGCCCCGGACGGCACCGCGTACCGCCTGAAGAACTCGAGCGGTTCGGACTCGGCGGACAACGTCAAGGCGACCTACACGGTCAACGCCTCGAGCGAGGTCGCCAACGGCACCTGGAAGCTGCGGGTGCAGGACGTGGCCCGCTACGACACCGGCTACATCAACAGCTTCAAGCTCACCTTCTGAGGCTGACCGCACATCCCTGATCCGGGGCGCTGCCCGGGACGCCGCACCGGCTCCCGGACAGCGCCCTTCCACGTACAAGGGCCGGCCCGTCCGCCGGCCTTCCGCCGGCCCGTCCACCGGCCCGTCCGCCGGCCCGTCCGCATGGGCGCCGAGCGGGAGTTGATCCGCCGCGGTCGGCGGGATGTCTAGGCTGACCGCATGACCACCTCCGCCGGCCCGACCGGCACCAGCGCCGCTCCCGTACGGGTCCTGCTCGCCGACGACGAGACCATGATGCGCGCCGGGGTGCGGGCGATCCTGGCCGCCGACCCGGGCGTCGAGGTGGTCGCGGAGGCCGGTGACGGGCGTCAGGCCGTCGAACTCACCCTGGGGCACCGGCCGGACGTCGCCCTGCTCGACATCCGGATGCCACGGCTCGACGGGCTCGCCGCCGCGGAGGAGCTGCGGCACGTGGCGCCCGGGACGGCGGTGGTCATGCTCACCACCTTCTCGGAGGACGAGTACATCGAGCGGGCCCTGGGCGCGGGGGTGAGCGGGTTCCTGCTGAAGTCCGGGGATCCCAGGGAGCTGATCGCGGGCGTCCGCGCGGCGGCCGACGGCGCCGCTTGCCTGTCCCCCGAGATCGCGCGTCGCGTCCTCGACCGGCTCGGCGCGGGACGGATGTCGCGGGCGGCGGAGGCCCGGACGGCACTGGAGCCGTTGACCGGCCGTGAGCGGGAGGTCGTGGCGCTGGTCGGTGCCGGCCTGTCCAACGCGGAGATCGCGGCGCGGCTGTACGTGGTGGAGGGCACGGTCAAGGCACACGTCAGCGCCGTCCTCGGCAGGCTCGGGCTCAGGAACCGGGTGCAGCTGGCGATTCTGGCGTACGAGGCGGGGCTGGTGGCGGACACACCGTGATCGTCAACTTCGGGTTGACGATCCTCGTGCGTCAACCTAAGGTTGTCGCATGACCGATCCTGTGCGTCTCACGCATCCCGTGCGCCTCGACGATCTGATCGAGGCGATCAAGAAGGTCCACTCCCAGCCGCTCGACCAGCTGTCCGACGCGGTGCTCGCCGCCGGTCACCTCGGCGACATCGCCGACCACCTCATCGGCCACTTCGTCGACCAGGCCCGCCGCTCCGGCGCCTCTTGGACCGAGATCGGCACCTCCATGGGCGTCACCAAGCAGGCGGCCCAGAAGCGTTTCGTGACCAAGCAGTCCGACCAGCCGCTCGACCTCGACCCGAGTCAGGGCTTCGCCCGCTTCACCCCCCGCGCCAGGAACGTCGTCGCGGCGGCCGCCAACGAGGCGCTCACCGCCGGCAACGCCTTCGTCGGCCCCGAGCACCTCGTCCTCGGCCTGCTCGCCGAGCCCGACGGCCTCGCCGTGAAGGCGCTCGCCGCCCAGGGCGCCGACCCCGAACGGATCCGCGCCTCGGCGACGACGGCACTCCCGCCGGCCGCCGACGAACTCCCGGAGATCGCCCCGTACGACGCGCGTGCCCGCAAGGTGCTGGAGCTGACCTTCCGCGAGGCACTGCGCCTCGGGCACAACTACATCGGCACCGAGCACATCCTGCTCGCCCTGCTGGAGGCGGAGGACGGCAGCGGTCCGCTGGCGTCGCTCGGCGTCGGCAAGGAGGCCGCCGAGCAGTGGGTGACCGACACTCTCGCGGCGTTCATGGCGGCGAAGCAGCAGCAGTAGGCTGCGCCCCCACTTTCGTCAGAGGCCCCGGGCACGGGGCCTTTGGCAGGGTGGGGGCATGCGCAGAGAGAACGCCCGCGAACGCCTCACCGACCTCGCCCTGTGGGTGGTGCTCGCCGGCTGCGTCCTGCTCCGCTCCGACCCGAACGACGGCGGCTCGTGGTGGTGGGTCGGCACCGGCGTCCCCCTGCTCGGCCTCGCGGTCCTGCTGTGCCGGTCGTGGCCGCTGCTGTCCCTGGTCGTCGCCGTCTCCCTCAGCGCCTGGCAGACACCGGAACTCTTCACCGCCTCCTACGCACCCGCCATGGCCGCCTTCGGATATCTCTCCGGCCGCCGCACGGCGACCGCCCGCCCGGCGCTGCTCACCTTCGCCGGCATCGCGTCGGCGGGGCTGGCACTCGGCCTGGCGCTGGAGGACCTGTGGACCTGGTTCGCCCTCCTGATCACCCTGCTGTTCACGATCGTCGTCCCCTGGCTGGTCGGCCGCTACGTGCGCCAGTACGCCCAACTCGTCTCGGCCGGCTGGCAGCTGGCCGACCGTATGGAACGCGAACAGCAGGCGGTGGCCGACCGGGAGCGGCTGCGGGAGCGGTCGAGGATCGCCGGGGACATGCACGACTCGCTCGGCCACGACCTGTCGCTGATCGGTGTACGGGCCGCGGCCCTGGAGGTCGACGCGGGCCTCGGACCCCGGCAGCAGCAGGCGGCCCGCGAACTCCGCGAGGCGGCGGCGGAGGCGACCGCCCGGCTGCGGGACATCGTCGGCGTGCTGCGCGCCGACGGGGAGCCCGCCCCTACCGCGCCCAGCGGGGAGACGGTGGGCGCACTGGTGGAACGGGCCCGCGACTCGGGGCTGGACGTACACCTCCACGAGGACGGCCCGCGCGCCGGCCTTCCGCCGATGACCGCCCGGGCCGTGCACCGCGTGGTCCAGGAGTCCCTGACGAACGCGGCGAAGCACGCGCCCGGCGCGGCGGTGCGCGTCGGGCTGTCCTGCGGTGACGCCGACGTCACCGTCCGCGTCACCAACCCCCTTCCACCGTCCGCTGCTTCCCCCTCCGCCGGCGGAACGGGCCTCGTCGGCCTGGACGAACGGGTGCGCCTGGCGGGCGGCACGCTCACCCACGGTCCGAGCGCTGACGGCTTCACGGTGACGGCGCGTCTCCCGCTCTCGTCCGGCGCCGCCCCCACACCGCCGACGGCCCCCACGGCGGCCCGCGAACTCGACGACGCCCGCCGCCGCGTACGGCGCGGCCTGCTCCAGGCCCTGACCGTCCCGGTAGCGGTCGGCGCGGTGCTTGCCCTGCTGATCCTCGGCTTCCGCTTCTGGAGCGACTCCCGCACCGTGATGGAACGCGCCCAGTACGACCGCATCCGCGTGGGCGACACCCGCGCGGACGTCCTCACCCGCCTCCCCCGCCTCTCCCTGGACGGGCCGCCGTCGGGCGTCCAGCGGGAGCCGGCGGACGCGGGCCGCTGCGAGTACTACCGCGCGAAGAAGTACGAGACGACGCCGGCGTACCGGCTCTGCTTCAAGGACGACCGCCTGACCTCGAAGACGATCGTGACGGACGTCGACAACGAGGAGGACCGCCCCCGGTGACACCGGGGACGGCCCTCACCCGTCATGGAACCGCGCTTTCCACCCGGGCCTGTCGGCCCGCCGCGACGGCTACTTGATGCCGAGGAGCTGCTCCAGCGGGTCGATGGCGAAGTAGACGAGGAACAGCGCGGCGGTACCCCACAGCAGCCAGTGCACCTCGCGGGCCTTGCCCAGGCACGCCTTGATGACCACGTAGGCGATGAAGCCGGCGCCGATGCCGTTGGTGATGGAGTAGGTGAACGGCATGACGACGATGGTCAGGAAGGCGGGGACGGCGACGTCGTAGCGGTCCCAGTCGATGTGCCTGACCTGGGTCATCATCAGGAACCCGACGGCGACGAGGGCCGGGGCCGCGGCCTGGAGGGGCACGATCGTCAGGACGGGGGCGAGGAAGAGGGCGAGAGCGAACAGACCGCCGGTGATCAGGTTGGCGAAACCGGTACGCGCACCTTCACCGACACCCGCGGCGGACTCGATGTACGTGGTGGCGGACGAGGAGGAGGCGGCGCCGCCCGCGACGGCGGCGGCACCGTCGATGAGAAGAACGCGGCCCAGGCCGGGGACCTGACCGCGCTCGTCGAGAAGTCCGGCTTCGGCGGTGACACCGACGACGGTGCCCATGGTGTCGAAGAAGTCCGACAGGACCAGGGTGAAGACGAGCAGAACCACGGTCAGCACGCTGACCTGGCCGAACGAGCCGAACAGATCGAAGTTGCCGAGCAGGGCGAAGTCAGGGGCGGCGAACGGCTTGTCGGGCAGCGAGGGCGTGGTCAGGCCCCAGGACTTGACGTCCGCCAACTCGTTGACGACGACGGCGACGACCGTCATCAGGACGATGCTGATGAGAATGGCGCCCTTGACCTTGCGCGCCAGGAGCACGATCGTCAGCAGCACGCCGAGGCAGAAGACGAGCATGGGCCAGCCGGTGAGCGCGCCGGTGCCGAGCTGCACGGGCACGGTGGTGTTCGCGGCGTCCGGGATACGGGTGACGAACCCGGCGTCCACGAACCCGATGAACGCGATGAACAGGCCGATACCGACGCTGATGGCTTGTTTGAGGGGCTGCGGGATGGCGTGCATGACGGCCTCGCGCAGACCGGTCACCACCAGGACGCAGATCAGCAGGCCTTCCAGCACGATGAGGCCCATCGCGTCGTCCCAGCCCATCAGGGGGGCGACCTGGAAGGCGACGACGGCGTTGATGCCCAGGCCCGCGGCCAGGGCGAGCGGCAGATTGCCGCCCACACCCATGATCAGGGTCATGACCGCCGCCACCAGCGCCGTGACGGTGGCCAGTTGACCGGCGTCCAGCTGCTCACCGAACTTGTCCTTCGCGCTGCTCAGGATGATCGGGTTGAGCACGAGGATGTACGCCATGGTGAAGAACGTGGCGAAGCCGCCGCGTATCTCCCGGCCGTACGTCGAGCCACGTTCGGTGATGCCGAAGAACCGGTCGAACGGGCCGCCGGTTCCGGTGGGCGGCGCGTCGGCCGGGCTGGTCGCGCTGTTCTGCATGACGGCGTCTCCTGGGCCTGCAAGTGGGAGGGAGAAGGATGACGGCGCCGCGGGGAAAGAGCGTTCACGACTGTTGTGCGAACACACATGCGGCACCTCGCGAGCGGATCATACGTGGCGCGACGCGGTACACAACCAGGCCGTAACGAAAGGGAATTCGGCTGCTCGGCGACCCCCTGTGGCTTCCTACGAAATCCCTGACGACCTATCCCGCATAACGGGATGCAGGCGACAGTGGCCATGGAGTAGCGGCGAGTAACTGCCTACTCTCGCACCGTGCATCCACCCCTCCCCTTCAACGCGCGCGCCGCCCGCACTCTGCGCGAGAAACTCGGGATGGCGCACGGCCACGTCGCCTACGGCATGCGCGCCTCCTACGGCATGACCCACATCACATCCGACCACGTCGCGGCGTGGGAACGCGGCACGGCACTGCCCACCGCAGACGAACTCACCGCCCTGGCCGGTGCCCTGTGGTGCGCCCCCGGCGAGCTCATGGGTCACGCCCGTACCCTGCGCGAGCACCGCCTCGCCCGCGGACTTCCCGTCGAGGACGTCGCACGCGCCACGGGACTGACGCTCGACGCCTACCACCACATGGAAGAGACCGGCGTGTGGACCGGGGACACGCGCCAGTCCGCCGCTCTCGGCAGCGTTCTCGGCCTTCCCGCACGCGACTTCATCGCCATCACCGGACTCGAGAACGAACTGGCCCGCCTCCTCACCGAGGCCGTCTCCACCCGCTGGCAGGCCCACATCCGCGCCATCGCCAAGCTCGTCGCCATCGACCGCCGCGACCTGAAGGACCCCCTGCGCACCATGCAGCAGGACTACCAGACCCTCCTGGCGGCCACCCTCAGCCGGGCCGGCGGCAGCACGGCCTCCGGCGAGGACGGACGGCGCTACCTCGACGAGATCGTCGACCACTTCTGGACCTTGCTCCCGGACCACTGAGCGGGGCGCGCGGCCGAACGGCTACGGAGCTGCTTCACACAGAGGCAGGGGCTTCTGTCTCGCACCGAGGACGAGTCCCTGGAAGCAGTGCCACCGCAAGTCGCGACGGGAGACGGTCGTCAGGTCCAGGCGGGACTCGTATCTCTGCGGGCCGTACCAGGCGAACGAGGAGGACCGCCCCCGGTGACACCGGGGACGGTCCCTCTGCGTGGTGAACTCACTGACGGATCACTGCGTCACAGCCGCCTCACGACGGCTGCGGCGCATCCGAGTCCATGCCGAAGACCAACGGCTGCGACTCTTCGGCCAGATAGTCGTGTTCGGGGAAATACTCCACGTGGAGATGGTCGTCCTGATCCGCTTCCAGGGCGAACCCCTCGAGATTGTCGGCGAACAGAGCAAGTGACTCCGCATCGCCCTGGATCTCCAGGGATTCGCCGTCCTCGGAGAGGGCGACCCTTGCCTTTCCGTCCGCTCGAAGGAGTCCGATCCGCGACAGGGATCTGCCGTACGGGGCCGGGTTCGGGACCGTCGCCGCGGGAAGCTCCCCATGACCGCTCCGAAGCAA
Organism: Streptomyces kurssanovii; assembly: GCF_040677245.1. Classification (NCBI taxonomy): domain Bacteria; kingdom Bacillati; phylum Actinomycetota; class Actinomycetes; order Kitasatosporales; family Streptomycetaceae; genus Streptomyces; species Streptomyces kurssanovii. The sequence goes on from NZ_JBFAQK010000045.1 coordinate 30,777, forward strand.
CTGCCCCAGGGCCAGCAACTCGGAGCGCGTACCGGAGATTTCCGTCTCCCGGGTCGCATCCTCGCGAAGGACTTTCAGCATCACGTCTCCGCCGGTCGTCTACGGCCAGTAGTCACCCGGCCGGATCGTGGATGGATCGATGGGGGTGTGCGGGTCTTTGAGTGGACCACTTGTCACTGTCTTTCCGTTGACCTGGGTTTCCAGATTGAGGTGCGGTCCGAGCTTCTGGACATGAGGACTGTGGGGGTTCACATCGAACCGCGCAATCTTCCTGACCGCGTTGCCCGCATCGTCGGTCGTCACGCTCATGAACTGAACGCCGCCGCTTCCGGACCGCACCACCGTGGCATCGTCGCCCACGTGCGCGACGGCACGGTTCACGGCCTCGTCCATCGAAATGTCACAGTTGTGCACGAGGACCGGCGTGTTGCCCGCCGACACATAGTACGTGTGGATTCCGGTGACCGTGAGGTCGTGAGTGCGCTGGCGCCTGTCGAAGTGGCGCGTGTCCGTGACCTCCGCCGTTCCACCGCTCGCGGTGCGCAGGGTCATGCCGGCCCGCAGGTCACCCGCCTCGACCCACTCGCCCTCCGACGGCACCCAGAACGGGTGCGTCGTGGTGGAGATCAGAGCCTCTGCCGAGCCGGACCCACCGGTGATCGTGAGGTCGACGAAGTGCTTGTCGTCCTCGGTGACGATCGTGCCCGCGACCTCGCGGACCGTCGTCTCGCCGGTCTCCGGATCGGTGACGGTCACCTTGTCGCCGAGTTCGACGTCCTCGATGGGCTTGGACGTACCGTCGGCCATGAGAACCGTGGTGCCGGGCAGGAAGCTGTGACACGCCGGTCCGGGATCCGGGTCCGCATCCGGCTTCGAATCCGCCTCCACCTTCTTCTTCTTGAGCGTCTCCGCGGCCTTCTTCTTCGCCGCCGCCAGCGCGTCCTTGGCCTTGGACAACCCGTCCGCCGCCTTGTCGACGGCCTTGTTCGCCTTCCACAGGTCCTTGACGCCACCGATCAGGTCGCCGACGAGGCCGACGACGCGCTTGGCGAGCTTGGCACCCTTCGCCCAGTTCCACGGCGCGCCGTACTTCGCCAGGATCTTGCCGGCGAGGCCGCCGGCGAAGCTGCCCGCGATGTTGAGCAGCGTCTCGCCGCAGGCGCCCATGTCCCCGCTGGAGACGCAGTCGAGCGCGGCGTCCACGCCCAGGATGTCCCGGGCGATCTTGACGAGCGCCTTGCCCGCTGACTTGATCCGCTGCTTGGCCGCCGACTGCTGCTCCTGGGCGCCGGCCAGGACGTTCGAGGCGCCGTCGACGTTGTTGGAAGCCGTCTTGACGGGGTCCGACTTGCCTCCCGACACCGGCAGACCGCCCCGGCACTCGATGAGGCCTTGCATGCACTCCGGAATCGCCATACCGCTGGGGTCGGCATGGGTCACCGGCGTGTTGTTGGCGTAGGCGTATCCGTTGATCTGCTGAGGCTGCGTGTATTCGATGATCGGGTCGACGGAGACGAACTTGCCGAGGACCGCGTCGTATTCACGCGCGCCGAGATGGGTCAGGCCGGTCGACTTGTCGATCGTGCCGCCGACATAGCCCTTCTCGCCCGGCCATGTGCCGGTCGCAGCACCCCGTTCGACGCCGTACGGGTCGAAGCGCCGCCGGCTGACGGCGCCGGTCGTGGCGTCGACGGCGACTTCACCCGTGCCGTGGTGGTCGGAGGCGAGGAACGACACCGTGCCGCCGTCCGTTCGCACGGCCACGGTCCGGCCGGCGTGCGAGTAGTAACGGGTGGCCGTCTTCCTCGTGCCGTCGGCGGAGAGCTTCAGTTCCATGCCGGGCAGGTAGACCGTGGTGCCGGTGGAGTCCTTGCGCTGGACCCGGTTGCCTCCGGCGTCGTACAGGTAGGTCGTCGCGGAACCGTCGCCCTTCGCAACGCCGGCGAGACTGCCCGTATCGGTCCACGTCAGCGTCTGGGCGTCACCGCCGATGGTGCGCTTGGTGGTGTTGCCCGAGTCGTCGTACTCGTACGTCGACTGCCGGTCTCCCGTCGGGGTGTTCTCGACGACCTTGGTCACCTGGTGAGGACCGTCGCCGAGCGCGCCCGCCCCGCCGTAGGTGTAGGTGCGGCTGATGTTTTTCGTCGGGTTGAGGCCCGTGTCGTGGATCGTCTCCGACGTACGGTTGCCGATGGCGTCGGTGACGTACGACTTCCAGTACGGAGCCGGGCCACCCAGCGGGTTCGCTCCGGGGGCGGCCTGGCAGGCGGCCGGTCCCGATCCCCCGACCGGGGCGACCGAGCCTGCTGAACCGCTGCCCGAGGCCTCCGCGACAGTGGCCGCGGGTGTCCACGCCTCGGCGAGGCGCTTGCGCGAGTCGTAGCCGAAGCACTGCACGTCCGGTGAGGCGGTGTCGGACGTGTCGGCGATGGACAGGACGTTCCCGGCCTGGTCGTAGGAGTAGTTGGCCTCCTTCACCGGGGCCGGCGCGCCGTAGACGTCCACCACGATGCGCTTCAGACGGTCCGTGCCGGTCTCGTAGTCGAAGGTCTGCCAGACCTTCTTGCCGCCGTTACTCAGTTCCAGCTGCTGGACGTGGCTCTTGTTCGAGTAGACCGTGTTCGTGATGTACGACGTGGCACCGGTGAGCGTCTTCGGGCGCTGGAGGTCGTCGTAGCCGTTGACGAGCACCTCGGCCGGCAGGGCGCCGGCGGCGGGCATGCCGCTGGACTGCAGGGTGCCGTCCCGGTTGTACGCCGATGTGAAGGAGTACGTCCCGGCGAGTGAGCCCTGCGAGGCGGGAACGATGTAGTTGGTCTGCAGCGGGCGGTAGAAGTCGTCCGCGGTCTGGGTGACGGTGGCGAAGTACTCCGTAGGCGTGACATAGCTGAGCTCGGCGTACGCACGGCCGAGCATTCCCGCCTTGTCGTACCGGGTCTCGGTCAGCCGGGTTCCCGTGGTGGGCTCGCCCTGCCAGGTGGAGAGCGTCCGGCCCAGCTTGTCGTAGACCGTGGAGATCTTCTTGCCCCGGCCGTCGGTGGCCGAGGCGGGACGGTCGAGCGCGTCGTACGAGGTCGTCGACGTCCCCGCGTCCGGGTCGACGCTCTTCGTCTTCCGCCCCAGCAGGTCGTACTCGTAGCGCCACACGTTGCCCTTGGCGTCGGTGACGGTCTCCAGCTCGTTCTTCGGGGTGAAGGTGTACTTCGTGACGTCGTAGCCGGACAGCGGGTCGGGAGAATCGCCCCGGTAGTGCCAGATCTCCTTGGTGTTGCCCTTGGCGTCCGTGATGGACGTCGTCGGCACGCCGCCCTTCGGCGGGTCGACCGTGGTGCGCTCACCGTCGTACATCGTGGTGGTGCGCCACTGCTCGACGCCCGAGACCGCCATGATCTGCGCCGTCGGACGGCCGAGGCCGTCGTACTCCATCAGGCTCTGCTGACCGACCTCGCCGTTGCGGACGATCAGCAGCTCGCCGGAAGCCGCACCCGCCGCGTTGTAGGTGGCGTTGGTCTTTTTGACCTTGCCCGTGCCGTCGTAGAACGAGTCGGCGACCATGCGGGTGCCGCCCGGGCCCTCGGTCTGGAGCTGGCGCGGGCGCAGCAGGCTGTCGTACAGCTCGTACTCGGAGCCGTACGAGCCGTCGTTCTCGATCTTTTCCGTCCTGATCGCCGTGACCTTGTCGCGGCGGACGTTGTACGAGTACTTGATGCTCGGCGTCTGCGTCTTCGCGCGGTCGGGGAGCCAGACCGAGGTCAGGCGGCCGAGGCCGTCGTAGGCCAGGTCCGTGCGCTTTCCGTTGGGGTCCGTCTGGCCGGCCGACATGCCCCAGGCCGGGACGTAGTCGGTGGTCGTGACGTGGCCCAGCGCGTTGGTGTTCTTGGCCTGCGAGATCAGGCCGTTGACGTCGGTGTACGCCGTCTTGGTCACAGCGCCCGATGCGTCCGTCTGGGACAGCGGGCGGCCGAAGGCGTCGTACGTGGTCGTGCCGGTGACCTGGTAGGTGCCGGTCGTGCCGTTGTGCGCGGTCAGACGCTCGGTGGTGGTGGCGAGACCCCTGGTCGGGGCCGCTCCGAAGGCCAGGCCGTCGTACGAGGTGCGCTCGTCGGCGTGGACCTGGGTCTTCCGGTCGGGCGTGGCCGAGCAGTTCACCCCCACCGACTCGCTGCGCGAGGGCAGCGTGAGGATGTTGGCGGCCGTGTTGTCGGCGTACCAGGTGCGGGTGCAGGTGTCGTCGGACGGCGTGGAGACGTCGCCCTGGTCGTCGACCTCCGTGACCCGGCCGGTGCCGTTCGCGGTGTCGTACTTCGTGACGGACCTGGACTCCAGCCAGGTCCCGCCGGACCGCAGCTCGAAGCCGCGCTCCGTCTCCGTGCGCACGATCGACGCGTGGGTGGTGCCCCAACTGCGCGTCTGCGTCGCGGTGTTCACCTTCCACGGGGTGCTGATGACCTTGGAGACGACCTTGCCGCCGTCCCAGGTCTGCGCCTCCAGCTGGTGGCCCGTGAACTCCTCCGAGTCGGTCCACTCGGCGCCGGTCGAGTCCTTGACCTTGACGGTGCGGGTGCCGCCGTCCGGGTCCTTGTCCCCGTCCATGCCTTGGAGGTACGTGTAGTCGATGCGGGTGGTCTGCTTGTCGGCACTGCCGGAGGTGACGGTGACCTGGCCGTAGCCCTGCCAGCCGCCCCAGGTGAGGTACTTGTCCTCGGTGATGCCGTCCGGCTCGGCCTTCCGCCAGGCCGCGTCACCGTTGTAGTCGTAGCGCGTGACGAGGGAGTCGCCGCCGCCTGTGCGGTCGGTCTCGACGATCTCGGCGACGACGTACTTGTGGAACCAGTCCGTGATCGGCTCGATGGTGCCCGGCGGGGCCCACTTGACCGGATAGCAGCGCTTCACCGACGCGCCCGCTCTGGGAAGCGTTTCCTTGGTGCACTCGGTCGGCGCGTAGTTGATGTCGAGCTGGGCGCCCGTCTCACTCAGGACGGCCGCGAGGCGATAGCGGTGGAACGGCGCGATGTTGTCGCCGATCGCGTCCACACGGTTGGCGAGCTGCTCGCCGTAGAGCTCCAGCGCGGGCAGCTTGGCCGCCGTGCCCACCCGGCCCTCGTGGTCGAGCTTCGACAGCCACAGGGTCTTCGAGTCGTCACCGTTGTCCGTGAACAGGTGCGTGAACGACCACGCGTCCACGTCCTGGTACTCGGTGGCGCTCTTGCGCATCTGCGTGGTGATGCCCGTCAGGCGCTTCGTGGTCCAGAAGGTCTGGCCGACGGTGCACTTGGTGGCGGCCTTGCACTCCTGGTCGACGGGTGTGTCGGGCCAGTGCGCCGCGTTCGCCTTGGTCCGCTTGTCCTCGGCGCAGTCGAAGTCCGTCGTGGGGAGGCAGCGCTCGGCGACGTCGAAGACGACACGGGCGGGAGCCTTCGCCGCGTACACGGAGCCGTCGCGCTGGCCGTAGTCGATGCGCTTCAGGTAGCCGCCGCGGTGGTACGCGGTGCCGTTGACGTCCGTCTTGCCGTTGAGGGCGTAGTGGTTCGTCTCGGGCGCGTAGAAGTAGGACATCACGTTGCCGTGGGTGTCCTTGACGTGGTCCAGGCTCCAGCGCCAGGCCTGCTTGCAGTGGGCACTGGTGAACGTGGCGTTGTAGCAGGGCTCGCCGGAGTCGTCACCGAAGACGGGGACCGTCCAGGCGGAGCCGGTGGTCTCGTTGCCCGTGGCCCAGCCGGGCAAGCGGTTGAGCCCGAACCAGTACTGGGTGCCGTCGGCGGTGGTGACCTTCCAGTGCTCGCCGTCGTTGTCGCCGTTCGTGGCCCCGGTGAGCTTCTCGACCTTGGTGCCGTCGTCGGACGAGAACTTCCAGTCGCCGGTCTTGTCGTCCTTGATCAGCTCACTGGAGTTTCCGTTGAGCATGATCGAGGCGTTGTCGAACGCCCAGCACTGCTCACCGGAGGTCGAGTGGCCGTCGTCGGCACACGGCTTGTAGCGGCGCTCGATGTAGCCGGCGTCGTACGAGAAGCCCTCGCCGATCCACGAACCCTGGTTGTTGGTCGCGGCGGTGCGGCCGTCGGCCGACTGGGACGAGTAGCCGAGACCGACCGTCGGGACCAGCCCGCCCGGCGTGGGCACCGTCCGCATCGGGTAGTTCCAGCTGAACCCGCCGGAGGAGTTGGCGACGCTCCAGCTTGCCGACGGCGCGAGGGAGGTCGCCTTGTAGCTGCCCTGGGCGGAGGACGGGCCGGCTGCCAGCGCGACCAGCGGCGCGGCCTCGACGGCCATCGTCGACGGACCGGACTCCGGCGCGGGGGCCGCGGTCACGGAGGCCGAGACCGTGCGGTCCTCGGGGTCGTTCACCGTCGGCAGCGGCTTCGGCAGCTCCGGGCACGCCTTGCTCCCGGGTGCGGCGACGGCCGCACAGGCGGGCAGTTGCACGAGGTGCAGACGGGAGGCGTAGGAGCCGCCGTAGCCCTCTGCGAAGGAGGAGTAGTCGACGGTCAGCCGGACCGGGGCCTCATGGGCCTGTCCGTCGGAGCGTTCGACGCGCAGCAACGCGCCGGCGCCGAGCTCCGCGGCCCGCTTCGCCGGCAGCACGTCGACCTGCACCTCGGTGGGCGCGGCCGGGCGGGAGGTGCGGCCGGCGCGTGCCGGCTTCGCCGGGTCCTTGGTGACCGTGACCGGCAGACCGCCGACGGTCGTCTCCTTCGGCGCCACGGAGGCCACGGCGAGCTCCGCGCTGCCGCCGCCCGGCCAGACCGCCTTGTCGAGCGCCGTGACCGCGGACTTCCTCGCCGGGTCGGCCGGGCGGGGCGCGGCCTTGGCGTTCCTGCCCTCGACGGGATCGCCGAAGTCCTGCACACCGGGTCTGCCCCGGCCTTGTTCCTCCAGGGTGAGCGGCATCGCCTGGACCGTACTGCCGGTCAGGGCGACGACCACCCCCAGGGCGGTCGCTGCGAGCAGCCGCCCGGGTATGCGCCGGTTCATCAACCGGCCGCGAAATGGCATCACGTGTCTCCGCACGTCGATAAGGGACGGATGGTGTCGGGCGGATGCCCCGGCCTCGGCGGCCGCGGCATTCGCCCCTCCTGCCGACCTGTCCGGCAGGGCCGTGCGGCCCTGCCGGACAGGTTCGTTCGATGGCGCGGCGCCGCCGCGCTGTTCATCAGCGGACCGTCGCGCCGAAGGCGGTGCCGCCTGCGGGGATACCGCCTTCGCCGGGCTTGAAAGTCTGGGTGGGGGCGCCGCCGCTCGCGACGTTCCACGGGAACAGGTGGACGGCGTGACCGGCCTGCGGGCCGTAGGGCATGCCGACGTACAGCCCCGCCGTGGAGCCCGCGAGACTCAGGCCTGCCAGCTGCACCGGGGCGGGCTCGCCGGGAATGCCCTGTCCCGGGTCGATCCAGGAGTCCGACGCGCCGGGCGCGCCGACCATGGGAACGACGTGGACACCGCCCTTCTCGCGGTGCTCCTCGGCCGACTCCTCACCCGGGACGCCGATCGCCAGGCGCGCGGTCGTGCCCGATGTGGTGCTGTTCGGGGCGGTGTTGACCGCGGCGAGGCGCCGGCCGAAGAAGTCACCCGGTTCGCCCTCCTGCTCGACGTTCGCCGTGTCCTGCGCGATCCACGCGATCTCGGTGAACGTCCCGGACGCGGTGACCCGGAAGACCTGCACCGCCCCCGCGTCGACGGTGGAGGACAGGTCCTCCCCCGGCACGCCGACCGCGAGCAGCGACTCGTTGGTCACCGTGGCCCCGGACGCCCGGTACGGAACCATCGCGAGGGCGGTGGCGAAGCCGTCGCCGAACTCCTCCGCGCCGGCGACGTCGCTCTGGTCCTGGCCGAGCCCGAAGAGGGGCTTGGGCCAGCCGGACACGAGCGTGTGGCTGAAGACCGTGGCGCAGCCGGCGAAGGTGGTGGTGGAGAGGGCTTCCCCGGGGGACCCGATCGCGAAATGGGTGGGGGTGGCCGCGAGCGACGTGCCGAACCGGTCGTCGGTCTCCGCGGAGCCGGGCACCGCTCCGCCGGCGTTCTCGAAGTCCTGGTTGATGCCGGCGACGGTCTGTACCGTGCCGTGGATGTAGACCGCGCCCCCGGCGTCCTCGACCGTGCCGATCGACTCGCCCGGGATGCCGGCGATCAGGTACGGGACACCTGTGGAGGTCTTCCCCCCGGCGAGCGCGTAGCCCACCCAGTCACCCGCCTCGGCCGCCCCGGCGAGCGTTCTTCCCTCGCCCTGGATGTGCTCCTTGGGCACCTTGCCACCGTTGAAGCCCGCTGCCGAGCCGTAGACGATGTGGACCGCGCCGGCGTCCGCGGCGGTGCCGATGTCCTCGTAGGGCATGCCGACGGCGAGGTCGGCGCAGCCGTCCAGGTCGGCGTCGTAGACCGCGAGGGCGAAGCCGTACCGGTCACCCTCCTCCGGCCCGCCCGGAACGTTGGGCGAGTCCTGCGTGAGTTCGTAGGTTCCCTTGCCGCCGCCGTAGACGATCCGCACGAGCCCCGCCTCCGCCCGGTCGGCGACGGTCGCCTCCGGGTCGGCGATCGCCGTGTCGCGGATGCCGTCGCCGTTGAAGTCCGACTCCACGCCGGAGCATCCGGCGGCGACCGCGGCGACCGGCGCAGGGGCGAGCCCGAGGGCGGACGCGGTCAGGACGAGCGCGCTCGCGGCGAGCGCGCCCCGTCGCCGGACCGGCCGCGAGCGCGGGCGTGTTGGACTGCTCACTGATGTGATCCCTCCCCTGGGCCGGCGGCCTCTTCCGCCGGCTGTCCGGAGGCACAGTGCGGACGGTCCCCGCCCGGACCTGCCGGCCGTGCGCGGGGCGCACCGGAGCACTGCTGCCTTGCCCTGTCCTTTCCGGGACAGGGCGGGCCCTGTGGCCCGTCGGTCCGCCCAGCGCGGGCGGTGCGACGGGCCGTCAGGGCCGTGGGGTCCGCGTACCGTGCGCGATCCGCCAGGTACCAAGGAGGACCGCCCCGGGGTGCCCCCCGGGGCGGTCCTCTCCGGCCGTACGCCGGCTCAGGTCACTGCGTCCGGACGGCCCGGGTGGCGAAGTGCACGGGATCGAGCCGGAAACCGGGCTGATCGTCCGTGAACCGGGACACCCCGACGGCCACCTTCGAGCAGACGACCCAGCTGAGCGAGTCCTCGCTGCGCAGCACGAGTGCCAGCAGCGGGTTCGGACGCGGCTTCAGAACTCCCGTGGCGGCGATCTCCGCCATGACGGTGTCATCAGCCGTCTCCAGGCTGAGGCCGCGGAAGGACCGGCCGATGTTCATCCGCTCCACGGCTTCGAAACGGAGACCGATCGGTTCCATGTCCTGTCCCTGTCCACCCGGGGTACGGATGAGGAGCTGCGAGTGCCCCACCCCGTAGATCCACAGGCGGAACCTGAGTGGACTCGACCAGAGGACGTGCCCCCCGGCGTTCGGGCCGTCATTCAAAGGGATTCGCCACCTTTCTCCCGTTGCGGTACCAGGTGACCCGGTTCCAGGCACCCGAGGACTGGCTCAGCCGGTACATCTCCCAGCGCGTCGCTCCCTGCATCTCCGGGGCCGGCTTGAGCGAACTTCCCAGCTTGGCATAGGCCACGGGGTCGTCGATGCCGTCGAGGTTGACGTGGATGCGGGTCTTCCCGTCCTTGAGGAAGTTGTTGATGTGCTCGTACCACCAGGAGCTGTCGTCCCACTCCTTGTACGTGGTGGCCCCGCGCTCCATGGCGAAGATGTCCAGGGCCATCTCGTCGCCGTCGACATCCTGCTTGCCGAGGGCGATGTCGTCGCAGTTGTGGACGAGGACGGGAGTCGTCCCGGCCGCCACGTAGTAGGCGTGGACGCCGGCGATGGTGAGGTCGTGCGTGCGCTGCCGCTGGTCGAAGAAGTCCTGACCGGTGAGCTGGATCCGCCGGCCCTCCGGAGTGAGCAGCTCCATACCGGGCCGCAGGTCGCCCGCCTCGATCCACTTCTGCTCGGACGCCACCCAGAAGGGGTGGGTGACCGTAGTGGTGAGCCGGGAGACGCCGTCGGGGGCGGCGACCTTCAGCTCCACGAAGTGCTTGTCGTCCTCCGTGACGATCGTCCGGACGACGTCGCGGGCCGAGTTCTCTCCCGTGCCGGGGTCCGTCACGGTGACCTTGTCACCGAGTACGACGTCCTTGATCTGTTTGGTCGACCCGTCGGCCATCAACACCTTCGCGGCGGGCAGGAAGCTGTGGTTCTCACATGAGTCCTTGTCCCGTTTCCTCTTGTCCTCCTTGGCTTTCGCCTTCTTGGACTTCTCGAGGGCGTCCTTGGCCTTGTCGACCCTCTTCTCCGCCTTGCGCAGATTGCTGATCGAGTCGTACAGGTCGTCGATCAGCGAGAGGGCCTTGTAGACCTTCTTGCCCTTGATCAGCACCTTCAGCGCCGATCCGAGCAGGAGGGACGCCACTTCCGCGGCGGCCTTCAGGCAGGTCCCGATCGCGGGGTTCGAGGCGCAGTCCTGCAGCGCGCTGACCCCGACGATGTCCTTGACCTCTTCGATGATCTTCTCGGTCACCTGCGAGACGGCGTACTCCGCGGCCCGGTGGTTGGACTCCGCCGCCGCGACTTCCTTCTCCTCCTCGGACGGCTGGGGCTTCGGGTCCCCGAACTCCCATCCGTTCGGGCCCATACGGCAGGTGATGAGCCCTTCCCAGCACTCGGCGGGAATCGCACCCGTCGGGTCGGAGAACGTGACGGGAGAGTTGTTGGCGTACGCGTAGCCGTTCATCTGCTGCGCGTTGCCGAAGTCGATCAGCGGGTCGACGGAGATGAACTTGCCCAGGGACGCGTCGTATTCACGTGCGCCCAGGTGTGTGAGCCCCGTGCTCCTGTCGAGCGTGCCTCCGACGAAGCCCTTCTCGTTGGGCCACGAACCGGGCTCCGCACCACGTGCGTTGCCGTACGGGTCGAAACGCCTCTGCGTCACGGCGCCGGTCGTCGCGTGGACGGACAGGTCACCGGTGTTGTGGTGGTCGGCGGACAGGAAGGTGACCATGTTGTCGTCGGTGCGTACGGCGACGTCCTGGCCCGCGTGCGAGTAGGTACGGGTGGCTTCGGCCTTGGTGGCCCCGGGCTTGAGGCGCAGCTCCATGCCCGGCAGGTAGACGGTGGTGCCGTCCGCGTCCTTGCGCTTGAGGCGGTCACCGTTGGGGCCGTAGACGAAGGTGGTTTCCGACGCCTCGTTCTGCGGAGTCGTGACGTCGTCGGGGTGTGCGACCTTGGTCAGCTTGCCTCCGACGTCCCAGGACAGCGTCTCGGTGTTGCCGCCGATGGTCCGGGTCTCGGTGTTGCCCGCGGCGTCGTAGCCGTACGAGGACTGGCGGTCGCCTGTCGGCGTCTGCTCGACGACCTTGGTCACCGCGTGCGGTCCGGCCGGGCCCTCACCGTAGGTGAAGGTCCGGGTCACGTCCTTGGCCGCGTCCAGGCCGATGTCGTGCGACACGTCCTGGGTGCGGTTCCCGATCTCGTCGCTCCGGTACGACGTCCAGTAGGCGGCCGGGCCTCCGAGGGCCTGGCTGCCCGGCGCCGCGGAGCACGCGGCGGGCGCGGTTCCGTCGACGGGCGCGGTCGTGCCGACCGTGCCTGAACCCGTGGCCGCCTCGGTGTTCGCGGCCGGGGTCCACGCCTCCGACAGTCGCCGGTTCTGGTCGTACTGGAAGCACTGGACGTCGGGCGTCGGCGCCCCAGCGCCGATGTCGGAGATGGCGAGGACGTTGCCGGACTTGTCGTAGCTGTACCCGGTCTCCTTGACCGGTCCGCCCGTCGAGCCCGCGACGTCGACCACGGAGCGGGTGACGCGCTTGGTGCCGCGTTCGTAGTCGAAGGTCTGCCAGACCTTCTTGCCGCCGGTGTTCTGCTCCAGCTGCAGCAGATCGGTGGTCGGCGACCACACGGTCCCCGTGATGTACGTGGACAGGCCCTGCATGGTCACGGGACGCTGAAGTTCGTCGTACCCGTAGGTGAGCACCTCGGCCTGGAGGCCGCCGGCCGCGGGAAGGCCCGCGGTCTGGACTGTGCCGTCCCTGTTGTAGGTGTTGGTGAACAGATAGGTGCCCGCCAGGGCCCCCTCGGAGGCCGGCACGACGTGGGCCGTCTTCAAGGGCCGGTACTGATCGTCGAATGCCTGGACGGCCGTTCCGAAGTATTCGGTGGCGCTGGTGTACCGCAGCGACGCGTACTGCTTGCCGAGCGCGCCGACGCGGTCGTAGCGGTTCTCCGTGAGCTTCTTGCCCCCGGAGACCGGACCGTCGTAGGTGGCCAGGACCCTGCCGAGACCGTCGTAGGCCGTCGACACGGTGGTCCTGCGACCCTCGTGCGTGACGGACACGACCCGGTCCGCGTCGTCGTAAGCGGTGGTCTTGGTCCCCGCGTCCGGGTCGACGCTCTTCACCTGGCGGCCGCGCTGGTCGTAGTCGAAGGACCAGACGTTCTGCTGGGCGTCGGTCACCGTCTCGAGCTGCCCGGAGGGGGTGTAGGTGTACTTCGTCGCGGTGTACGACGAGGGGCCCGAGGACAGCGGGCTGCCGCTCTGGTACTGACGCACCTCCGTGACCTGCCCGGACGCGTCGGTCAGCGAAGTGGTGGGCACACCGCCCTGCGGCGGGACGACGTGGGTACGGTCGCCTTCGTGCACGGTGGTCGTACGCCACTGCTCGACACCGGCCACCGCGAAGACGGTCGCGGTCAGACGCCCCATGTCGTCGTATTCCTGGCGCGTCTGCGACTCGACCTCGCCGTTCCGCACGATCAGCAGCTGATCGGACGGCGCTCCGGCGGCGTTGTAGGTGTCATAGGCGACCTTGAGCTTGCCGCGGCTGTCGTAGAAGGTGTCGGCCACCAGCCGTGTGCCGTTCGGCCCCTGGGCCTGGCGCTGACGCGCTCTCATAAGGCTGTCGTAGAGGCTGTACTCGGTGGAGTACGAGCCGCCCTCCTCGACGATCTCCGTCTTGACGGCCAAGGGTGCGTCCTTGCGGACGAGGTAGCTGTACTTGGTGTTGGGGGTCTGGTTCTCCGCCTTCTTGCGGTCCTGCAACCAGACACCCGAGATGCGTCCGAGGCCGTCGAACGTCATGTCGGTGCGCTTGCCGTTGGGGTCCTGCTGGCCCTTCGACTGCCCCCAGGCCGGCTCGTAGTCCGTCAGGGTGGCGTGGCCGAGGCTGTTGGTCGCCTTGACCTGCGTCGTCAGTCCGTTGACCATCGTGTAGCTGGTCGTGGTGCGCCCCGAGCCGGGGGTGGTGGCGGACGTCGGGCGTCCGTAGCTGTCGTAGCCGTTCTTGAAGGACTCCTGGTAGGTCGCCGTGGTGCCGTCGTGCGACGCCAGACGCTCGGCGGACGTCTCGAGACCGCGCGTCGGGGCCGCGCCGTGGGCCAGGTTGTCGTAGTAGCTACGGACGTCGGAGAGCACCTGGGTCCTACGGTCGGGCGTGACCGAGCAGGCGACGGACACCTCCTCCACCCGCTTGACGCGGTCGAGGAAGTTCTGACCCGCGCCGGTGTTGTCCGCGTACCAGGTGCGGGTACAGGTGTCGTCCTTCGCGGCGGCGTCCTTCTCGGCCTGGGTGGCCCCCGCCGGGACGACCCGGCCGAAGTCGTTCAGCTGTGTGACGCGTCCCGTGCCGGTCGCCGTGTCGTACGTCGTCTCGGAGCGCGACTCGCGCCATCCACCGGCCTTGAGGGCGGTGAAGCCCCGCGTGACGGAAGGCTTGACGAGCGTCGCCCGCAGGGTGCCCCAGCTCTTGGTCTGGGTGGCGCTGTGATGCTTCCACGGCTTCTTGATCACCTTGGTGGCGACCGCACCCTCGTTGAACGCCTGGGTCTCGAGCTCGAAGCCGGTGAAGTCCTCGTCGTCCGTGTGAACGGTTCCGGTGGAGTCGGTGACCGTGGCGGCGACCGTACCGCCGCCGGCCTTCTTGTCACCGTTCAGGCCCTGGAAGTACGTGTAGTCGACGCGGCTGCGCTGCACGTCCTCCGAGCCGCTGGTGACCGTGACCTTGCCGTATCCCTGCCATTCACCCCAGGTGAGGAACTTCTCGGGGGTGATGCCGTCCGGCTTCGAGTGCCGCCAGCCCGCGGGGCCGTTGTAGTCGTAGCGGGTGACCATCTTGTCGCCGCCGCCCGTGCGGTCCGTCTCCACGATCTCGGCCACGACGTACTTGTGGAACCAGTCGTCGATCGGTTCGATGTGCCCGGGGGCCGCCCACTTGACGGGGTAGCAGCGCTTGGTCGACCCACCCGGCTGCGGCAGGGTGGGCACGGTGCATTCGGCGGGGGCGAAGTTGATGTCCAGCTGGGCGCCGGTCTCACTGATCACCGTCGCCAGACGGTAGCGCTTGAACGGTGCGATGTTGTCGCCGATCGCGTCGACCCGGTTGTCGAGCTGCTCGCCGAAAAGCTCCAGCGAGGGCACCTTGGCCACGGTTCCGACCCGGCCCTCGTGGTCGATCCGGGACAGCCACAGCGTCTTCGAGTCGTCACCGTTGTCCAGGAACAGGTGCGTGAACAGCCAGGCGTCGACGTCCTGATAGGCCGTCGCGTCCTTGCGCATCTGGGTGACGACGGCCTTGAGCCGCTTCGTGGTGAAGAACGTCGGCGAGACCTGGTCGGAGCCGCACTTGACCGACGCCTTGCACTCCCGGTCGATCGGCACGTCCGGCCAGCGTGCGGCATTGGCCGATGTCCGCTTGCTCTCGTCACAGTCGAAGGAGGTGTCCGGCAGACAGCGCTCGGTGACGTCGAAGACGACGCGCGCCGGTGCCTTGGCCGCGTACGCCTGCCCGTCACGCTGACCGTAGTCGATCCGCTTCAGGTACCCGCCGCGGTCGTACGCCGTGCCGTTGACGTCGGTCTTGCTGTTCAGGGCGTAGTGGTTGACCTCCTTGGCGTAGTAGTGGGAGACGACGTTGTCGTGGGGGTCCTTGACGTGGTCGAGGTTCCAGCGCCAGGCCTGCTTGCAGTGGGCGCTGGTGAACGTCGCGTTGTAGCAGGGCTCCCCGGAGTCGTCGCCGAAGACGGGCAGCGTCCACACGGACGATGTCTCTTCGTTGCCGGCCGCCCAGCCCGGAAGCCGGTTCAGACCGAAGTAGTACTCCTTGCTGTCCGGGGTGGTGATCCGCCAGTGCTCACCGTCGTTGTCGCCGTTGGTGGCTCCGGTCAGCTTCTCCACCTTGGAGCCGTCGGAGTTCGACAGCCGCCACTGGCCGGTCGCGTCGTCCTTGATGATCTGGGACGCGCTGCCGTTGAGCATGATGGTGGCGTTGTCGAACGCCCAGCACTGCTCGGCCGAGCCGTCGTGGCCGTCCTCGGTGCACGGCTTGTACTGACGCTCGATGTACCCGGACTCGTAACTGAAGCCCTCACCGATCCAGGAGCCCTGGTTGTTGGTGGCGGACGTACGCCCGTCGATGGACTGGGACTGGTACGAGAGCCCGACGGACGGTGCGAGCCCTCCGGCCACCGGCACCGTGCGCATGGGGTAGGACCAGGAGAAGCCACCGGTGGAGCGCGCGACGCTCCAGCTCGCCGACGGCGAGAGGGAAGTCGCTCCGTAGGTCCCCTGGGACGAGGAGGTCCCCGCGGCCAGTGCCACGAGGGACGCGCCCTGCACCGCCATCGTGGAGGTGCCGGCCGGGTCGGCGGCCGCGGCCGTGATCTCGGCCGACGCGGTGTTGCGCACCGGGTCGTTCTCTGTGGGCAGCGGGGTGGCGAGCTCGGGGCACGCCTTGCTGCCCGGCTCGGCGACCGCGGCGCACGCCGGCAGCTGTACGAGGCGCAGCCGGGCTCCGTAGGAGCCGCCGTATGCCTCGTCGAAGGCCGAGTAGTCCACGGACAGGCGGACCTTGGCGCCGGTCTTCGCGTCGTCCGTACGCTGGACCCGCAGTACCGCACCGGCACCGAGGTCCGCGGCCCGCTTCGCAGGCAGGACGTCGACCTTGACCCGGCCGGGCCCTGACTGCGCGCCGGAGGCCGCCGCGCGGCCCGTCTTCGCCTTCGGCCGGACGGCGGCGACCGCCACAGGCAGGCCGCCGACCTCGACGGCCCGCGCGGTGCTCGCGGCCACGGCGACCTCGCCGCTGCCTCCCTTCGGCCAGGTGGCCTTGTCGAGGCGGGTGACGGCGGCCTTCTTCGCCGGGTCACCCGGCCGGGGCTTCGCCTTGGCGTCCCTGCCCTTGAGCGGGTCGAGATCCTGGACGCCGGGCCGGCCGCGGCCCGGTTCCTCGATCGGCACGGCCTCGACCGTGGTGCCGGTCAAGGCGATGGTCACCCCGAGGGCGGTTGCTGCGAGCAACCGCCCGGGTATGCGCCGGTTCATCAACCGGCCACGAAATGGCATCTCGTGTCTCCGCACGTAGATAGGGATGGGACAGGCAACGGGCGGGTGTGCCGGGCAGTCCGGCACACCCGCCCGTTGGGATCACATGTCCGGCACAGCCATCGGGTTGGACATCTGCTGGATCGCGGTCTTGTCCGCGGCTCCGCTGTAGACACGGACCTCGTCGATCGCGCCCGCGAAGTACTCGCTGCCGCCGCCGAGTGCCGAACGACCCACCTGGAGCGCGCCGGTGGCGGCCCACAGGGTGTCGTCGCTGCCGTGCGCGATGTCGGCGAGCATGCCGTTCACGTACAGCCGGATCTCGTTGGCGAACGCGTCGTACACGACCGCGAGGTGCTGTCCGGCCGGGTCGGTGTCGGGCAGTTCCTGGTCGTCGGTGAACGACTTCACCGACGCGGTGGCCGAGTCGGACTCGGCGACCGCGAGCTCCCACATGGACGGGGTCTCCGCGTCCGGACCGGGCCGATAGCGCACGGTGAGCCGGTTGGCGGCCGTGCCGGGCAGTGAGAGCACGGTCTGGGCCTTCTCCGGGTTCAGCGTGGTGAGCTGGGTGCGGGCCGTGACCGTGAAGCTCGCGGCTCCGGTGACCGGGGCGGTCGCCGTCGTCGCGTAGTCCCCGTCACCGTCGAGGACCATGTGCCCGTTCCCGACCATCGGGAAGGGGTCCGCCGAGAGCGGGTCGGTGGGCGCCAGGTGGATGGAGGCGTTGCCCGCCAGCGTCAGCGCCTGCCCCGCCCCCGTGTCCGGGGACGAGCCCGAGGTGGCCGAGTCGAGCTGCCAGTAGTTCTTGCGCTCGGGCTTGACGGTCATCATCTCCGCCACCTGCGCGGCGGGCAGGACGCGGTCGAAGACGCGGACCTCGGCGAGGTCACCGTGGAAGTTGTCGCGGTAGCCGCTCTTCGCCGTGGTGCGGCCCAGCTGCAGCGGGCCGTAGGAGCGCCACACCGAGCGGCGGGAGGCGACGCCCTTGGAGTCCTTGTTGATGTAGAGCCGCAGTTCGGACTTGGTGGCGTCGTAGACGCCGGTCAACAGGACCCACTGGTCGGGGACGACGCTGACGCCGGTGGCGACGGCCTTCCACTCGCCCAGCGTGTCCACGTCGGTCACCGGAACGGAGAACGCCCAGGTGCCGGCCGTCTGGTCGTAGCCGAGCGTGAAGCCCGGCTCGCCGGTGCCGTCCTGGCTGACGACGGCCATGTCACGGGTGGGCGTGCCCTTCGGGCGGACCCAGGCGCTGACGCTGAAGCTCTTCGAGGAGTCGAGGACCGTCTCGTTGACGTCGGCGTAGGCGGCGGAGGTGCCGTCGAAGCGGGCGGCGGAGTCGACCTTGCCGCCGGGGCCCTCCACCCCGAAGGTGACACCGGTTCCGGCGTCCGCGGAGAAGGCTCCGGTCTCGTCGTGCGCCTCGGTGCTGGTCGGCGCGTCGGCGAGGTTCCACTGGGCGGCGACGGGCGTTCCCTCGGTGACGAGGAACTCGTAGTGCGCCTTGGTGCTCGGGTTCTCCGCCTTGTCGACGGCGATGACGTCGACCCAGTGACGTCCGGCGCGCGTCGGCATCCAGCTCACCGTCGCCGGTCCACCGGCCGAGGTGGCGTTGACCGTGGTCGTCGGCGTGGCCGTGCTGTCGAACGCGTAGCGGTACTTGACGACGTCCGTGTCCGGCACGGAGTCGTTCGGGTTCGGCGAGAAGGTGAAGGAGCCGTAGGTGCCGACGCCGTCGTGGTAGACGGTGTCGGACGGGTACTGCTTGGACAGCACGTTCGGCCTGCCCGGCAGCGTCCGGTCGTAGATGAACTCGCAGCGGACGGAGTCTCCGTCGTAGCTCCACGGGCCGTAGCCGTCACCGTCGTAGGCGCGGGCGCTCCAGTAGATGACGGTGTTCTGCGGGATGGTCGACTTCACGGTGTGTGTGAACTTGGTGCCGGAGGTCGGTGCCAGCCAGGAGGGCGTGAGGTACGTGTAGCTCTTGGCCTCCTTGGTGACCGGGTCGGTCCAGTCGACCTTGAACTCGACCTTGACCTTGTCGGTGCTGCTGCTCGTGTGGTCGGGGTCGCTGGCCACGGCCTGGAGCTGCGGCGGGACCTCGGCGTACGGACGGCCGGCGCCGGAGGTGCAGACACCGCCGGGGTTCTGCGACAGCGTGGTGATCTTCCGCGGCAGGTTGTTGTAGCTGATCGACAGGTACGCGTTGCCGCAGATCCGCTTCCACTCGGGCAGCCGGGTCTCGTCGGCGGCGCGCAGACCGAGCGTCATCGAGGACCAGCCCTCGGCCGCCGCGGTCTTCACCTCGCTGGTCAGCTCACCGGTGGCACCGGCCTCGAAGTGCAGGTTGGCCTGGCTCGAGCAGCTGGTCGGCGAGATGGCCTTGTCGACCGTGCCGATGTGGTCCAGCCAGTCGTCCGAGGTGTTGGACCAGCTGGAGGAGGACGTGATGCTGTAGTTCTTGCCGCCGATGCGGTAGAGCCGGATCGGCTCGGCGGTCGGCGAGGCGCTGTAGATGTGCTCGACGCGGGCGGAGAAGGTCGCGCCGAGGATCTGCTTGCCCTTGTAGAACGACATGGGCATGGTGAACAGCAGCCGCCGCACACCCACCCCGTTGCAGGACACCGGGCTGTAGTCGGTGGGGCACTTGCCCACACCGGCGCTGCCGGAGTACTTCCAGTCCTGCTCGCTCGGCATGCCCGACATCACGCCGGTCCACGCGGTCCGCGAAGTGGTGCGCTGGATCGGGTCGATGACGACCGGGAAGACGGTGTCCTTGCCCTTCAGCAGCTTCTGGTCGGGCACCAGGGACAGCTTGCCCTTACCGACCTCGAGGCCGAGAGGTGAGGTCCTGCCACCGCCGCCGGGGCCGGCGAGCGCGGCCTCGGGTGCGACGGACGGGGCCGGGGCCGCGTCCGCGGACGCGGCGGCGAGCGCCTTGGAAACGGCCTTCGGGCCCTGCTTCCTGGCCGCAGCCTCCTTGACGGCGGCCGAGTCCCACATCACGGGCCTGCCGGCCTCGAAGACGGTGCCGCCGACGGCGGCGTCCTCGGCCTTGAGGGCACCGGTGGCGTCCTCCTTGACCTTCAGACCGTCGGTCTTCAGACCGAGGTCGAGCCTGGCGAGGCGCGGATCGGCGGCGGCCTCCGGGGTCTTGACGACGAGGAGGTGGCCGAAGCCGTCCGCCTCGGCGCGCACCGCGAGGTCGACGCCGGGCAGGGCGTCCCGGTAGGTGGCGGTGTCACCGTCGAGGACCGGCGCGGGAAGCTTCCCGTGCGGCCAGGTCAGCGACAGTTCACGGCCCGCCTGGTTCATGGTGACGAACGGCTTGCCCGCCGTGCCGTCGGAGAACGACAGGCCGACCGCGGCCGCCTTCGGCGCCACGCTGCCGTCGGCGCCCCGGACCAGGGTCCGGTCGATGTCGACCCATGAACCGCCCTGGAAGGTGCGGATCGGGTCGGTGTACTCGCGGGCCGTGAAGGTGCCGTTGGGCTCGGCGTAGATCTCCCGGCGTGCCGTGCGCATGCCGAGGATCTCGATCTTCTTGCCGCTCTTCTTCGCGACGGCGAGCGCCTCCGCCTCCGTCTGCACGGGGCTGCCGGTGCCGACCGCGGCCTGCTCGGGTGCGGCGTCGCTGCCGTCCGAGGCGTCCGGCAGCGCGTTGAAGCCGCCGGTCAGTACGGCGCCGGCCGCTACGGCGGCGATCGCGCCGCGCAGCACGAGGCCGCGTCGTATACGTCTGGACACGTGTCCGTTCTCCCTGTCGTTCATCAGCGGACCGCCGCACCGAATGCGGTGTCACCGGCGGGAATTCCGTCCCAGCCGGGCTTGAAGGTCTTCGTGGGGGCGCCGCCACCGGCCGTGCCCCACGGGAAGAGGTGCACGCCGTGGTCCGCCGCCGGCCCGTAGGGCATGCCGACGTACAGCCCAGCGGTGCTGCCCGAGAGGCTCAGGCCGGCGAGCTGGGTGGGCGCGGGCTCGCCGGGGATGCCCCAGCCCGGGTCGAGCCACGCGTCGGACGCTCCGGGCGCGCCGACCAGGGGGACGATGTGGACGCCGCCCTTCTCCGGGTGCTCCTCGGCCGACTCCTCACCGGGGACGCCGATGGCGAGCCGGGTGTTGGTTCCGGAACTGGTGCTGCCCGGGGCGGTGTTGACGGCCGCGAGGCGCTGGCCGAAGAAGTCGCCCGCGTCGCTCGCCTGCTCGACGTCGGCGGTGTTCTGCTCGATCCACATGTGGGACGTGAAGGAGCCCGCGGCGGTGACGCGGAAGACCTGGACGGCGCCGGCGTCGACCGTCGTGGAGAGGTCCTCACCCGGCACCCCCACGGCGAGGAGCGACTCTGTGGTCGATGTCGCCCCGCTCGGACGGTAGGGGACCATGGCGAGCGCCGTTCCGAATCCGTCGCCCACCTCCTCGGCGCCCGCGACCGCGTCCTGGTCCTGGCCCAGCCCGAAGAGCGGCTTCGGGTGACCGGACGAGAGGGTGTGGCTGAAGACGGCCACTCCGCCGGCGAAGGTCACCGTGCCGAGTGCCTCGCCCGGTGTCCCGACGGCGAAGTGCGTGGGTGTCGCGGCGAGCGAGGCGCCGAACCGGTCGTCGATCTCGGCGTCCCCGGGGACGGCGCCGCCGGTCTCGACGTTCTGGCTGATGACGCCGACGACGGTCTGCGCGGTCCCGTGGATGTAGACGAAGCCTCCGGCGTCCTCCACCGTGCCGATGGACTCCCCCGGCACTCCGGCGACGAGGTACGGCGAGCCGGTGGACGTCTTGCCCGCGACGAGCGCGTAGCCGAGCCAGTCGCCGGGTTCGGCGGCGCCGCCGATCGTGGTGCCCTCGCCCTGGAGGTGCTCCTTGGCGGCCTTTCCGCCGTTCAGACCGGCGGCCGAGCCGTAGACGATGTGCACCATGCCGGCGTCGGCGTTGGTGGAGATGTCCTCGTAGGGGGCGCCCACGGCCAGGTCGGCGCAGCCGTCGGCATCGGCGTCGTAGACGGCGAGTGCGAATCCGTACTGGTCGTCCGGTTCCGCGCCGCCCGGGATGCCCGCGGTCTCCTGGGACAGTTCCATGGCGCCCTTGCCGCCGCCGTAGACGATGTGGACCTTCCCCGCCCGGGGCACGGTGCCGACGGTCGCCTCCGGGTCGGCGATCGCCGTGTCCCGGATTCCGTCGCCGTTGAAGTCGGACTCCACGCCTGAGCAGGCGGCGGCGACGGCCGCGGCGGGCGTCACCGGCCCGGCGCCCAGGGCCGAGGCGGTCAGGACGAGCGCGCCGGCGGCGAGCGCCGTCCGTCGTCGCGTGGTGCGTCGTGGCCGACGCGTTGGACTGGTCACTGCGTTGGTTCCTCCCCTTTGCTGCCGGCGGCTTCCGCCGGAGGTTCTCGGCGTCGGCGCCCGTGCGGCGCCCACGTGTGTCGAGGGGCCGGTCCGGGGACGGAGCCGTTCGCGGTGGGGGGCCCGGCGGCGGTCTTCACGACGGGCACACGTGGCCGAGGGCACACCGGGTCGGGGGACTGCCCTGTCGGGAACTCCGTTACGGAGGCAGCTCGTCGGTCCGGGGCGCACGAGGCCCACCGGCACGGCACGGTCCACCAGCGCCGTGGCCCTTCGGCCACGGCGCGGACCGGCCGCCTGCCGTCAGCTCAGGTACGCGCCGAAGGCGACGCCGCCCACCGGGATCCCGCCCTCGCCGGGCCGCCAGCTCTGCGTCGGCGCACCGCCGTTGGGCGTGTTCCAGGGGAAGGCGTGGACGGCCCGGTCGGCGACGGGACCGTACGGGACACCCACGTAGAGCGAGCCGGGGCTCGTGCCGAGGCCCATGCCCGTGAGCATGCGGGGCGCGCGGCCGGCGGGGATGCCGTTGCCGGGCGAGAGCCAGCTGTCGCCGGCGCCGGGCGCGCCGAGCAGCGGCAGGATCTGCACGCCGCCTTCCTCCGGGAACTCCTCGGAGGACTCCTCACCCGGCACGCCCACGGCGAGACGCATCGTGGCCGCGGTGCCGGTCGCGGTAGGGGCGGTGTTGACCGCGGCGAGGCGCTGGCCGAAGAAGTCGCCTGCCTCTGCCTCGCCCTCGGTGTCCGGCTGGTTCTGGTCGATCCAGGTGATGGGCTGGACGGTGCCGTCCGCCTTGAGGTGGTACGTGTGCACGGCGCCGGCGTCGACGGTGGTCGCGAGGTCCTCGCCGGGGACGCCGACCGCGAGGAGCGAGTCGGAGTTCGATGTGGCGCCGGCGGGGCGGTAGGGCGCCATCGCCAGGGACGTGCCGTACTGGTCGCCGGCCTGTGCGGTGGTGTCACCGCTGCCGCTGCGGCCCTGGCCCATGCCGAACAGCGGGGCGGGGATGCCGTAGGTGTTGATCGACGGCCGGAAGGCGACCACGGCGCCCGCGAACTCGACGTTCGTGGAGGTGGTGGCGATGGACTCGCCGGGTGCGCCGACGACGAAGTGGCGGTCGGTGGCGGCGATCGACGCGCCGAAGCGGTCGTTGGGCTCGGGGTCCTCCCAGACGCCGGTGCTGTCCTGGGCCACGTGCGCGACGTTGTAGGCGGTGCCGTAGACGTAGTGGAACATCCCCATGTCCTTGCCCTCGGCGCCGTCCTCGCCGGGCGCTCCGATCACGAGGAAGGGGATGTTGGTGGCCGACCTGCCTGCGGCGACGGCGTATCCGACCCAGTCCTCGGCCTCGTAGCCTCCTGCGAGTTTGCCGTCGCTGCCCTGCCGGAAGCCGATGGTGCCGAGCCCGTTCCCGGCCATGCCGGCCGGTGAGCCGTAGATCAGGTGGACCAGGCCCGCGTCCTTGACGGTGCGGTCGGCCAGGTTGATGTCCTCGAAGGGGATGCCGACGGCGATGTCGCTGCATCCGTCGGAGTTGGCGTCGTAGACGGCGTAGGAGAAGCCGAACTGGTCGCCTGCCTCCGCCCCGTCCGAGACGTTCGGCGACGCCTGCGAGAGCGCGACCGTGCCCTTGCCTCCGCCGTAGACGATGTGGATCTGCCCGGCGCGCTCCTGGCCCGCGACCGTGGCCTCCGGGTCGGCGATCGCGACGTCGCGGATCCCGTCACCGTTGAAGTCGTGCTGGGCGCCGGCGCAGCCGGTGGCGGCGACCGCCTGTGTCAGCGGTGCCGCGCCGTTTCCCAGGAGGGTGACGGCGCAGGCGAATGCCAGCGCCGTCACACCACGGGTCGTTCGTGTGCCGATGTACGGCATAGTTCCCCCACCCCGCGCGCCGTGCCTCCGCGAGGAGCGGCGACGGCCTTTCGGTTGACCGGTCGTCGGGGCGTTCCGGCTCTTGGCCAGGAAAGCCCCGTGCTCCGGCAGACCGTGTCCGAACACGGAGAAGCGTTTCCGCAGAGCCTCCCCGCCCCGCGGGCTCCTCACCGCCCGGTTCCCTGCCCCCACGATCCACGGAAGCGGAACGGGACTATGGCATGGCCACGTCGATCATCACAAGATCACATGTCCGACATGGAGCCATCGGTCACGAACACAGGTTGGTCACACGGTCTTTGACGTGGCGTCACAGTTCCTTCACAAAGGGATACGTGCGCGCGTACCGGAAACAACGGACGTGCGGCCGCCCCGAGGCGCGGCCGCACGGATCCCCCGCCCTACGCCGGGTTGCCGTCGTGGGTCGGGGTCGGGTCGGGGTCCCCCAGGCCACGAAGAGGTTGTCGGACCCGGCCGGCCGCTGCTGCTCGGCCAGGCGCTGTGTGTCCGTCATGGCGTGGCCCCTGCGGCCTTCATGCACATCGAGTGCGATCGTGAACGCCGTACCGGGCGAGGAAGCCAGGGCGTCCCGCGGACACGTCAAGGCTCGCGGTTCACGGCATGAAGAAGGGCACCCCCTGCCCGGATACCGGTGCGACCCGGTCCCCGGCACAGGGGGTGCCCTCACCACGCACCGACGGCCTCGCGGCCCTCGTCGGAGATCAGCGCATCAGCACGCCCGCGTCCTCGGCCGCCGTCTCCGTCGGCACGGCGACGAGCCCGAGGTCCGTACCCGCCGGCAGCAGACGGTGCGCCGGCAGGATGCGGACCGTGTAGCCGAACGGGCCCGTGCGGTCCAGCGCGAGGGGCCCCTCGTACACCCAGCGCCCCTCGAGGTCCGGGCCGCTCGCAGGCTTCAGGGGGAAGGTCTGGGCGTCGCGGATGGCGTCGTCGGAGTCGACGCGGCCGGCGACCACCTGCACCTCGACGTCGTCCGGCTGGAGTTCGCCGAGCGCCGCCTGTACGCGGAGCGTGAGCGTCGAGCCGAGACCCGCCGACGCCACGTGACCCGCGGCCGCGTCCTGGTCGACGGCCTCCACATGGTCGACGGTCACCTGGCGCCAGACGGAACGCACCCTGGACTTCCAGGCCGCGAGGTCCTGGGCGCTGGTGGCGTCCAGGGCGCGGTGCGCCCGCGCCGCCGGGGCGTACAGCCGCTCCACGTACTCGCGCACCATGCGGCCCGCGAGCACCTTCGGGCCGAGGGTGGTCAGGGTGCGGCGGACCATCTCGATCCAGCGGTCGGGCAGCCCGCCGGCGCCCCGGTCGTAGAACCGCGGGGCGACCCGGTCCTCGATCAGCGAGTACAGCGCCGCCGCCTCCAGCTCGTCGCGGCGGTCCTCGTCGGTGGACGCGCCGTCGGCGGTGGGGATCGCCCAGCCGAAGTCCGGCTCGAACCACTCGTCCCACCAGCCGTCCAGGACCGAGAGGTTGAGGGCCCCGTTGAGCGCCGCCTTCATGCCGCTGGTGCCGCACGCCTCCAGCGGCCGCAGCGGGTTGTTCAGCCAGACGTCGCAGCCCGGGTAGAGCTTCTTCGCCATCGCCATGCCGTAGTCGGGCAGGAAGACGATCCGGTGGCGCACCCGCGGGTCGTCCGCGAAGCGCACCAGTTCCCGCACCAGCCGCTTGCCGCCGTCGTCCGCCGGGTGGGCCTTGCCGGCGACCACGATCTGGATCGGCTGGGTGGGGTGCAGCAGCAGCTCCGTCAGCCTCTCCCGGTCGCGGAGCATCAGGGTGAGCCGCTTGTACGAGGGCACCCGGCGGGCGAAGCCGATGGTGAGCACGTCCGGGTCGAGCACCCCGTCGATCCAGCCGAGTTCGGCCGCGCCCGCGCCGCGCTGGCGCCAGGAGGCGCGGAGCCGCTCCCGCACCTCCATGACCAGCTGTTCGCGCAGCGACCTGCGCAGCTCCCAGATGTCGGCGTCGGGGATGTTCCCGACGGAGTCCCAGCGCCCGGAGCCGCCCACGGAGAGGGCGTCCTCCGCACGGCTTGTGCCGATCTGCCGGGCGCCGAGGCGGAACACCTCCGGCGCCACCCAGGTCGGGGCGTGCACACCGTTGGTGATGGAGGTGATGGGCACCTCCGCGGCGTCGAATCCCGGCCACAGTCCGGCGAACATGCTGCGGCTCACCGCGCCGTGCAGTTCCGAGACGCCGTTGGCGCGCTGGGCGAGCCGCAGTCCCATCACGGCCATGTTGAAGACCCCGGGCTCGCCCCCCGGATAGGTCTCCATGCCGAGCTGCAGCACCTTGTCGACGGGTACACCCGGCAGTTCCGCGCCCTCGGAGAAGTGGCGTGCGACGAGTTCGCGGTCGAAACGGTCGATGCCGGCCGGCACGGGGGTGTGGGTGGTGAACACGGTGCCCGCCCGCACCGCCTCCAGCGCCGCGTCGAAGCCGAGACCGCTGCCGCCGTGCTCGGGCGGCTCGCCCAGTTCGCGGATGCGTTCGAGGCCGAGGAAGCCTGCATGGCCCTCGTTGGTGTGGAACACCTCCGGCGCGGGACGGTCGGTGAGGCGGCAGTAGGCGCGGACCGCCCGCACTCCGCCGATGCCCAGCAGCATCTCCTGCAGCAGGCGGTGCTCGCTGCCGCCGCCGTACAGCCGGTCGGTGACGTCGCGGGCGCCCGGCCCGTTCTCCTCGATGTCGGAGTCGAGCATCAGCAGCGGTACCCGGCCGACCTGCGCGACCCAGATGTGCGCGTGCAAAGACCGGCCGCCCGGGAGGGCGAGGGACACCCGGGCCGGGGTGCCGTCCACCTCACGCAGCAGACTCACCGGCAGCTCGTTCGGGTCGAGCACGGGGTAGTGCTCCTGCTGCCAGCCGTCCCGGGACAGGGACTGGCGGAAGTAGCCGTGCCGGTAGAGCAGACCGACCCCGATCAGCGGTACGCCGAGGTCGCTGGCCGCCTTGAGGTGGTCGCCGGCGAGGATGCCGAGGCCTCCGGAGTACTGCGGCAGGGCGGCGGTGACACCGAACTCGGGTGAGAAGTAGGCGATGGCGGCGGGGAACGCGGGGGTGTCGGGGCCGCCGTCGCCGCCGTTGGACTGGTACCACCTGCGGCCGTGCAGATAGTCGTCCAGGTCGTCGGCCGCGGCGGCGAGTCTGCGCAGGAAGCGCCGGTCTTTGGCCAGTTCGGCCATACGGGTGGCGGACACGTTCCCGAGGAGCCGTACGGGATCGCCGCCGACGGCCCGCCACCCCTCGGGGTCGACGGTCCGGAAGAGCTCTCGGGTCTCGGTGTGCCAGGACCAGCGCAGATTGCGTGCGAGGTCGCTGAGCGGCCCGAGCGGTTCGGGGAGGACGGGGCGGACGGTGAATCGACGAATGGCCTTCACAAGTTCACCTTCGCAGGGCAGGTACACATCCGAGCGGACGCAGGACGGTGCGTCCTTTTCCGTCATTTCCGACGGTATCGGTCCGCGCCCTCCGTAACCACGGCGCACGGGTGTCGCACCGGCGCGTTGGCGCACCCGGCGCGTAAACGGCCGTCAGAAAAGTCCGGTTCCCCCTCCATGACGGGCCGGTCTCTTTTCGTGTGTCTTGTGCGACCCCGTACGTCCTAGTAGTTAACACATCACCGGATTGCCCACCCGAAGGGCGTGGGAAGGCTCACCCGGTACGCAGGCGAGCACCCCCGATCGGCCTCCCTACCGTCCACCCGAGTGAACGCGGACAGGAGCGGACATGCCCGCAGCCCGCCAGTCACCGTTTCAGCAGATACAAATAAAACTCAGTCAAATGAGACCCACCCCGCACAAACGAGACATCCCGCTCGACCCGACCTGCCCGCACAGCCCTCAGGTGATGTTGTGAACTCGCTCATCGGTCGCATCCCCGTCCTGGACGTCCGCCCACTCGTCGACTGCGGCAGAAGGCCCGCGAAGGCCGTGGCGGGTGAGACCTTCCAGGTCACCGCCACGGTCTTCCGCGAGGGCCACGACGCAGTCGCCGCCAATGTCGTGCTGCACGACCCGAAGGGCCGCCCCGGTCCCTTCACCCCCATGCGGGAACTCGCCCCCGGCACCGACCGGTGGGGAGCGGAGGTCACCCCCTCCACGGAAGGCCACTGGACGTACACCGTCGAGGCCTGGAGCGATCCCGTCGCCACATGGCGCCACCACGCCGGCATCAAGATCCCTGCCGGGATCGACACCGAGCTGGTCCTGGCCGAAGGGGCGGAACTGTACGAACGCGCCGCGGCCGGGGTCCCGAAGAAGGACGGCAGGGAGACCGTGCTCGCCGCCGCCGACGCGCTGCGCGACACGGCCAGGCCCGCCGCGGCCCGGCTCGCCGCCGCGTTCGCGCACGACGCGGACGCCGCCCTCTCCCGCCATCCGCTGCGCGAGCTGGTCAGCTCCTCACCGCCGCTGCCGCTCCAGGTGGAACGCCGGCGGGCGCTCTACGGCTCCTGGTACGAGCTGTTCCCGCGTTCGGAGGGCGCGGTCGTCAAGGAGGGCGAGCCGCCCGTCTCCGGCACCTTCCGCACCGCCGCCGAACGGCTGCCCGCCGTCGCCGCGATGGGCTTCGACGTGGTGTACCTGCCGCCGGTCCACCCCATCGGGACCACCCACCGCAAAGGCCCCGACAACTCGCTCACCGCCGGCCCCCACGACGTCGGCGTGCCCTGGGCGATCGGCTCCGCCTTCGGCGGGCACGACGCCATCCACCCGGACCTCGGCACGCTCGCCGACTTCGACCACTTCGTGACCGCCGCCCGTTCGCTGCGCATGGAGGTCGCACTCGACTTCGCCCTCCAGTGCTCCCCCGACCATCCCTGGGTCAAGGAGCATCCCGAGTGGTTCCACCACCGTGCCGACGGCTCCATCGCCTACGCGGAGAACCCGCCGAAGAAGTACCAGGACATCTACCCCATCGCGTTCGACGCGGACATGAAGGGCCTGGTCCGCGAGACGGTCC
>NZ_JBFAQK010000046.1:0-58905 GCF_040677245.1 Streptomyces kurssanovii
GGTCCCGGGTCCCGGGTCCCGGGTTTCGGGTCCCGGGTCCCGGGTCCCGGGTTTCCGGGTCCCGGGCGTCCGTGGTTGCCGTCCGGGCCCCGGGGTCCGTGGTTGCGGTCCGGGCCCCGGATTCGGGCCAGGGGTTCGCAGTTGGGCTCGCGGTCCGGGTCCGGGCTCGGGTTCGGGTTCGGGTTCGGGTTCGGGTTCGGTCCGGGTTCGGGTGGGCTCAGACGGTGGCGGCCTCCGGGAACGCCTCGTCGGCGAGTGCCCCGAGGTCGGCCGCGGTGAACAGGGTCTCCAGGGCGACCTCGCGCCCGCCGTCGGCGGTGATCCGCGCGGCGATCCGCAGCAGTTGCCTGCTGGTCGCGCCGAGCGCGAACAGGTCCTGGCCCGGCTCGAGTTGCGCGGCGTCCACGCCGGTCTCCGCGGCGACGACCCGGGCGAGCCGCGCGAACGCGGCGTCCGCGCCGGGAGCGGAGGCGTCCCGGGCCGGGACCGAGGCCGCGGGGGCGAGAGGGCCGGGGTCGGGGTCGGGGTCGGCCGGGGTGTCGGCGCCGATGCCCCACAGGGCCCCCATCCGTGCGGACAGCGCGCGCCCGCCCACGGGCTGCGTCTGCGAGACGGCTGCCGCGGGCACGGGTGCCTCGGCGCTGTCCCCCGCCGGTGCCGCCGGTGCCGCCGCGGCGGATGGGCCGGCCGGCTCCTGTCCGGGCGTCGCGGGGGCGGCCGGGACGGGGAGGGGGAAGGTCACGCGGGTCAGGGGCGTCGCGGGGAGGGACGCCTTGGGGGTGGTGAGGGCGGGCCAGGTCACCGGTTCGCCGGCCAGCCATGCCGTGAGCGCCTTCGTCTCCTCCCCCGCCGCTACGGCGCGGTGTTCGACGGCGCCGGCCCCTTCGCTGCGGACGCGGCGGGCGAGGTCGCGCAGCGCGGCGGGGGCCTGGGCGCGGCCGGTGACGACGCCGGCGCGGGCGGGCCGGTCGGTGCGGCCCTCGCGCAGGGCGCGGGCCGCCGCGGCGGTGGTGAGGGCGGGGTCGTTGTCGAAGGCGGTGGCGAGACGGTCGGCGAGGTCGGCCAGGTTGCCGGGGGTGTCCGCGGACAGCGGCAGCGCCAGGGCCGTGTCGCCGCCGGTCCCCGGAGCCGCGGCGGGGGCGGGGGGTTCCTCGACGACGAGGCTGCCGTAGGAGCCGCCGCCGGCGAAGCCGTTGACGAGCGCCCGGCGCGGAGTGTCGGGGGCGGTGCGCCAGCGGTCGGCGCCCGGTGCGGCCAGGGTCACCGCGCCGGGCGTGCGGGCGAGGGCGGGGTTGACGGCGGACGTCAGCCGGGTCGGGTACACGTGGGTGCGGCGGAACTGGGCGATGAGCTTGCCGAGCTGCGCGAACACGGACGCGGCCTCCAGGTGCCCGGTGTTGGGCTTGACCGTGCCGACCGGTACGGGCGCGGGGTCCGGGCCGGGTGCGCCGAGGAGCCGCTGCAGGGCGGTGAACTCGAGCGCGTCGGCGAGGGCGGCGCCGGCCGCGGCGGCCTCCACGTAGCCGATGTCGGCGGGCCCGAGGCCGGCGTCGTCGAGCGCGGCGCGCATGGTCTCCTCCTGCCGCTGCGGGTCGGGGATGCCGAACTGCCGTGTCGTGCCGGAGTGCTGGAGCGCCCCGCCGCGCAGGACGGCGTGCACCGGGTCGCCGTCGGCCAGGGCCTGTTCGAGCGGTTTGAGGAGTACGGCGCCGACGCCTTCGCCGACCTGCCAGCCGCCGGCCCGGTCGGTGAAGGCGCACGAGTCGGCGTCCTTCGCGAGCAGGCCCATCTCGGACAGGACGTCGAGGTGGTCGGGGTGGAGGACCAGGTTGGACGCGGCGGCGAGCGCCGCGTCGCAGCGGCCGCTCGCCACGGCGCGGAACGCGGCCTCGACGGCGGCGAGTCCGGACACGCACCCGGTGTCGAGGACCACGCTCGGTCCGGTCAGGCCGAAGGCGTGGGAGGTGCGGTGGGCGAGTCCGCCGCGGGTGGCGTGGGTGCTGCCGGGGCGCTGTGCGGCGCGGGCGGCGACCCCGTACAGGGCGTGGTCGTGCCACATGGTGCCGACGAACACGCCGACCTGTCCGGCGGCCGCCAGCCGGCCGGGGGTGAGTGCGGCGTCCTCGAGGCAGCGGCGGGCCACCGACAGCAGCAGTCGCTCCTGCGGGTCGATCGCGGCGCCTTCCGCGGTGCTGATGCCGAACTCCTCGGCCTCCACGGACAGGACGTCGTCCAGGTATCCGCCGACATGGGCTCCGGCGTGCCGGGCGTGCGGGTGCAGCGGCGCCCACCGGTCGTGGAGGGCCGGCCCGGTGGCGGTGGCGCCGGCGGCCAGGAGGGTGTCGAGTTCGTCCAGGGTGCGGGCGCCGGGCAGGTCGGCGGCGAAGCCGACGACGGCGACGGCGCGCTGCGCGCCGCCCCCGCGGGCCGCCGGGTGGGCGGCGGGGCCGGTCCCGGTGGCGGGGGCCGGGTCCGCGGCGGGCTGCTCGGCGGTGGCGGGCGCGAGGGCGGCGCGGGCGGCGCGGCTGTGCGGGGTGAGGGCCCCGCCCCACAGGGACAGCAGCAGTTCCTGGTCGGCGTCGAGGGCGAAGTCGCCGCGGACGGCGTCGAAGTCCATCTCCCCCACCGCGCACAGGCCAAGGCCCCGTTCCGGTGCGCCGGTCAGCAGCAGCTGGGCGATGTGCCCGGCCTCGATGGTGGAGAAGCGGGCGGCGTTGCGTTCGCCGTAGGCGGGGGCGATGGCGGCCGGGGTGGAGACGAGGAAGACGCCGAACGCCGACCCTTCCACGAGGGCCCGGTTGTGCAGGACGTGGAGGTCGGTGCCGTAGCGGGCGCCGGGCGCGACGGCGATCAGGGCCCGCTCCGCGGGGTGCAGGTAGTACAGGCCCGGTTCGGCCGCCTCGACGGCGCCGGGGGCGATGTAGACGTACACCTGGACGGGGTAGAACCCGCCGCCCGACGGGTAGCGGCGTTTGGCGCGGCCCTCGAGTTCGCCCCAGGTCACGGTGGACAGCAGGGACAGCAGGTCGTGGGCGGGCAGCGGGCCGTCGGCGAACTCGCGGAAGGAGGAGGCGTCGAACAGGGCGCGGGCCTCCGCGGGGCCGGCGTCCGGCACCGGCAGCCGGCGCATCGTCCCCGGCAGCCGGCGCTCGGCGACGCGGGCGTCCTTGAACGCGGCCTTGGCCTTCGGGTCGAGCGCGATCCGCACATCGGCCGCCCGGCCGGCGGGAACGGCGGCGGAGGCGGCGGGGGCGGGTGTCGTGGG
The DNA here is from genome assembly GCF_040677245.1 of Streptomyces kurssanovii. NCBI lineage: Bacteria > Bacillati > Actinomycetota > Actinomycetes > Kitasatosporales > Streptomycetaceae > Streptomyces > Streptomyces kurssanovii. Next base: position 3,266 of record NZ_JBFAQK010000046.1, read on the forward strand.
GGCGGCCGGGGTGGCGCAGGCGGCGATGCTGCGGGGGGTGGGGCTCTGGATCAGCACCTCGACGGGGACCTGCGCACCGCCCGACACGGTCTCGATCTCCTGGGCGAGGCGGATCATGGTGAACGAGGTCGCGCCGAGGTCGAACAGGTCGTCGTCCGGGCCGACTTGGTCCACGCCCAGGATGCCGGCGGCCGTGCGCGCGACCGTCTCCGCGGTGACCGGCCCGCCGGCCGCCCCGTCCTTCTGTGCGGGAGCGGGGGCGGGGGCGGGTGCGGGGGCCGTGAGGGCGGTCAGGGCGTTGAGTGTCGGCTTGCTGATGAGCGCCTCGACGGGCAGGGCGGTGCCGGTGAGCCGCTCGATCTCCTGGGCGATGCGGATCATGGTGAAGGAGGTGGCGCCGAGGTCGAACAGGTCGGCGTCGCCGTCGAGTTCCTCGACGCCCAGGACGTCGGCGACGGCGCGGCGCACCTCCGCGTCCACGTCCGGGACCGCAGCCGAGGCCGGTGCCGGCGCCTGTTCCGGTGCGGCTGCGGCTGCGGGTCCGCCTGCGGCGGTGGCTGCGGGCGGGGTGTCGAAGAGGCGGGCGGCGGCCTGCCGGTCCAGTTTGCCGTTGGTCGTCAGCGGCAGCTGGGCCACGAAGCGGTAGCGGCTCGGCACCAGGTAGGCGGGCAGCGTCTCGCCCAGCGCCCGGCGCAGGGCCGAGACGTCCGGTGCGCCCTCCGGGCCGGCCGCCACGCACACGGCTGCCAGGGCCTGTTCGCCGGAGCTCTCGTCGTGGACGGGGAGGACGCGGGCCTCCGCGACGCCGGGCACGTCGGTGAGCGCCGCCTCGATCTCCTCCGGTTCGATGCGCAGCCCGCGCAGCTTGAACTGGTTGTCGATCCGGCCGAGGTAGCGGATCTGCCCGTCCTCGGCGAGCAGTCCGAGGTCGCCGGTGCGGTACAGGCGTGGCGAGGGGTCGTCGTCGGGGAAGGGCGAGGCGATGAAGCGTTCGGCGTTCAGTTCGGGCCGCCGGTGGTAGCCGAGGGCGACCTGCCGGCCGCCGATGACGATCTCCCCGGGGGTGCCGGCGGGCACCGGGCGCAGGTCCTCGTCGAGGAGGTGGATACGGGTGTGGGCGACGGGACGGCCGATCGGGACGGTGGGCTCGTCCCAGTCGGGCCGGCAGGCCCAGTGGGTGACGTCGACGGCCGCCTCGGTGGGCCCGTACAGGTTGTGCAGTTCGGTGCCGGTGCCGAGCACCTCGTAGAAGTGCCGCATGGTGGCGACGGGCAGTGCCTCGCCGCTGGCGAACACGTACCGCAGGGCGGTGCACCGGGCGGCGGCCGGGTGGCGCAGGAACATGCCGAGGACGGACGGGACGAAGTGGGTGACGGTGACCTGCTCGTCGTGCAGCAGCCGGGCCAGGTAGGCGGGATCCGCGTGGCCGCCGGGGCGGGCGACGACGACGGAGGCGCCGGCGATCAGCGGCCAGAAGAACTCCCAGACCGAGACGTCGAATCCGTAGGGGGTCTTCTGGGCGACGCGGTCGGCGGGCCCGAGGGGGAAGCGTTCCTGCATCCACAGCAGGCGGTTGGCGACGCCCTGCTGGGAGTTGCGGCAGCCCTTGGGCTTTCCGGTGGTCCCGGAGGTGTAGATGGTGTAGACGGGGTCGTCGCCGACGACGGTGACGGCGGGCGCGGTGGTGGGCCGGCCGTCCAGGGCGGCCCGGTCGGCCGCCCGGTCGGGGCAGACGACGAGCGCGCCCGCCGCGGTGGGGACCGCGGCGTGCGCCTGGTCGGCGACGACGACGCGGGCGCCGCTGTCGGCGAGGAGGTAGCGCACGCGCTCGGGCGGGTTGGCCGGGTCGACGGGCACGTAGACGGCGCCGGCCCGTACGACGGCGACGAGCGCGGTGACCAGGTCGGGCGAGCGGTCCATGTGCACGGCGACGTGGTCGCCGGGGCGCACGCCGAGGGCGTGCAGGTGGTGGGCCAGGCGGGCGGTGCGCTCGGCAAGTTGCCGGTAGGTGACCGTGCTGCCCTCGTACCGGACGGCGACACGGTCGGCCCGGCCGGCGAGGGCGGACTCGAGGAGGCCGGCGAGGGTCAGGGGGGTGCGGTCGTCGACGGGGCCGACGACGCGCAGGTCGGTGCCGGGTGCGACATGGCCGTCGGCGAGGACGACGGTGTCGGGGCGGACGTGGCGGGACCCGGCGTGCTCGCCGGTGCCGTCCGCGGCGTACGGGGCGGCCTGCCGGCCGGCGCCGGCCTCGGGGGCGGCGTAGGCGTCGGGGTCGACGTAGGCGTCGGCGACCGCGTGCAGGTCCTCGGCCCCGGCCGCCACGGGCGCGGCGGCCGGGGCGGGCGCGGTCGTAGTGGTGGCGGTCGTAGTGGTGGCGGTGGTGAACTGCCGTACGCGGTCGGCGTAGCGGTCGAACATGGCGTCCAGCACGGCGGGTTCCAAGGTGCCGTCGGCGGCGTCCCACTGGCCGGCCAGTTCGTCGCCGACCAGGAGCGGCACATGGTCGAGGGCGACCTGCGCGGTCTGCGACTGGCTGGTGCGCAGGGTGACGCCGCTGGGGTGCAGTGCCGGGTCGATCTCGGGGACGCGGGTGAAGACGACGGGCAGCCGCAGCGCGCCGCCGGAGCGGAACACGCGGGTGCGCAGTTCGCCCAGGCCGGGCCGGACGTCGGAGCGTTCGAGGTCGGCGCGGACGCGGGCCCACAGTGCGCGGGCGCGGTCGGCGAAGTCGTCGGGCAGGGTGTCGTCGACGGTGACCCAGGCGAGCTGGGTGAAGTCGGCGACCATGGCGTCGGCGCCGGGCAGTGAGGCGGGCCGGTCCCAGGAGACGACGGTGACGGTGAAGGGCCCGGCGTCGGCGAAGTGGGCGCGCAGTTCGTCGGTGTAGGCGGTGAGCAGCACCATGTCGGCGGGGACGCCGATGGCGGCGGCGCGTTCGCTCAGGGTCCGCCAGGAGCCGAGCGGGGCCCTGCGGTGGGCGCGGGTGGCGCCGGGTGCGGGGTCGGGCAGCGGCGGGCCGGGCGGCAGGGCGGCGAACTTCTCGCGCCAGGCGGCGCGGGCGGCCAGGTCCTCGGGGCTGCCCGGCCGTGCGGCGAGGGCCCGCAGATGTGGGACGGGGTCGGCGGGGCCGGTGAGGACCGACTCGTCGCCGTCGTGGAGGGCGAACAGCTGCCCGAACAGCAGGGCGAAGCTGCGGGCGTCGGCGATCAGGGCGTCGAGGAGGACGTGCAGCACGGTGGTGCCGTCGGGCAGGGCGCTGGCCTCCAGGGCGTACATGGGGCGGCTGCCGAGCGGGAAGGCGCCGGCGCGCAGCCGTTCCCCGGTGGCGGCGAGCGCGGCGTCGGTGCCGGCCGATCCGGTCAGGTCGTGGCGCCTGATGCGGTACACGTCGTCGGGGTCGTGCGGGGCCACGGTGAGGGTGCCGTCGTCGTGGACGGCGGCGCGCAGCATGGGGTGGTGGGCCACGAGCCGGTTCCAGGCCAGCTCCAGCCGGTCCGTGTCGTGCCGTTCGAGGAGGAATTCCTGGTAGACGCGGGTCTGTGCGCCGCCGTCGAGGCCGCCGATCCGGCCGACGAGGTAGGCGGACTGGACGTCGGTGAGGGGCACCGGCCGGCCGTCGTCGCCGTGCCCGGCCACGGCCGCCGCGGGGGCGGGCGTGGTGGTGAGGGCGGCGGGGGTGGTGAGGGCGGCGGTGCCGTCGTCCGCGAGGCGTTCCAGGAGGCCGCGCAGGGTCTCGAACGCGGCCCGGGTGCGGGCGGTGTCGAGGGCGGTGGGGGCGAAGTCCCAGGACAGCAGCAGGGCGCCGTCGCGTTCTTGGACGCAGCTTTCCAGCTGTACGCCGGAGGTGAGGGTCGCGGAGGCGTCCTGGTCGATCCGGGTCGCCCAGTGGGCCGGGTCGCCGGGTTCCGTGAGGGTGCTGAGGCTGCCGAGGAGGCTGGTGAAGACCATCGGGACGGCAAGGCCCCGGCGGCCCGGCTCGGTCCTCGCGCGTTCGCGCAGGGCGCGGATGCCGCTGACCGCCGCGTGTTCCAGGTCCTGCCACAGCCGGCCGCGGACGAGATCGACGCGCTCTGCGAGCGTTCCGGCCGGTGGTGGTGCCACGAACACGGACGTGGACAGGAACGGGCCCACCACCCGTGCCACGTCCCGGTGCACGGGGCGGCGGTTGTAGGTGGTGAGCACCACCGGCAGCGGGCCGGGCGCATCGCCCTGCACGGCGGCGGTGCACAGGGCCAGCAGCAGGGCGGTGGGGGTGGCCCGTATCTGCTGGGCCGCCTCCTTCACCCGCTGCCAGCGCCCCGGTTCCAGGCGCAGGGCGAGCCTGCTGTGCGCCGGCGCCTGCGGGTCGGCGGCGCCGGCCAGCGGCAGGGGGCGGTCGAAGTCGACGCCGGTGAGCTGTTCGCGCCAGTACTCCAGCGAGGCGGCCGGCACGGGGCGGCCGTGGGCGGCGGTGACGTAGTCGCGGAAGGAGATCCCCGGCGGCGTGGGGGCGGCGGCGCCGGTGTAGCGGGCGTACCACTGCTGAAGGAGCAGCGAGACGCTGGGCCCGTCGGCGATCAGCTCGTCCACGGTGAACAGCACCCGGGAGCGGTGGCCGGGCAGGTGGGCGACGCGGAGCGCGAACAGCGGCCAGCTGTGGGCGTCGAAGCCCTCACGGGCCCGGTGGCGCAGCCGTTCGAGTGCCGTGGCCGCCTGTGCGGGGGCGGTGTCGGTCAGGTCGGTGCGCTCGATGCGGTAGGGGGGCACCTGCGCGAGGACCTGCTGGCGGCCGTCGGGCAGGATCCGGGCGCGCAGCATGTCGGTTGCGGCCACGAGGTCGTTCCAGGCGGCTTCCATGCGGTCGGTGTCGAGGTGTTCGGCCTCGAACTCCAGGTGGATCTGGGTGCCCGCGCCGGTGCCGCCGCCCAGGGTGCGTCCCGCGAGGAAGGATTCCTGGACTTCTGTGAGCGCGAACGGCTCGTACCGGGTGTCGGGGTCGTTCTGCGGCATGGCGGGGCTCCGGTTCCCTCTGCGGTCAGGCCTGGTCGGGGGCGTGAAGGGCGGACAGGTGGGCGAGGAGTTCGTCGACGCTGAACTCGCTGAGCAGCTGGAGCGCGAGTGTGTGGCCGAACCGCTCGGTGATCTCGAAGCGGAGGTTCATCAGGCCCAGGGAGTCCACGCCGAGTTCGACGAGGGTGCGGGCGGGGTCGATGGGGCCCTCCGCCCCGGGGCCGGCGGCGAGTTCACCGACGAGCGCGGCGACGGCGGCCAGGCGCGGGTCGCCGGACACGGCGGCGGCCGGGGACACGTCCGGGGCGGCGGGACGCCCGTCGCCGTCCGCCGCGGACGGGCCGGCCGGGGCCGGGGCCACGTCCGGGACGGGTGCGGGCGCGGGGACGGCCAAGGCGGGCGCGGCGGCCAGGGTGGACGTGCCCAGGACGGGCGTGGGCGCGACGGGGGCGGGCGTCGGAACGGCGACGGCCGTCGGGGTCACGTCCAACGCGGGCGCGGGCAGGGCGGGAGCGGTCGGCGTCGGCGCGGCGGGGGCGGTCGCGGTGGCGGTGGTGGTGCCGGACGGGGGCAGCCAGCGGCGGGTGCGCAGGAACGCGGACGGCGGCAGGGGCACCACGCCCGTCGTCCCGGTGCCGGCGGCGGGGGTCCCGAGGTCGATCTCCCAGCCGGTCACCCACAGTTCGGCGAGCTGCTCCAGGCGTCCTGACCGCCACAGGGTGGCGACGAGCGCGTCGGTCTCCGGCGCCTGGGCGGCCCGGTCGCGGGCGACCGTGCCGGTGCGGACGATCCCCGTGCCGGGGGCGCCGTCCGCGAACCGGGCGAGGGCGGTGGCGAGTTCGGCGGTGCTCGTGGCGACGATCGCGAGCCGGTGTTCGCGGGCGGCGCGGCCGGTGCGCAGGGTGCGGGCGATCGCGGCCAGGCTCGTGGAGCCCGCGGGGCCGGCCAGGTGACCGGCCAGGCGCCGGGCCGTGGCGGTCAGATGCTCGCCGCTCGGGGCGGACAGGAGCACCAGCTGCGGTGCGCCGTCGGCGGCGGCGGCGGACGGGGCGGCCGGCTCGTACTCCTCCACGATCACGTGCGCGTTGACACCGCCCGCGCCGAAGGAGCTGATGCCCGCCCGCCTCGGTAGTTCGCGGCCGGCCGCGTCGCGCAGCCTGGGCCAGGGGCCCGCCTCGTGCTGGAGCGTGAAGCGGGTGTCCTCCAGGCGCAGTTGGGGGTTGACGGGCTGGGCGTGCAGGGTGGGGGCGAGAGTCTTGTGCCGCAGCTGGAGCAGCACTTTGGTCAGGGCGGTGATCCCGGCGGCCGACTCGCCGTGCCCGACGGCGGACTTGACCGAGCCGAGCGAGCACGGCACACCGGCCGCGGCGCCCTGGCCGTAGGTGTCGTTCAGGGCGGTGAGTTCGACGGGGTCGCCGAGTTCGGTGCCGGTGCCGTGGGCCTCGATCACGTTCACGGTCGCCGGGTCGGTGCTCGAGCGCCGCAGCGCCTCGCGCAGCACGCGGGCCTGGGCGCGCGGGCTGGGCGCGGTGAAACCGTTGGTGCGGCCGCCGTGCGCGACGGCGGTGCCGCGGACGAGGGCGTACACGGTGTCACCGTCGGCCAGTGCCCTTGAGAGTCGCTTGAGGACGACGGCCCCGGCGCCCTCGCCGGGCCCGAATCCGGCGCCGCCGGCGCCGAAGCTGCGGCACAGGCCGTCCTCGGCGAGGAACCCGGAGCGGGCCAGCATCCGGAACCGGGAGGGGTGCAGGTAGAGGTTGACGCCGCCGACCAGCGCGGCCTCGCACTCGCCCTGCCGCAGGGCTTCGACGGCCTGGTGCAGGGCGACGAGGGAGGAGGAGCAGGCGGTGTCGACGGGCTGGCTGGGGCCGCGCAGGTCCAGGAGGTAGGACAGCCGGTTGGGCAGCGACCAGTAGTGCCCGGAGGGCATGTCGCGTTCGCCGGCCGCCCACCGCTCGGCGCCCAGCAGCGGATAGTCGGCGCTGGTGATCCCGGCGAAGACGCCGACGCTGCGCGGTTCGCCGTCCGGTGCGGTGAGCGCCTCGAGCCTGGCGCCGGTGAGACCGGCGTCCTCCATCGCCTCCCAGGCGACCTCGAGGAAGAGCCGCTCCTGCGGGTCGGTGAACGCGGCCTCGTGGGCGGACAGGCCGAAGAACGCCGCGTCGAAGGCGTCGACACGGTCGAGGAAGTGGCCCTTGGCGTGGACGCCGCCGCTGTCCGCCCACCGGTCGGTGGGCAGGTCGCCGACGGTGTCCTTGCCGACGAGGAGGTTCTCCCAGAACGCGTCGGGGCCGTCCGCGCCCGGGTAGCGGCCGGCGAGGCCGACGACGGCGAACGCCTCCTGCGCGGCGGCCTGTCCGGCGGGACCGTCCGACGGTTCGCGGGCCGGTTCACGACCGGGCCGGGTGGCCGAGGCCGCCGGGGCGGCGAGGGCCGGAGCGGCGAGGGCGGGGGTGGGCGCGGGGGCGGGGGCGGGCGCGGAGGCGGGGGTGGAGGCGGGGGTGGGGGTGGGCGCGGGCAGGCTGCGGGCCAGGTGGCCGGCCAGCTCGTGCACGTCGCGCACGCCGAACAGCGCGTCCGGGCCGATCGGTGCGATGCGGGCGCTGAGCTTGGAGGCGAGGGTGCGGATCATCACCGAGTCCAGGCCCAGCGCCTCCAGGGAGGTCCGCGGCCCGATCGTCCCCGGTGCGTGGCCCAGGGTCTCGGCGACGGTACGGGTGACCATGTCGACCAGGTCCCCGTCCGGAGCGGCCCCTCCCCCGGGCCCGGCGGCGGGCTCCGGCACGGCGGCCGGCTCGGCCACGGCCGCGGGTGCGGCCGCCGGTTCGGGTGCGGCTTCGGTTGGGGTGGGCAGCAGGTGGAGTTCTGCGAGGTGGCGGTGCCAGGCGTCGGCCCTGCCGTGGAAGAGGGAGACGACCTGGGGGCCCTGCGGGGAGAGCAGCCGTTCGAGGGCGCGGGCGCCGAGGGCGGCCGGCAGCGGCACCATGCCGACGTGTTCCTCGACCACGTGGCGGACCGGTTCGGGGATCGTCATGCCGGGCACGTCCCACAGCGGCCACTGCACGGACAGGGTGCGTCCGTGGCGCTGTCCGGCCGCGACGAGGGCGGCGCGGTGTTCGGCGAAGGCGTCCAGGCGGCCGTTGGCGTAGGCGTAGTCGCTCTGGCCGATGTTGCCGCTGACGGCCGCCACCGAGGAGAACAGGACGAACACGTCCAGCGCCAGGGCGGCGGTGGCCTCGTCGAGGGCTGCGGTGCCGGTGGTCTTGGGGGCCAGGACGGCGGCCACGTCGTCGCTGCTCTTACGCAGCAGGTAGGCGTCGCGTACGACGCCGGCGGCGTGGAAGACGCCGGTCAGGGTGCCCTCGTGGGCGAGGATGTCGCTCACCAGGGCGGCCGCGCCGCCGGGTGCGGTGATGTCCGCCTGCACATAGCGCACGGGGCCGCCGGGGGCGGGGCGGTGGGCCGGGTCGAGGTCCGCGAGGGGGGTGCGGCCGCACACGACGACGCGGGTGCCGGGGTGGGCGGTGAGCCGGGCGGCGAGGTCGCGTCCGATGCCGCCGGCGCCGCCGGTGATCAGGTGGACGCCGCCGGGGCGGAGGCTGAAGCCGTCGCGGGGCAGGGTGGCCGGATGCAGGACGCGGCGTGCCCTGCGGTGGCCGCGCAGATCGGCGAGGTGGCCGAACTCCGGCTCCGGGCAGGCGAGTTCGGCACGTATCAGGGGTACGGCGGCGGGGCCGTCGTCCACGACGAGCAGGGCGCGGCCCATCAGGCGGGGGTTCTCCTGACGCAGGCTCTGGACCAGGGCGCGGGCCGCGTCGGCGCGCAGTTCGTCGGCGGTGACGGCGAGGAGGGTGATGCGCTGGGTGCGGAAGGCGGCCAGCGTCCGGCGTACGGCGTCGAAGGCGGCCGTCTCGTCGCCGGTGAGCCGCAGCACGAGGGCGACGGTGTCGGGTGCGGTGTCCTGCGCGGTGGGCAGGGCGTCCAGGCTGCTCGCGCCGAGCGCGGCGGCGAGGTCGCCGGCCGGGTCGTGGGCGAACAGGGGCAGGGCGGGGGGCTGCCGGTGGGGCAGCGGGGTGTCCTGCCAGCCGGGTGTGTAGAGGACCAGCTCGTCCAGGAGCCGCTCGTCGACGGCCGGCCCGGCGGGCGCAGAGGCGGGCGTCGGGGCGGGCGCCGGGGCGGGGACGGCGTAGTGGCGGTCGGGGGCGAAGGCGTATCCGGGGGCGGGGATCCGGCGGTGGTCGGCGGGCGGGCAGACGCGGGACCAGTCGACCTGCTGGCCGGCCACGTAGCGGCGGGCGTTGTCGTGGCGGGCGTCGTCGCCGTAGTGGCCGGGGCCGGTCGCGGGGTCGATGCGGCGGGGGTCGGGTTCGCCGGCGGCGAGCTTGTCGAGGGAGTCGAGGAGTTCGGCGCGGTCGGCGACCAGCAGCGCCACCCGGTGGGGGTGGTGGTCGCGGGCGCAGGCGAGGGTGTGGGCGAGGTCGGTGAGGGCGGCGTCGGCGCCGGCGGGTGAGCGCAGCCAGCGGGCGAGTTCGGCGGCGCGGTCGGCCGGGGCGGTGGGCCGGCGGCCGGACAGGGGCACGGTCACGGGCCGGTCGGCGGGGGCGGAGGTGGGGCGGTGGGGGGCTTGTTCGACGACGACGTAGGCGTTGGTACCGCTGAAGCCGAAGGAGCTGACGGAGGCGCGGCGGGGCCGTCCGCCCGGTACGGCGGGCAGGGTGCGGCGTTCGGTGGTGACGGTGAAGGGTCCTTCGCCGAAGGGGATGGCCGGGTTGAGGGTGTGGGGGGTGCAGTGCAGGGAGGGCGGGATGTCACCGGTGCGTACGACGCCGATGGCCTTGAGGAGGCCGGCGAGGCCGGCCGCGGCGGAGGTGTGGCCGACGTTGCCCTTGACGGAGCCGATCGGGACGCTGCCCGCGGGGCGGGCGGCGGGAGCGAACACCTTGTTGAGGGCGGTGACTTCGATGGGGTCGCCGAGCGGGGTGCCGGTGCCGTGGGCCTCGACGAAGTCGATGCCGGACGCGTCGAGGCCGAACCGGCCGAGGGTGTCGCCGATGAGGCGGGCCTGGGAGGCGGCGCTGGGGGCGGTGATGCCGTTGGTGCGGCCGTCCTGGTTGAGTCCGCTGGCGCGGACGACGGCGTGGACGGGGTCGCCGTCGGCCAGTGCCCGTGACAGGGGTTTGAGGACGACGACGGCGCAGCCCTCGCCGGGGACGATGCCGTCGGCGGCGGCGGCGAAGGGCCGGCAGCGGCCGGTGGGCGAGAGCATCCCGGCGCGGCTCATGAACACGTGCGGCAGTTCGGTGAGGTAGAGGGTGACGCCGCCGACGAGCATCATGTCCGCGTCGCCGAGCCACAGCGCCTGGCAGGCCTGGTGGAGGGCGACGAGCGAGGACGAGCAGGCCGTGTCGACGGTGACGGCGGGGCCTTTGAGGTCGAGGTGGTAGGCGATGCGGGCGGCGAGGAGGGAGTTGGAGTTGCCCTGCATGACCTGGGCGAGGCGGGCGTGCTCGCTGTGCCGTTCGATGAGGTCCTGGTAGTCGTTCATCATGACGCCGGCGTGCACGCCGCAGCGGGTGCCGGCGAGGTCGGCGGTGCGCTGCCCGGCGTGTTCGAGGGCGCGCCAGGCCTCCTGGAGGAAGAGGCGGGCCTGCGGGTCGGTGAGTTCGGCCTCGCGGGGCGGCATCTTGAAGAACGCGGCGTCGAACCGGTCGGCGCCGTCGACGAACGCCCCCCATTTGGACACCGATTTGCCCTCGGCCTCGGGGCGCGGGTCGTAGTGCTCCTCGATCCGCCACCGCTCGGCGGGCACCTCGGTGACGAGGTCGTCGCCGGCGAGCAGCCGCTGCCAGAACGTGTCGGCGTCCGCGGCTCCGGGGAAGCGGGCGCTGTACCCGATGACGGCGACGGGCTCCGGCGCCCGGCCCCCGGCCGGGCCCGGCCGGGCCTGTCCGCCTGCCGCGGGCCCGGTCCGCGACGGTGCCCCCGCCGGGCCGTCCCCGCGGGGCTCCTCTGCGGCCGCCCGCAGCAACGCGGCCGCACGGTCACCGGGCACCGCCGGCCCGGGACGTGCCGGAGTCCCGGCCCCATCGGGCGCCGGGCCGCTCTCCCCCGCTGCCGCCCGCAGCAACGCGGCGGCGCGGTCACCGGGCACCGCGGGCACGGGACGCGACGGGGCCTCGCCCGCACCGGGCGCCGCAGGTGCGGGACGCGCCGGGTCCCCGGTCGCACCCGACCCGCCGCCGGCCGCAGCCACCGAGCTGCTCTCCCCCGCTGCCGCCCGCAGCAACGCGGCCGCGCGGTCGCGGTCCACGCCGTCGGCCGCAGGTGCGGGACGCGCCGTAGCCTCACCCGCCGCCGGTCCGCCCTGCCCTCCGGCCGCCCGCAGCAACGCGGCCGCACGGTCACGATCCACCGCGTCAGGTGCCGCAGGCGCCGGGCCGCCTCCGCCGGGGTGCCCCTCTCCCGCTGCCGCCCACAGCAGCGCGGCGGCATCGGCCCGGCCCACGGCAACGGGGCGGGCAGGGCCGAAATGTGACGGGGCGTCTGACGAACCGGCCGCTGGGCCGCCATCAGGGTGCCGCTCCCCCGCTGCCGCCCGCAGCAACGCGGCGGCGCGGTCACGGTCCACGCCGCCGGGCGCCGCGGGCGCGGGACGCGACGGGGCCTCGCCCGCACCGGGCGCCGCAGGCGCAGGCGCGGCAGGCGCCGGGGTGGTGGTGGGGTGGAGGAGGGCGGTGGCGGACGCGGTGTCCAGGGTGCCGTTCTTGTATCGGGTCAGGATCTCTTTCGCGTCCATCGGTTCCCTCGGGTCCTCGCGTGGCAGGGGGCGGGCGGTCGTGCGGTCAGCGGCCGGTGTCGCCGTATGCGGCTTCGATGCGGTCGAGCACCTCGGGCAGCCGGAAGCTGGTGCGGTGCAGGTCGGCCTCGCGGGCTATCGCCTCGGTGGTGGCGGCCAGCAGCGGCGCGGCCAGTTCCTGTTTGAGGAGTTCGACCGAGGTGCGCGGCGGCCCGCACACCGACCGGGCCAGCTCCCGTGCGGTGCGGGGGACGTCGGCGTGGGGCACGACGCGGACGGGGGCGCCGCGTTCGCGGAGTTCGGCGCCGCGGTAGTTGCGGGCGGTGTAGAGCATCTCGGTGCCCAGTTCGCGGCCGAAGCGGGCCGGGAAGAGGTGGGTGGCGCCCATGCCGGGGGTGAATCCGTAGCGCATGAAGTTGCCCGCGTACAGGGAGCGTTCGCTGAAGACGGCGAAGTCGGCGTAGAGGGCGAGGACGAGGCCGCCGCCGATGGCGTGGCCCTGGAGGGAGGCGATCACCGGCAGGGGGCAGCGGGCGAAGACGCGGAAGAAGTCGTCGGTGTCGAAGGTGGCGTTGCCGCGGGCGAAGTTGGCCAGTTCGCGCTGGGTGCCGCCGGCGCAGAACAGTTCGGGGCGGCCTTCGATCAGGACGGCGCGGGTCTCGGGGTCGGCGGCGGCGCGTTCGACGCGGTCGACGAGTTGTGCGGTCAGGGCGGGCGAGAAGGTGTTGCGGCCCTCGGCGTCGTCGAGGGTGACGACGGCCACGGGTCCTTCCCTGCTCAGCCGTACGACGGGCGCGGCGGCGCTGGTCGTGGTCATGCGGCACGCTCCGGGGTGGTGACGCGGCCGAGGAGCCGGTGGACGTGGGGGTCGGTGAGGCGGGTGAGGAAGGTGTGTGCGGCGTCGGCGCCGAGGTGTTCGTCGCGGGGGAAGAGCCGTGTCCGCCAGGTCTTGAGCGCGCCGGTGGTGGACCGGTCGACGCGGCTGAGGTGGACCAGGGTGCGGCGCAGTGTGCCTTCGGCGTCGTCGGTGGCCTCGTCGGCCAGGCCGCAGGCGTGGGCGGCGGCCGCGTCCAGGTCCTCGGCGAGCAGGGTCGCGGTGAAGGCGCGCTGCTCGCCGGTGCGGCGGGCCACGAACGGCCATGCCATGGCGGGCACGAGGCCGACCAGGGCCTCGGTGAGCCGGAAGCGGGCGCGGGGGCCGGCGATGACCAGGTCGCAGGCGGCTGCCAGTCCCACGCCGCCGGCGTGGGCGTGGCCGTCGACGAGGGCGACGGTGACGACGGGGGTGGCGGTGAGACGTTCCAGCAGCCGCCAGTACGGGAGTTCGCCGGTGTCGCCGGGGGCGGGCAGGGTGTCGGGCACGCCGCCCGACAGGTCGGTCCCGGCGCAGAAGTCGTCGCCGCTCGCGGACAGGACCAGGACGCGGCAGCCGGTGTCGGCCTCCGCGGCGTCGAGGGCGGCGTGGAGGTTGTCCAGGAGCAGGGGGGTGATGGCGTTGCGGCGTTCGGGTGCGTCGAGGCGGGCGCGGATGACGCCGCGGGCGCGGGTGAGGGTGACGGCGGTCATCGGGTGCCTCCGTCGAGCCACACGTACTCGCGGTGGTAGTCGCGTACCGCGGCGAGCACGAGGCGGCGTCCGCCGGTGAAGCGTTCCTTGGTGATCTGCGGGAAGCGGTCGAGGTCGAAGGTGAAGTCCCGCATGCCGAACTTGAGTTCCGCGGTGGCGGTGAGCAGCGCGTCGTACTCGTCCATGCTCAGCTCGTAGCGGGCGTCGAGTGCTTCGCGGATGCCCATGGCGCGTACGGCGGCCTGGGACCGGGGGGTGATGGTGACGCTGTAGAACTCGGAGGCGCAGCCGGAGCCGTAGGAGAAGACACCGACGCGGTGTTCGCGGTCGATGACCGCGTTGTCGATGGTGGAGGCGAGGGCGAGGTGGACGGTGCCGGCGTAGATGTTGCCGACCTGCTGCGGGTACTGGATCGCCGGGCCGAGGCGGGTGGTGAAGTCGTCCTCGACGGCCTGGGGTGCCAGGCCTTTCTTCAGTTTCCGCAGGGCGGCCCGGTGGGCGCCCTTGACCATGCCGGGGAAGGGGGTGTGCATGGCGAGCAGGTCGAAGGTGTCGAGGAAGTCGGCGCCCTCGACCTTGCGGGCGTAGTCGGTGAAGGAGCCCTTGAGGCAGTCGATGTAGGTGAGCAGGGACAGGTCGGTGTCGCCGGCCTCGGCCTCGGGGTCGGGGCGGCAGGTGTCCATGACCTCGTAGGAGTGGAAGCCGTTGGCGCCGGGGTCGAAGGCGGCGACGACGGGACGGTCGCCGACGAGCATGGCCACCGCGCCGGCGCCCTGGCTGGGTTCGACATAGGTGTGCGGGACGGGGCGGGCCACGTCGCTGCTGATGACCAGGGCCTTGGTGCCTTCGAAGGGGCTGGCGGCGACGGTGGCGGCGGCCATCTGCAGGGCGGCGGTGCCGCTGTAGCAGGCCTGTTTGGTTTCGAACAGGCGGCAGCTGCGGGGCAGTCCGAGGTGGTCGTGGACGTAGGTGGCCAGTGACTTGCCGAAGTCGACGCCCGACTCGGTGCCGACGATGAGCAGTTCGATGGCGTCGCGTTCGCTGTCGGTGAGGGCGTCGATGATGGGTTTGGCGGCGTTGACGGCGAAGGACACGGCGTCCTCGCAGTGCAGTGCGACGCTCTTGCGGGCCATCATCAGGTTGCCGATCCGGCTGTCGTCGAGGCCGCGGGCCGCGAACAGGGTCGGCACGTCGATGTAGGTCTCACCGCAGTAGGCGTTGATGGCTTCGATGCCGACCTGCTTCATGTCTTCTCCGTAACTACAGGTTCTGGTTGTTTCAGGGCCGGGGGGCGGGGAGGCGGATCACCACGGAGGCGTTGATGCCGCCGAAGGCGAAGCTGTTGCTGAGCGCGGTGCGCAGCGGCAGGTGTTCGGCGGTGCGGCCGGCCAGCGGCACGGCGGTGTCGGGCTGTTCCAGGTTCACGTTGGGGTGGACGGTGCCCGCCCGCAGTTGCGCGACGGTGGCGGCGGCCTCGATCAGGCCGGCCGCCGACAGGCAGTGGCCGGTGAGCGGTTTGGTGGAGTTGACGCGCAGCGAGGCGCGGGGGCCGAACACCGCGGTGAGGGAGGCCGCTTCCGTGGTGTCGCCCAGGACGGAGCCGGTGCCGTGCGCGTTGACGTAGTCGATGTCGGCGGGCTCGAGGCCGGCGGTGGCCAGGGCCGCGCGCATCGCGGCGGCCTGGCCGTCGGCGTCGGGTTCGGTGCCGCGCCGGGCGTCCAGGCGCTGGCCGTGCCCGGTGATCTCGGCCAGGACCGGGGCGCCGCGGCGGCGGGCGGCGTGCGGGTGCTCCAGGACGAGCGCGGCGGCGCCCTCGCCGCGGACGAAGCCCTGGCGGGCGGCGTCGAAGGGCCGGCACATCCGGGCGGGTTCGTCACGGAAGTGCTCGTGGGCCATCGCGCCGGTGCGGCGCAGCGCCTCGGTCTCCACGGGGGACAGTTCGGCGGCCGGGGCGACGACCAGGACGCGTTCGGCCCAGCCGGCGGCGACGGTGCGGGCGGCCTGGATCAGGGCGAGGGTGCCGCTGGCCGACGCGCCGCCCAGCGCCCAGCCCTCGCCGCGGATGCCGGTGAGCTCGCTGACCGCGCCGACCGTGTCCACGTCGAGGTGGGTCAGCGCGTAGGAGGCGCGCAGCCGGCCGGGCGCCCGGTCGTGGCCCAGGACGGTTGCCGCCTGGTGGGCGAGGGCGAGGTTGCTGCCGGCGACGATCAGCGCGGTGCCGTCGGCGAGTTGCTCCCCGGTCAGCCGCGCGTCGCGCACGGCGCGCAGCGCGACGCAGGCGGCGGTGCGGGCGGGCAGCGCGGCCCGGCCGGCGACCTTGCGCAGCCGGGCCGCGGTGGCGTCCTCGCCCGGCAGGTGCCGCTCGGCCCAGGCGGCCAGGTCGAAGCCGTCGAGGGCGGCGACGGGCAGGGCGCCGGTGTCCTCGCCGCCGAGGGTCACCGCGCTGCGGCCGGCGAGCAGGGCGGCGGTGAAGCCGTCCATGTCCTCGGCGAGCGGGGTGAGGACCGCGGCGGCGGTGACGGCCACGGGGCCGGGCAGCGCGCTCACGCGTGGGTGCTCAGGTGCGAGCGGAAGACGGCGACCAGCGAGCGCAGGTCCTCGGCCCGGGTGAGGGCCGCGCCCGGCACGGTGATGCCGAGCTCGTCCTGGGCCGCGATCACCACGTCCATGCGGTCGATGGAGTTGGCGCCCAGGTCGCGCATGCTGTGGTCGAGGGTGATGTCGATGCCGGCCGTCTCGGGCAGTACGTCGACGATCTGGGCGCGGATGACGGCGAAGATCTCTTCCTCTGTCATGGTCTCGGTTCGTCCTCTCAGGTGTGCTGGGGCAGCAGGGCGAGGGCCTGCTCGACGGTGAGCCGGTTGTCGCGTACGGCGGCCAGCAGCGCGTCGAGGTCGGCCGCGCTCACGCTGCCGGCCGGGACGGCGCCGGCCGTCTGCGTGGTGGTGCGGGAGGTGATGTGGGCGGCGAGGGCGGCCAGGCTCGGGTGGTCGTAGAGGACGCCGGCCTTCTCGTCGAGGCCGTAGGCGTTGTTGAGGAACGCGACGAACTCGACGCCGAGGATCGAGTCCAGGCCCAGGCTGTTGAACGTGGCGTCGGTGTCGATGTCCCACACGTCGCAGTACAGGGTCTGGGCCAGCTGCTCACGCAGGGTCTCCAGGACGGCCGCCGTCCGCTCCCCCGCCGGGGCCGGCGCCGCCGGGGCAGCCGCAGCGGGGGTGGCCGCGTGGGGTGCCGGGGCCGGGGCGGGGGGTGGTGTGCCGCCCAGCGTCGCGGCGACATGGCGGGCGAACGCGGCGGGCGTCGGGTGGTCGTACAGCTCGGTGGCCTTGATGTCGGTGGCGTACTTGGCGTTGACCAGGGCGATGAACTCGACGCTGAGGATCGAGTCGACGCCGAGCATCTGGAAGCTCTGCTCCGGGTCGAGATCGGCGGGCTCCATGTAGAGCACCCCGGCGAGCACGTCGCCGACCTCCTCGGCGACCCGGTCCGCCGTCGCCGGGTCGACCGCGACAGCGACAGCGACCGGGGCCGGTGCCGGGGCAGCGGGTGCGGCGGGGGCCGAGGGCGCCGGGGCCGGGACGGGGGCCGGGGTGGGCGCCGTGCCCAGCGGCCGGAGGGAGATCTTGCGGTCACGGGTCATGGGTGGAATCTCCTGTGGGTCGGGCCGGTCGGTCGCGGGCAGCGGCACGGGGCCCGGCGCCGCCGGCGGGGACGCCGGGGCCGGGCGGGACACGAGGGCGAGGGCGGGGGCCGGACGGATCGCGGGCTCCGGTGCACGGCCCGGCGCGGGCGCGGTCACCGGTGCCGGTGCGGGCGCGGTCGCCGGTCCACGGCGCGGCACAGGCGCGGCGTCCGGTGCCGGTGCCGGTGCGGTCACCGGGGCCGGTGCGGGTGCGGTTGCCGGTGCGGGCGCGGTCGCCGGTCCACGGCGCGGCACAGGCGCGGTCGCGGTCACCGGTGCCGGTGTGGTCGTCGGTGCCGGTGCGGTCACGGGTGCGGGGTCCGGTGTGTGGGGGCGGCCGAAGTCGCGCAAGTGGGGGCGGGAGAGGGCCGGTTCGCCCGTGACGGTGCCCAGGCCCTTGTGGTGCAGGTGCTCGATCTGCAGGTCGTACCAGCAGCGGATGCGTTCGAAGGGGTAGTGCGGCAGCGGGACACGGCGGGCGCCGGGCCCGGCGCCGCTGACCGTGGCCCGGTCGATGCGGCCCCCGTCGAGCCACACCCGTACCGGGTCGTCCGCGGCGGCCTCGGTGCGCCGCCAGGGGCGGGGCCGGCCCGCGGCGAGGGCTTCGAGGGAGGCGAGCAGCGCGTCGAGGGAGTCGGCGGCGAGGGCGGCCCGGCGTTCCAGGGCGGGACGTCCGACGGCGTAGGTGTGGGCGATGTCGGCCAGGCGCGGCTCCCGGCCGGAGGCGCGGGCCCCGGTGAGGTGGCTGTGCAGACGGCGTGCGGTGTCGGCCAGGGCCTGGTCGGTGCGGGCGGACAGGAACACCACGACCTGCTGCGGCCCGCTCGGCGGGCGGGGCGCGGTGGGGGGCGGGGACTCGACGACGATGTGCGCGTTGGCGCCGCCGGCGCCGAAGGAGCTGATGCCCGCCCGCAGCGGGCGCGGTGACCCGTCGCGGGTGTGCCACGGTGCGGTGCTCTGCTGCACGGTGAAGGGGACCCGGCCGAAGTCGATCTCGGGGTTGGCGGGGGTGGCGTGCAGGGAGGGCACCAGGGTGCGGTGCCGCATCTGCAGCAGGACCTTCGCCAGCGCCACCGCGCCGGCCGCCGACTCCAGGTGGCCGACGTTCGACTTCACGGACCCGATCGGCAGGTCGCCGGGGCCCTTGACGCCGTCGCGGGCGAACGCGGAGACCAGGCCGCGGATCTCGATGGGGTCGCCGAGCGCGGTGCCGGTGCCGTGCGCCTCGACGTAGTCGAGATCGCCGGCCGAAAGGCCCGCGTCGCGCAGCGCCTTGGTGACCAGGTCGGCCTGGGCGCGCGGGTTGGGCACGGTGTAGCCGTTGGTGCGGCCGCCGTGGTTGGCGGCGGTGCCGCGGATGACGGCGTGGATGTGGTCGCCGTCGCGCAGCGCGTCGCCGAGCGGTTTGAGCACGAACGCGCCGACGCCCTCGCCGGGGACGTAGCCGTCGCCGCCCGCGCCGAAGCTGCGGCAGCGTCCGTCACCGGCGGCGAACCGGCCCTGGCCGAGCATGAAGTACTTGTTGGGGTGGATCAGGACGTTGACGCCGCCGGCGACGGCGACCTTCGAACTGCCGGCGCGCAGCGACTCCACCGCGAGGTGGATCGCGGTGAGCGCGGAGGAGCAGGCGGTGTCGACGGCCGTGCTGGGGCCCTGGAAGTCGAAGAAGTACGAGACACGGTTGGCGATGGACCAGTAGGCGCTGTTGGCCAGGACCGGGTTGCCGCGCAGCCGCTCCTCCGCCTCGTGCAGCTGGTACTCGCCGTACATGGCGCCGACGAACACGCCGACGTCCTTGCGGTGCACGGGGTCGCCGGTGTTCACGAGGGTGTCGGGGGTGTATCCGGCATCGTCCAGCGCGGCCCAGCAGGCCTCCAGGAAGAGCCGGGCCTGCGGGTCGACGGTGCCGGCCTCGCGGGGCGAGATGCTGAACAGCGGTGCGTCGAAGTTCTCCACGCCCTGAAGGAAGCCGCCCCACTTGGTGTAGGTGCGGTCCACGCGTGAGCGGTCGGGGTCGTACAGGGCCTCGGCGTCCCACCGTTCGCGCGGCACCTCGGTGATGCTGTCGCGTCCGGCGAGGAGGTTGGCCCACAGTTCGTCCAGGCCCTCCGCCTCGGGGAAACGTCCGGCGACGCCGATGATCGCGACGGCCCGCGGGTCGATGTCCCCGCCCTCGCCGGGCGGTTCGGCCCGTCCGGTGGCCGGTGAGGGGGGCGCGGGTGTGGTGTCCAGCGGGGCGGTGGAGGAGGCGGGCGGCTCCGCTGCCGGCGGCGGGCCGGCGGGCGAGGTGCCCGTTCCGGTACCGGCGGCTGCGGCTGCGGCGGCGGTGGTGGTGGTTTCGGCGGCGGTGGTACCCGTGGTGCCGGTGAGTTCGGCGCACCGCTCGGGGAACTCCTCCAGGAGGTGTTCGGTGAGTTCGGCGACCGAACGGCACTCGAAGAGCAGTGTCTTGGAGAGCCGGCCGAAGTCCTTCTCCAGCAGTTCGACGACGCGGATGGCGAGCAGCGAGTCGATGCCGAGGTCGTCGAAGGGCCTGTCGGAGCTCACGTCGGCGACGGGCGTACGGGTGGCCTCGGCGACGGCGGCCCGCAGCCGGTCCTCCAGCGCGCCCGCGCCTGCGGCCACGTCAGCCACGGGTACGGCCTGTTCGGCGGACGGGGAGGCCGGGACGGCCGGGGCTGTCTGGGGCGGGGCGGCCGGGGTCGGTCCCGCCGGTGCCTGGGCGGTCGGGGCCGGTGCGGGCCCGGGGCCGGTCAGGAGCGGGAAGGAGGTGCGCAGTCGGGGCAGGTCCCCGTACAGGACGACGGGCGCGGGTGCGGGGGTCTGGTCCTTGGGGGCGCCGAGGAGGGACTCGAGGACGGCCAGGCCCACGTCGGCCGGCATCGGGCGCATGCCGAACGCGCCGAGGATCTGTTCGGCGTCGCCGCCGGTGCGCATGGAGCCGTCGGTCCAGTAGGGCCAGGCGATGGAGAGTGAACGTCCCTGCCGGGTGCCGGAGGTGACGCGGCGGGCGCGGCGGGTGAGCAGTTCGTCGGCGGCGGCGTTGGCGAAGGCGTAGTCGGCCTGGCCGGGGCTGCCGAGGGCGCCGGAGACGGACGAGTAGACGACGAAGCAGTCCAGCGGCCAGTGGGCGGTGGCCTCGTCCAGTACGGCGGCCGAGGTGAGTTTGGCGGCGATCACGGCGTCGGCGTCGGCGCTGTCCTTGCGCAGGACGAAGGAGTCGCGCAGTGTGCCGGCGCAGTGCAGGACGCCGTGGACGGTGCCCTCGTCGTGCAGACGGTCGGCGAGGGCGCGCACGGCCGCCGGGTCGGTGCTGTCGAGCCGGTGGTAGGTCACCGATCCGCCGGTGCGGGCCGCGCGCCGGGACAGGCGGTCGATCTCGGCGGCGCGTTCGCCCTCGGCCGGGGAGCGGCCGGTCACGACGATGTGCGCGGCGTAGGTGTCGGCGAGGTGGCCGGCCAGCAGCGCGGCCAGGGCTCCCATGCCGTTGATCCAGTAGCGGCCGCCGTGGCGGAACGCCGGGCCGGCGGGCGCCGGGACGGCCAGCGGGCGCAGCACCGGCTCGGTGAGGGCGCCCTCGTGGCCGGCGTTCAGCCGGTGTGCGGCGGGCGGGTGTGCTGCCGCTGCCCGCACGGCGCGGGTCAGGGCGGCGGGGGTGGTGCCGGGGTCGAGGGCGAGGGCGGTGAGGTGGAAGCGCGGGTTCTCGCCGGCGAGTGAACGGCCCAGGGCGGCCAGGCCGCTGCCGGTGACGGCGGTCGCGTCGTCGAAGGCGCCCGCGGGGTGGGGGACGACGATCCGGGCGCCGCGCCTGGCGAGCGGGCCCAGCAGGGCGCGCAGCAGGGCCAGCACGCGCAGCGCGTCGGATCCCGGGCCGGGGGTGGTGGCGGGCAGCGGCCAGACGATGACCGGCACGCCGCCGTCGGGCAGGCGGGCGGCGAGGTCGGCGCCGGTGGTTGCCGCGGCGCCGGTGTCGGGCGGGTCGGGCAGGCGCAGGTCGGCGCCCTCCAGGGGGGCCTCGCCGATGACGACGAGCGGGCCTCCCCATCCGGCCGCCCCGGTGGTGGCCGTGTCGGTGCCGGGGGCGGTGAAGGGCACGTCGGCGGGCGTGAACAGGTGCACCCCGGACGGCAGTCGGGCGACGTCCGGCACCGAAGCCCCGGCGGAAGCGACGGCCCCGGCGGAAGCGACGGCCCCGGCGGACCCGGCGGACCCGGCGGACCCGGCGGATGCGACGGCCGCGCCAGGCCCGGCGGACCCGGTGGGTGCGGGTCCGGTGGGGCGCAGGGCGAGTCCGGTGAGGGTGAGGGCCGGTGTCCCGTCCGGTGCGCTGACCGTCACGTCGTACTTGCGGACCTGGCGGCCGCCGCCGGCCAGGCGGCGCGGGCGTACCCGCACCCAGACCTCGTCGGGCAGCGGGCCGTGGACGCTCAGCGCGTCGACGGCGAACGGGATGAACGTCTGCCCGCCCAGGTCCTCGCGCAGCACGCAGCCGATCACGGTCTGCAGGGCGCCGTCGAGGACGTACGGCGACAGGATCTGCCCGTCGGCGTCGGCGGAGGCGGTCGCGGTCGCGGTCGCGGTCGCGGTCGCGGTCGCGGTCGCGGCGATCCTGGCGAGGGCGCCGCCGGGGCCGTGCCGCAGTTCGCGCAGCACCTGGAAGGCGGGGCCGTAGCGGACGCCGTTGTCATCGAAGTAGCGGTACAGCTCGGCCGGTTCGGCGCTGTCGGGGTAGGCGGCGGAGTCGGCGGCCGCATCGAGCGGTGCGGGCGGCGCGGCGGGGGTGGTGACGACGCGGGCCTGGGTGTGGGTGTGGTCGGAGACGATCCGCAGGGTGTCGCCGTCGGCGACGGTGCGCAGGGTCACCGGGGCGGTGACCTCCACCGGGCGGTGGAAGGCGATGTCGGCCAGTCCGGTGGCCTCGGGGGTGCTGCGGCGGGCGGCCCTGAGGGCGAGGTCGAGCTGGGCGGCGGCGGGCAGCACGGGCCGGCCGGCCACCACGTGGTCGGCGGCCACCGGTTCGTCGGGCCGTACGGTGCGCGTCGGTCCGTCGTCGCCGGGGCGGGGCCAGCGGGTGCGGGCGAAGGGGTAGCCGGGCAGCCGGACGCGGCGGGCGGTGCGGCTCTGCGGTCCGGCGTCGGGCAGCGGCCCCTGGCCGGCGAGCCAGGGGTGCAGGTCCGTCGGCGCCTCGTCGGCGGCGAGGTCCCCGCCGTCGGCCAGGGCGCGGAGTTTGGCGGCGAGTTCGCCGGGGGTCGCGGCGGACAGGGCGCAGCGCACGCGCCGGTGGCTGCGGCCGGTGCGCAGGGTGTGCACGACGTCGGCGAGCGGCAGCCGGCCGGCCGGGCCGGCCAGCGCGCCGGCCCAGGTGCGCAGCGCGGTCTCGGTGTGGGCGGACAGCGGGGCCCAGCGCACCGGGCCGTCACCGGCGTCCTGCCCGTCCTGCCCGGTGTGTCCGGTGGTGTGCTCTTCGGACTGCCCTGTGGGCGGGGCCTGTTCGAGGACGGCGTGGGCGTTGGTGCCGCCGATGCCGAAGGAGCTGACGGCGGCGCGGCGCGGCCCGTCGGGCACCGGCCAGCCGTCGGCGGTGGCGTCCTGGGAGGCGATGCGCAGGCCGCCCGTGCCGCCGAGGGCGCGGTTGGGTGCGGTGAAGGGGACCTGGCAGGGCACGGTGGCGTGTTCGAGGGCCAGGACGGCCTTGATGACGCCGGCGACGCCGGCGGCGGTGTTGAGGTGGCCGAGGACGGACTTGACCGAGCCGACGGCCGCCGGGTGCGGGCGGTCGCCGCCGTAGACCCGTTCCAGGGCGGCGAATTCGATCGGGTCGCCCATCGGGGTGCCGGTGCCGTGGGTCTCCAGGCAGCCCACCGAGTGCGGGTCGACGCCCGCGACGGCCAGCGCCTCGCGGATCACCGCCTCCTGCCCCTCGGGTGAGGGTGCGTGGTAGTCCATCTTGCGGGCGCCGTCGTTGCCGACGGCGCTGCCGCGCAGCACGGCGCGCACCGGGTCGCCGTCGCGCAGAGCGTCGGCGAGGCGGCGCAGGACGAGCGCGCCGCCGCCGTTGCCGAACACGGTGCCGTCGGCGCTGTCGTCGAAGGGCCGGCACTCGCCGCTCGGCGAGAGGATCATGCCGGGGGCGGCGAGGTAGCCGGCCTGCGGGAAGTGCAGCGACGCGCCGGCCACCACCGCGAGGTCGCACTCCTCCGCGAGGAGGCCCTCGGCGGCCAGGTGCAGGCCGACCAGGGTGCTGGAGCAGGCGGACTGCACGCTCATGCTCGGTCCGGTCAGGCCGAGTTTGTAGGAGATGCGGCCGGCCGCGAAGTCCTTGTCGGTGGAGGAGAAACGCATCATCCCGGCGGCGTCGAGTTCGGTGATCCGCACCGGGGGGTGGACGGGCTGGCCGACGGAGACGTACACGCCGGTGCGCAGCCCGGTGGCGTCGGGGGCGAACCCGGCGTCCTCCAGGGCGTGCCAGGCGACCTCCAGCAGCAGCCGCTGCTGGGGGTCGAGCCATTCGGCGTGCTGGGCGCTGTAGCCGAAGAACTCGGCGTCGAAGGCGTCGGCGTCCTCCAGGACGGCCCCGGCCGGCACGAACGCCTCGTGCCGCACGGTCCGCGGGTCGTGGCCGAGGGCGATCAGCTCGTCGTCGCTGTAGCGGCGGATACCGGTGCGCTGCTGCTCGAGCAGGTCCCACAGCCGTTCGACGGAGGTGGCGGGCCCGAACCGGCAGGCCATGCCGACGACGGCGACGGCGTTCGGGTCGTGCCCGAGGTCGGGGCCGCTGGGCGGTGTGGTCATCGTTCGTCTCCGAGTCGAAACGCGCGCCGCAGCTCACGGCGGGAGGGGCGGGCGGGCACCGGGGCGGTTCCCGGCCGGTCGGCGGGGGCCGGGCCCGTGTCGCCGCCCAGGCGGGCGGTGAGCAGGCCGACGAGGTCGTCGAGGGTGGGCCGGGCGAACAGGTCGGCCAGTTCGAGCGCGGCGCCGGGATAGGCGTCGTCGAGGCGGGCGAAGAGCCGCCCCAGCAGCAGGGAGTTGCCGCCCAGGTCGAAGAACCTCCGGTCGCCCGGTACGTCGTCGAGTTCGAGGAGCTCCCGCCACAGGGCGCCGACACGCTCCGCGATCGCCGCCCGCCCGACGGGCACGGACGCCGAACCGGGCGCGGGCGCGGGCGCGGTATCGGCCGGGGCCGGCGCGGATACGGATGCGGGTGCGGCGTCGGCCGGGGCGGACGCAGTTGTGGTCACGGGCGCGGGTGCGGCGTCGGCCGGCGCGGGTGTGGTGGGGTCGGCGAGGCGTGCCGCCGCCTGCCGGTCGACCTTGCGGTTGGGCGTGAGCGGGAGGTGTTCCGCGGCGACGAGTCGGTCGGGCAGCATCCACGGCGGCAGCGCCGCGGAGGCGTACTCGCGCAGCGCGCCGAGATCGGGCAGGGCGGTGCCGGCGCGCGGTACGGCGACGGCCAGCAGCCGGGCGGAGGGGCCCTCGCCCTGCACGGCGACGACGACGCGGGCGAGCGCCGGGTGGCCGCCCAGCACGGTCTCGATCTCGCCCAGTTCCATGCGGTGGCCGCGGACCTTGACCTGGCTGTCGGCCCGGCCCAGGAAGGTCAGCCGGCCCTCCGCGTCGCGGCGTACGAGATCGCCGGTGCGGAACCAGCGGCCGCCGGCCTCGGGCCGCAGCGGGTGGCCGGTGAACCGTTCGGCCGTCAGCTGCGGCCGCTGCCAGTAGCCGCGGGCCACGCCGGGGCCGCCGATCCACAGTTCGCCGCTCTCGCCCACCGCCGCCTCGCGGGTCGCGGCGGTGTCGGTGACGAGCAGGTCCGTGGCGCCGATCGGCTCGCCCAGGTGGACGGGGCCGCCGGCCGTGACCGGTGCGATGGTGGACCAGATGGTCGCTTCGGTGGGGCCGTAGACGTTCCACAGGCTGCCGGTGCGTTCGGCGAGCGCGGCGGCGAGGTTGGGCGGCAGGGCCTCCCCGCCGCACAGTGCGGTCAGTTCACGCCGGCCGCTCCAGCCGCCGTCCACGAGCAGCTGCCAGCCGGCCGGGGTGGCCTGCATGGCGGTGACGGCCCGCTGCTCGAGCAGCCGGCCCAGCCGGCGGGCGTCGATGACGTCCGCGCGTTCGGCGATCACGACGGTGCCGCCGGCCAGGAGCGGAAGGAACAGTTCGAGGACGGAGATGTCGAAGCAGAGGGTGGTGACCGCCAGCAGCCGCCCGGGGGCGTCCTCGGTGATGCCGACCGTGCGGCCGATCGCCTCCAGGGTGTGCACGACGTTGGCGTGGGTGACCGGGACGCCCTTGGGCCGTCCGGTGCTGCCCGAGGTGAACATCACGTAGGCGAGGTCGTCCGGCGCGCACACCGCGGCGGCCCGCGCCCGCCCCTGCCCCGCCGGCGTCCCGGCGCCGACGCGAGCGGCGGCGGTGTCGTGGGGGGTGGGGGTGGTGGGGTCGACGATCCGCAGCCGCTGCGGCAGCAGCCAGGTCAGCTCGCGGTCGGCGACGGCCACCTCGCATCCCGCGTCGCCGACGACCAGCTTCAGCCGTTCGCTCGGGTAGGAGTCGTCCAGCGGCACATAGGGGCGGCCGCTCTTGAGGATGCCCAGCAGGACGGCCGGCAGCCGCATGCTGCGGTGCATCAGTACGGCGACGGGGGCGCCGGGCGCGGCCAGTTCGGACACCCGGTGCGCGATGTCGTCGGAGAGCGCGTCGAGTTCGGCGTAGCTGAGGCTGCCGTGCGCGTCCTCGACGGCCGTCGCCTGCCCGCGGCGGCGCACGGTGGCCGCGAAGCGTTGGACGAGGGTCCCGGCCGCGGGGTCGAGCAGCTCCCCCACCGTGGCGGGGCCGTGGGCCAGTTCGGCCGCCGTGCGCCGCAGGTCCTCGACGAAGGCGTCGACCCTCGCGGCGTCCAGGACGGCGGTGCGGTGGTTGGCGAGGATCTCCGTGCCGGCCAGGGTGTCGGTCACCTCCAGGCCGAGGTCGAAGTGCCCGCGCTGCCCGCGCCGGTACACCGGCTCCCAGCCGTCCGGTGTCCGGGCTTCGCCGGTGCGCTGCCAGTTCTGGTAGGCGAGCGTGACGGTGGGCACGGCGTCCTCGCCGCCCGCCGCCCGGCACAGCTCGACCAGGCGCGGGTAGGGCAGCCGGGCGTGCCCGAGCGCGCCGAGCACCTCCTGGTTCAGGTCCTTGAGCCAGTCGGTGACCGGCCGGCCGGGATCGATGTCGATCCGCAGCGGCACGGTGCTGACGAAGCAGCCGACGCTGGTCTCCTCCTCGCGCGCGGTGCGCCCGTAGGTGGGGACGGCGACGAGGAACGAGCGGTGCCCGGTGGCCCGGGACAGCGCCGCGGCGAACGCGGCGAGCAGCGCCGTGAACGGCGGCACTCCGGCGCTCTGCGCGGCCTGCGCGAGGCTCTGCGACAGGGCGGGCGGCATCCGGTACTCGCGGTGGGCTCCCGCGGCGCCGGCCCGTTCGCCGCCGCCGGGGAACAGCACGCCCTTGGCCGCGCCGTCGGCCAGCCGTTGTGTCCAGTACCGCTCGTCCTCCCGGGCGTCGGCCCGGCCGGCCTCGAGCTCGCGGCGCAGCGCGCGGGCGAAGGGGACGGCCGGCGCCGGCGCGGGGGCGCCGTGCGCGGCGGCGGCGTAGAGGGCGGCGAAGTCGTCGCGCAGCAGTTCGGCGGAGCGTCCGTCGACGGCGATGTGATGGGTGGTCAGCTGCAGGACGGGGCCCTGCCCGTCGCCGTCCTGGGGCTCCCACAGGACGGCGCGCAGCAGCGGCCCGGCGGAGGTGTCGAGCCGTCGGTCCGCCTCGTCCCTGACGGCCTGGCCGAGAGCGTCCTCGGCGACGACGCGGGTGACGAGAGCGGCCGGGGCGGCGGGGAGGAAG
Source organism: Streptomyces kurssanovii (assembly GCF_040677245.1). Taxonomy (NCBI): domain Bacteria; kingdom Bacillati; phylum Actinomycetota; class Actinomycetes; order Kitasatosporales; family Streptomycetaceae; genus Streptomyces; species Streptomyces kurssanovii. The sequence continues at coordinate 30,175 of NZ_JBFAQK010000046.1, forward strand.
GCGGGGGCGCCGTCGTGGGGCCGTACGCGGCAGCCGAGCACCGGGTGGCGGCGTACCAGGGCGGCCACGGCGGTGTGCAGGGCCTCGCGGTCGGCGGTGGCGGGCAGCCGCCACGACAGGCTGATGTTGTAGGGGGCGTGGGGCGCGGCGCCCTGGTCGGCGGCCCACATGCCCACCAGCCGGTCGGGCAGCACGGCGGTCTGCTCGTCGCCGGCACCGGGTGCGGTCGCGGGTGCGGATGTTGCCGGGCCGGTCTCCGTGACGGGGGCGGGTGCGGTGGTGGGTGCGGTGGCCGTCACCGGTGCGGCGGGAACGGTGTCCGCAGCGGCGGCGGTGACGGCGGCGGTCAGCTGGGGGCCCATGTCGGCGAGCAGACGGTCGGTCAGTTCCCGCAGGCTGGCGCTGTCGAGGAGGACGGACAGGGGGATGCGGCCCAGGTCGTCCTCGAGCATGCGGCTCAGGCGCATCAGGGAGATGGAGTCGACGCCGTAGTCGGTGAGCGGGGCGTGCGGGTCGATCGTCTCCGGCCGTACGCCGACGGCTTCGGCGACGCGTTCGCTCAGCCAGCGCAGGGCGGCCTGCGCCGGGGCGGTCTCCTGCGCGGGGGCGGCCTGCGCCGGGGCGGTCTCCTGCGCGGGGGCGGTCTCCTGCGCCGTCGTGGTGGCGTGCGCGGCGGCGGGTGCGGGGGCCGGGAGGGGCGCGGGCCCGGCGGCGGTTGCCTCGACGGTGGTGGTGGACAGGGCCCGGTCCCAGACCGTGTGGTCGCCGGCGACGAGGGCGATGTAGGCGGTGTCCGGGGTGGTCGCCGCGGTGAGCCGGGGCCACAGGGCCGCCACCGCGTCGCGGGTGGCGACCGGCTGGAGGCCGTAGGTCTGTTCGAGGTAGCGCAGGGTGTCGGGGGCGGGGGCCGTGCCCGCGTCGGCGAGGACGGGCCAGCCGGCGGTCAGGGTGCGGCCGGGGCGCAGGCCGCGTGCGGTCCACCGGGCGCGCTGGTGGGCGAACTGGTCGAGGAAGCCGTTGGCGAAGGCGTAGTCGCTCTGGCCCTGGTTGCCGACGAGGGAGGCGAGGGAGGAGGCGAGGACGAAGAAGTCCAGCGGGTGGTCGGCGAGGGCGGCGTCGAGATGGAGCGCGCCGAGTATTTTGCTGCGGCACACGGCCTGGACCGCTTCGGGTGTCTTGCCGCGCAGGAACTGGTCGCGCAGTACGCCGGCCGCGTGGACGACGCCGTGCAGGCGGATGCGGCTGTCGGCGAGGTGGGTGGCGAGGTCGGCGACCTGCCGGGGGTCGGTGGCGTCGCAGCGGCGGTAGACGATCCGGTCGTCGCCGGCGGCGGCGCGGCGCAGGGCCTGGAGGGCCGTCCCGTCCGGTTGTTCGGAGCGGCCGATCAGGACGAGCCGTGCGGTGGGGGCCCGGTGCAGGATGTCGGCGGCGATGTGCCGTCCCAGTCCGCCCAGTCCGCCGGTGATCAGGTAGCTGCCGGCCGGGTCGAGGAGGGTGCCGGCGGTGTCGGGGGCCGGCTCGGGTGCGCGGGTGAGGACGGCGGTGCGGCGCAGGCCGGCGGGGCCCAGGCGGGTCCAGTCGCCGTCGTCGGCGGCCGTTTCCGTCAGCAGGGCGGTGTGGGCGGCCTGCGGGTCCGACGCCGCCCAGGCGGCGTCGAGGGTGACCAGGCGCAGGCTGAACCGGCCGGTCTCCCCCGCGGCGGTGCGTATCAGGCTGTGCAGGGCGCGCACGAGGGGGGTGAGGTGGCCGTCGGGGCCGGTGCGGGTCACCAGCAGGATGCGGGCGCCGTCCAGGGCGCGGCTGCGCACGAGGGTGCGCAGCAGGGTGAACAGGGGGGTCAGGGCGGTGGTGGTGAAGTGGTCCCAGGCGGCCGCGGTCTGTTCGAGGCGCAGCGGGGTGGTGCCGAGGCCGGGGTGGTGGGGGTCGGTGAGGTGGGTGAGGTCGATGAGGACGGTGGCCGGTGTGCCGGTGCGGGCGGCGCTCTGTTCGAGCTGCTGCTCGTCGAGGCCGGGGCCCGGTTCGAGCAGGGCGGCGGGCAGGAGGGTGCGGGTGTGGGCGGCGAGGGTGCCGGAGGCGTCGCCGATCAGCCACAGCGGCCCGTCGGCGCCCGCGCGGGTGTCGTCGCCGACGGGCGCGGTGTGCCAGCCCAGGCGGTAGCCGGCCAGCGGCACGGGCGCCGGGTGGGGCGGTGCGGGGGCGGGTTCGGGGCGTGCGGTGGTGGCGGCGGGCGGTGAGACGGTGTCCACGCGGATGCGGAAGCCGTCGATCTCGGCGAGGACTTCGCCGCTGCCGGGGTCGATCAGGCACAGGTCGAAGACGTGGACGCCGGCGGTGTCGTCGCGCCTGACGCGGCGTGTGTGGACGTAGGCGCCGGTGGTGACGGGCTGGTGGACGGTGAGCCGGCCGATGGTCAGGGGGCGCAGCCGGCGGGGTCCGGGTGTCTCGGTGAGCAGCAGGTAGGCGGCGCTCTGGCAGGCGCCGTCGAGGAGGGCGGGGTGCAGCACATGGCGTCCGTCGGTGTCCTCGCCCGGTGGCAGGCGCAGTTCGGCGGTGGTCTCCTCGCCGTGCACGGCGGCCCGCCGGACGGTGCGGTACAGCGGCCCGTAGGTGAAGTGGTGGGTGGTGAAGGCCTGGTAGAAGGCGTCGGTGCCGGTGTCGTGGCCCTCCAGGCGGGCGTCGAGGTCGGCGGGCCGGTAGACGAGGTGGGGGCGCAGGGGGGCGCCTGCGGCGGCGGCGGGCCGGGGCCGGGTGGTGCCCTGGGCGACGACGGTGCCCTCGACGGTGGTGGTGAAGCGGCGCTCGCCGTGGGTGCCGGGTTCTGCGAGGTGGGTGGTGACGGTCATGGGCAGCCCGGTGGCGGGCTGGGGCCAGGCGAGGTCGCAGATCTCGGTGCGGTAGGGGTTCTCGTCGGCGGCGATCAGCGCTTCGTGGACGAGTTCGGGGTGGAACGCGCCGGGCAGCAGCATCTGGTCGTCGACGACGTGGTCGCGTACCCAGCGGGAGGCGCCGCCGAGGCGGGCGGTGACGGTGCGGGCGGCGGGCATCCGGACGGTGTCGGTGAGCGGCATGGGCGAGGGCCGCTCGGCCGCCGGCCGGCCGGCGCCGGGGACGGTGCAGGGGATGCGGGCGAAGGGGGTGGTGGGCAGCGGCACCCGCCGTGCCGGGCCCGCGGGGGCCCGGTAGGTGCCGTGCGTGACCCAGGCCCGTGCGGCACCGCGCCCGCCGTCGCCGTCGCCGTCGTAGTCGTCCGCGTGGCCGTCGGTGTCGGGGGCGGGCCGGTCGGCGGTGGTGAGGGCGGGGTGGGGGGTGTCCTCGGCCAGGGCGCGCAGCGCGGCGCGCAGTTCGGCGTGGTCGTGGGCGGTGACGGCGGCGCGGTGGGGGCCCAGGTCGCGGCCGGTGGCCAGGGTGTGGGCGATGTCGGCGAGCGTGGCGGTGGCGGCGTCGACGGTGTCGGCGAGGCGGCGGGCGACGGTGCGCAGCCGGTCGGCGTCCGGCGCGGCGAGCGGCACCAGCACGGGTGCGGGTGCGGGTGCGGGGGTGTCGGCGGGCCGGGTCGGTGTCCGGTACTCCTCCAGCACGGCGTGGGCGCCTGCGCCGCCGGCGCCGAAGGAGCTGACGGCGCAGCGGCGCGGCTGTTCGCCGTTCCAGGGTTCGGTGGCCCGCTGGATGTGCAGGGGGGCGTTGTCCAGGTCGAGTTTCGGGTTGAGCTGTTCGGCGTTGAGGGTGGGCACGAAGCGGTGGTGGCGCAGTTGGAGGATCGCCTTGGTCAGTCCGGCGATGCCGGCGGCGGCCTCGGTGTGGCCGATGTTCGACTTGACGGAGCCGATGCGCAGCGGTTCCCGGGCGGTCCGGGTCTCTCCGAAGGCCAGGGCCAGGGCGCGCAGTTCGACGGGGTCGCCGAGTTCGGTGCCGGTGCCGTGGGCCTCGAGGTAGCCGATGCCGGCCGGGTCGAGGCCGGCGTCCTTGAGGGTGGCGTCGATGAGGGCGGCCTGGGCGCGCGGGTTGGGGACGGTGTAGCCGCCGGTGCCGCCGCCGTGGTTGAGGCCGGTGCCGCGGATGACGGCGTGGATGGTGTCGCCGTCCGCTTCGGCGCGGTCCAGGCGTTTGAGGACGACCGCGCCGGCGCCTTCGCCGGGCACGAAGCCGTCGCCGCCGGCGCCGAAGCTGCGGGTGCGGTCGCCGCGGGAGGGCATGCCGAGCGCGCACAGGCCGGTGAACCGGTCGGGGTGCAGGTAGAGGTTGACTCCCCCGGCCAGGGCGAGGTCGGCCTCGCCGTCGCGCAGGGCGCGGCAGGCCAGGTGCAGCGCGGTCAGCGAGGACGAGCACATGGTGTCGACGCTCAGGCTCGGGCCGCTGAGGTCGAAGGCGTGGGAGACACGGTTGGCGACGGAGGCGGCGGCGGTGACCGCGTACTCGGGGTTGTCGGCGCCGGCGGTGCGGGCGTCGTGCTGGGCCAGCAGGTGGCTGTTGGCGGTGACCCCGGCGAACACGCCCACCCGGGGCCCGCCGTGATGGCCGGTCAGGGTGGGGCGGGCGTAGCCGGCGTGTTCGAACGCCTCGCGGGCCACTTCCAGGAACAGCCGCTCCTGCGGGTCCATCAGGGCCGCGTCCCGGGGGGTGATCCGGAACAGGGCCGCGTCGAAGGTGTCGATGTCGTCGAGGAAGCAGCCGTAGCGGGCGTAGCCGCCGCCGGCGGTGCGGGCGGTACGCCAGTCCCAGCGCTCCGCGGGCACTTCGCGTACGGGGGTGCGGCCCGAACTGAGCAGGTCCCAGAAGGCGTCGAGGTCCTGAGCGCCGGGGTAGCGGCCGGCGAGCCCGACCACGGCGATCGCCGCGCCGGACGCGGGGTCCGGTGTGGTGGCCGGCGGCGCGGAGGGGACGGCGGGGGCGGTGGTGAGCGGGGCGGCGGGCAGGTCGGCGAGGGCGCTGACGCGTGCGGCCGGCGCCTCGGGCGCGATGGCGGCGTTCCCGACGGTCGGGGCGGTGGGTGCGGGGGCGAGGTGGCGGGCCAGGGCGCGGGGGGTGGGGTGTTCGAAGACGAGGGTGGCGGGCACCGGCCGGCCGGGGTACATCTCGCGCAGTCGCTGGGTGAGTTCCTCGTGGAGCAGCGAGTCGACGCCCAGGGCGGAGAAATCGCTGTCCGCGTCGAGCAGGGCGGCGTCCTGGGCGGTGAGTTCGGCGACCAGGGCCATCAGCTGTGCCAGCGTCCGGGCCCGGACGCCGTCCTCGGCCCCGGCGTCCGCGCCCGAGGTGTCGTCCCGCCCGGTGTCGTCCAGCCCGGTGTCGTCGTGCGGGGTGCCGCCGAGGGGGCGGGGGCTGTCGTGGTGGTGCGGGGTGGTGTCCGGGGCGGTGCGGCGGGCGAGCATCCGGGCGAGGTCGTCGACGGTGCGGTGCTCGAACAGGGCGGTCGCGGTCAGCGGGCCGTGGCTGCGGGAGACGGCCTGGACCAGTTCCATGTTGAGGAGCGAGTCGATGCCCAGTTCCTGCCAGGGCAGATAGCCGGGGACGGTGGCCGACGGGTCGCCCAGCAGGTCGCGCACGATCCGGCGCAGCCCGTCGGCGATCTCCTCGGTGCGGTCGGTGCCGGCGGCGGGCGGCCGGCAGGTGAGCAGGGCGACGCAGCCGGGCGCGTCGCGCAGGTGGGCGGTGTCCGTCAGGCTCCAGCCGCGGGCCGTGAGCAGCGAGCGCCAGCGTGGCACGTCCAGCAGCGGGCCGTGGGGCATGCGCCGGTCGGTGTCGACGTAGCGCCACCAGCCGTCGGTGAGGCCGAAGGTGAGGGTGTAGACGGCGGCCGGGGCGACCATCTCGACGAGCAGCAGCCGCCCGCCGGGGGCGAGGAGTTCCTCGATGTGGGCGAGGGTGCGGGACAGGTCGCGGGTGGCGTGCAGCACGTTGCTGGCCACGACCAGGTCGAAGGTGTGCGCGGCGAGCTGCTGGGTGCGGGGGTTCTTCTCGATGTCCAGCAGCCGGGGGGTGATCCGGTCGCCGAAGCGGCGGCGGCCGTGCTGCAGGAAGGCCGGTGACAGGTCCGTGTACACGTACTCGAAGCCGGTGACGCCGCGGGCGTCGAGGGCGTCGAGCGCGGCGGCGGTGGTGCCGCCCACGCCGGCGCCGATCTCCAGGATGCGGGCGGCGGCGGGCACCTGGGCCGCGGCGTCGGCCAGGGCGTGGGCGGCTGCGGTGTTGACGGGGTCGAAGAGCCGGTTGCCGCTGTAGACGGCGCTGACGGTGCCGAGGTCGCCGCCGGGGAACAGGACGGCGGTGGCGGGCACGTCGCCGCGCAGCACCGGGCCGTAGGACTCCAGGGCACGGTCCAGGAGGGTGAGGTGGCCGGCCAGGTCGGGGTGGTCGGCGAGCAGCGCCCGGCGGGTGCGGGCGAGTTCGGCGGGTGCGGGCACCGGCAGGCCGGCGCGGTGGCGGCCGGTGAGGAGGTCCAGGACCGCGGCCAGCAGCAGCCGGTGCTCGGGGACGGCCGCCAGCAGCTGGGCGGCGCTGTGCACGGTGGTGGCGGGGTCGGCGGCCAGCGCCGGGGTGAGGCCCAGTTCGCTCATCCGGTGGGCGAGCGCACCGCCGGCGTAGTCCTCGAGCCGGTGGGCCGCGTCGTCGGCGGCCGCCGCCGCGGTGGCCTCGGTGGCCGCGGTGGCCGCGGTGGGTGCGGGGGCGGCGGGGGGTGCGGTGAGCGGGCGCAGCGGTTGCGGGTCGCCGGCGACGGCGACGATCTGAGGTCGGTTGCCGGACATGCCCGCTTCCAAGGCGGCCACTCCCCTTTCCGGGTCGAATGCGGTGAGGCCGGGGTACTCGCGCCGGACGTGGGCGCTGTAGCGGCGGGCGAGGCCGGTGTCGCGCCACAGGCCCCAGTCGAAGGCGCGGACGGTCGGCCCGGCGTGGTCGGTGGCGGTGGCGGTGGCGTAGTGGCCGAGGAAGGCGTTGGCGGCGGCGTAGTTGAGGCCGCCGGCGCTGCCGAAGAGGCCGGCGACGGAGGAGAACAGGACGAGCGCGGGGGGCGGTGTGCCCGGGGCGGGTCGGTGTGCGCGCAGGGCGCGGGCGAGGCCGATGACGGCGCTCACCTTGGTCGCCAGGACCTCGTCGAGGTCGTGGGCGGTCAGCTCGTGCAGGGGAGCGGCGCTCACCGAGCCGATGCTGTGCACGATGCCGTCGAGGCGGCCGTGGGCTTCCCGGCAGTCGGCGAGGACGCGTGCGACGTCGTCGTCGCGGGTGATGTCGGCGCTTCGGTAGCGGGCGTGGCCGCCTGCCGCGGTGAGTTCGGCAAGCAGGGCGCGGGTGTCCTCGCCGGCCGGTGAGCGGCCGACGAGGAGCAGGCGGGCCCCGTAGTGGGCGGCCAGGTGGCGGGCGACGGCGGCGCCGATGCCGCCGGTGCCGCCGAACAGGACGTAGCTGCCGCCGTGGACGAACCCTTCGCTCCGCCCGGTGGGCGGGGCTTGTTCGGTGTACACCTGGCGCAGGCGCCGGCCGCCGCGCAGGGCGGTCAGGGCGACGGTGTCGGCGCACGGTTCGCGCAGTGCCGCGGCCAGGTCGCCGGGTGCGGGTGCGGTGTCCAGGTCGACGGCCGCGCAGGTGAGGTGTCCGGCTTCGCGCGGCAGGGTGCGCAGGGCTCCCAGGAGGGCGCCCTGCAGGGCGGCGCCCGGCTGCGGGGCGCCGAAGAGGGGTGCGGTGAGGCCGGTGGTGATCAGGGTGATGCGTGCCGGGCTGTCGCCGCGGGCCAGGATCTGGCCCACCGTCAGCAGTGTTTCGAGCCAGCCGCGCAGGGTCTGGGCGCCGGTGCTGTCCTCGCTCCAGGAGGAGCCGTCGACGAGCAGCGCGATGTGCGGCGGCTGCCCCCTGTCGAGGCGGTGCAGGGCGCGGGTGAAGGTGTCCGGGTCGAGCCGTCCGCCGCTCGTCGCCAGCCGCACGGCCCCGGCGGGGTCGGTGAGGTCGGCGAGGTGGGTGCTGGTGTCGTCGTGGACGATCAGGAGCGGGCCGCCGGGGCCGTCGTGCGGCGCGGTCGGCGGCTCGGGCATCCACTCGGGGGCGAGGAGCCGTATCCCGGGCCCGGCGTTCGCGTCGGATGCGGGCGGCACCGGGAGGGGCGCGGCGGCGGCAGGCGGTGCGGGGGTGTCCCATTCGGGTACCAGGACGCGCAGGGAGGCGACGGCGTCGGCGACGGCCCGGGCGTGGGCGTCGTCGGGGGCGTCGTCGAAAAGTTCGCTGCCGTCCGGTGTGGTGTCGCGAACTGCGGCCGCCTGTTTGGATGTGCCCGCCACCGCCTCGCCGGCGGGGTGGTGCCCGGGGGCGGGTGCGGCGGGGTGCAGGCGCAGTCCGGTGACCCGCAGGACGGGGGTGCCGTCGGGGTCGGTGGCCTGCAGGTCCAGGACCGCGTGGGTGGGGCCGGTGGAGATCCGGTGGACGGTGAGCTGCGCGGTGGGCGGGATGCGGCCGTTCCATTCGATGTGGTCGGCGGCGGCCGCCACGCGGGGTCCTTCGCCGTCCAGCAGGGCGCACGAGGCCTGCAGTGCGGCGTCCAGCCAGGCCACGCGGCGGGTGCGCGGGTCCGTGTCGCCGGGGGCGGTGATCCGGGCGGTGACGCGGGCGCCGGTGCGGCGCACGTCGTGCAGCAGCCGGTAGACGGGGCCCACTTCGACGCTGTTGCGGACCAGGACGGCGTCGAGGTCGACGTCCTGGCCGGGCCCGTCGGCGGTCTCGGCGTCGCGGGGGCCTGCGGCGGGGGTGGTGGCGGGGACGGCGGTGGCGCAGATGTGGCCGTCGTGTTCCAGGTGCAGGCGTGTCCCGGTGTCGGCGGGGGTGGTGCGGCGCCTCAGGTGCACTGTGCCGCCGGCCGGTACGGGGACGGGCCGCAGCAGCCGCAGGCGGCTCAGGGCGACGGGTCCGCCGTCGGCGAGGGCGTCGATCAGGGCGGCGCCGGGCACCACGGTGCGGCCGCCGACGCGGTGGCGGGTCAGCGGGTGCCCGTGGTCGAGGGTGTAGCGGGGCGTGCCGGGCCCGTCGTCGGCGGCGGGCTGCGGGGGCACGGCGGCGCCCCGGTCGGGCTGCGGGGCGGGGGTGGGCAGCCAGTAGGACTGCCGCTCGAAGGGGTAGGGCACCAGCGGTACCCGGCGGGGCGGGGTGCCCTGCGGCAGGTGTGCGGCCCAGTCGGCGGTGGTGAGGTCGCCGCCGTCGAGCCAGTCGCACAGCCGGGGGTCGGCGGGCCGGGAGTGGTGGCCGTAGATGGCGAAGCGGTGGGCCTGTTCGGCGAGTTGGTCCAGGGTGGTGACGCTGAACAGGGCCCGGTGGGCGAGGTGGCGGCGGCCGCTCTGCAGGGTCCAGGCCAGGGCGTCGAGCGGGGGTGCGTCGTCGCGGGCGGCAAGGCGCGCGATGCTGTCGGCGAGACGGGCCAGGGCGGTGGGGGTGGCGGCCGACAGCGGCACCGTGTGCGCGACGGTGCCCGTCCCGGGTGCCGGGGCGGGGCGGGTGGCCGGCGGTGCTTCCTCCAGGACGACGTGGGCGTTGCTGCCGCCGAACCCGAACGCGCTGACCGCCGCCCGCCGTGGTGCCCCGCCGGGTTCCTCGGGCCAGGGCACGGCGTGTTCGGCGACGGCGAGCGGGGTGTCCTCGAGGGCGATGTGCGGGTTGAGGCGGGTGAAGCCGGGGGTGGCGGGGATGAGGTGGTGGCGCAGCACCTGGACGGCCTTGACGAGTCCGGCGAGTCCCGAAGCGCCTTCGAGGTGGCCGATGTTGGCCTTGGCCGAGCCGACCCACAGGCGGCCGCCGGGTCCGGCGGCGTGCCGGGGCATGCCCTGCGGGTCGTTTGCCAGGACCTCGCGTACGGCGTCGAGTTCGATCGGGTCGCCCAGCGGGGTGCCGGTGCCGTGCGCCTCGAGGAAGCCGAGGTCGGCGGCGTCGAGGCCGGCCGCCTCGAGCGCGCCGCGGATCAGGGCGCTCTGGGCCTTGGGGCTGGGGGCGGTGAGCGAGGCGGCCCGCCCGCCGTGGTTGACGGCGCCGGCGCGGACGACGGCCAGGACCGGGTCGCCGTCGGCGACGGCGCGGCGCAGCGATTTCAGCACCACCCAGCCTGCGCCCTCTCCCCGGACGAAGCCGTCGGCGCCCTGGTCGAAGACTTTGCTGGTGCCCTGCGGGGAGAGCATGCCGGCGGTGCGGTAGGCGCGGGCGTTGAAGCCGTTGCTGATCAGGTTCGCGGCGCCGGCCAGGGCGATCTCGCAGGTGCCGGCGCGGATCGCGGCCTCGGCGAGGCTGAGCGCGGTCAGGGCGCCGGAGCAGGCGGTGTCGAGGGTGATGCTGGGGCCGGTGAAGTCGTAGAGGTGGGAGACGCGGTTGGCGAGGAAGGCCGGGAAGGTGCCGGTGGTGGCGTAGCCGTCGGCGGCCACCTCGTGCTGGACCAGCTGCTCGCGGTAGTCGTAGCTGCAGGCGGCGGCGTAGACGCCGACGCCGGTCCCGGCGAGGGTGTCGGGGCTGAGGCCGGCGTGTTCGAGGGCGTGCCAGCTCAGTTCGAGCAGGGCCCGCTGCTGGGGGTCCATGGAGGCGGCCTGGCGCGGTGTCATGTCGAAGAACGCGGCGTCGAAGAGGTCGGTCCCCTCCAGCAGCGCGGCCCGCAGCCCTTCGGGCACCGCTCCGGCGAGGCGGCCGGGCGGCACGTCGTCGATCCGGCATTCGCCGGCGGCGAGCAGCGACCAGAACGCGTCGACGTCGTCGGCGCCGGGCACGCGTACGGCCATCCCGATGACGGCCACGTCGTCGCCGCCCGCCGGCCCGTCCGCCGCGGCGTCCGCCGGACGGTGCACCACCGCCGCCGGGGCGTTCACGGCGGCGGCCGGCGCGGGGGCGGATGCGGGGGTGGTGGGGGCCGGTACGGCGGCCGGGTCCGACGCGTCGGCCGGTGCGGCATCCGGTACGGGGGCGGGTCCCTGTGCGGGGGCGGGGGTGGTGGGGGCCGGGAGCGCGGCGGCCAGGGCGCGCACGGTGGGGTGGCGCCAGACGGCGGTGGCGGGCAGGTCGGTGCCGAAGGCGGTGCGTATGTCGCGGACCAGGCGCAGGGCGCGCGCGGAGTCCAGGCCCTGTTCGCCCAGGGGCCGTTCGGCGTCGACGGGGTGCCCGAGGATGTCGGAGGCGAGGGCGGTGAGCCGGTCGGTGACCTCCGCCCGGTCGGGTGCCGGCCGTGGCGGGGCGGCCGGGGCGTCCGGCAGCTGCGCCGGGCCGGCGGCCCGGCGGATCGCCTCGTTGAGGGCGTCGAGGTAGGCGGCCGCGTCGCTTCCGTTGAGCACGGTGTGGTCGAAGGCGAGGACCACGCGCCGCACCGGGGTGGTGCCGGTGTCCTCGACGGCGCCGAGGAACAAGGTGGCCACGGCGGGCGGCACGACGACCGGCACGGCCAGGGTGGCGCCGGTCCCGCCGAGGTGGGACAGGATCAGGGTGACGCGCGAGTCGGCGCGGGAGGCGCCGGTGAGGGCGTCCTCGACGGCCTGCGCGTAGCGCTGGTCGAACGTGGCGGCGTCCAGCGTGTCGGCGCCGCGCACCACGGCGGTGGTCAGGTCGCCGTCGTCGGTGGCGCAGGCGATGCCCAGGTCGACGTGGTCGTGGACGCGCAGCCGCCTCTCGTCCAGGCGGCGTGAGCGCAGGGCCGGGGCGGCGGCCGCGGTGCGCGCGGCGATGTGGGCGAAGGCCTGGAAGACGGTGGCGAACCCGGTGCCCTGGTGCGCGCGCCGGGCCCGCTCCAGGACGTCCTCGGCGACGACGCCGGCCACGGCGGCGGGCACCACCGCGTCCCGCGAGGCCCGCAGGGCCCGGTTCAACTCGCGCTGCCGCGAAGACTGTTCGACGTCCGTGAACCCGCCCCCGGCCGGGCCCGCGGCCGCGGCCGCGGTCTCCTCCGCGTCCGCCGAGGACGCGGTGTCCGGGGCGGCCGGTCCCGCGGCCTCCCCCGCGTCCACCGGGGTCGCGGCAGGCGCGGTGTTCGGGGCGGGTGCTGTTGCCGGGGCGGTCGCGGCGAGGTGGCGTTCGAGGTCGGCGGGCATGAGGCTGGTGCCGGCGGCGGGGATGGAGGGCAGGGTGGCCTCGTCGATCCCCAGGCGGCGGGCGTGGGCGCGGGTGCGGGGAGGTATGCGGCGGGTGCCGGCGATGTGGGGGCGGCCGGGGGCGCCGTGCACGGACGCTCCCGCGGCGGGCTCGGCCGCCGGTCCGGGGCCGGCGGTGCCCGTTCCCGCGGCGGCCGCGGCCGCCGGTGCGGGTGCGGACTGCGCTGCGGGTGCGGGGGTGATGCGGGCGACGGGGGCGCCGATCGCGACGGTGTCGCCTTCGGCGACGAGCCAGGTCTCGAGGGTGCCGGCGGTCGGGGACTCGATCTCGACGGCCGCCTTGTCGTGTTCCATCTCGTAGACGACCTCGTCCTTGGCGACCGTGTCGCCGGGCTGCTTGAGGAGCCGGACGATGCGCACCTCGACGATCCCCTCGCCCAGGCGCGGGACGGACAGCACGGACTGGCTGGTCATCTGCGTTTCCTTCGTCATGCCTCAGGCGAGAGTGGATCGGACGGCCGCGACCACGTCGTGCGCGGTGGGCAGGACCGCGCGTTCGAGGTCGGGGTGGAAGGGGACGTGCACGTCGTCGCGGGTCACCAGGCGCGGTGGGGCGAGCAGGGAGTAGAAGTCGTCGTCGGCGCAGAGCAGTTCGCTGATCAGGCCGGCGCCGTAGCTGCTGGTGCGGTTGTCCTCCTGGACGACGACGAGGCGTCCGGTGCTGCGCAGGGAGTCGGCGACGGCGGCGCGGTCGAGGGGGACGAGCCAGCGCAGGTCCAGGACGTCGGCGGTGATGCCGTCGGCGGCGAGGGTGTCGGCGGCCTCGGTGGCCAGTTCGGTGCCGTTGCCCCAGGTGGCGATGGTGACGTCGGTGCCGGTGCGCAGGGTGCGGGCACCGTGGGCGGGTGCGGGGCGGGCGGCGGGTTCGTGGCGGCGGCGCATGAGGTGTTTGGGCAGCAGGATCAGGGTGGGGTCGTCGGCGGTGAAGGATTCGAGGAAGGCGGCCTCGGTGTCCTCGGGGGTGGAGGGGACGACGACGCGCAGTCCGGGCAGGTGGGTGAAGAGGCTTTCGTTGCTCTGGCTGTGCCAGATGCCGCCGCCGGGCAGGTAGCCGCCCCAGGGGGCGTAGATGACGACGGGGCACTGCCAGGCGGAGGCGGTGCGCCAGCGCAGGGTGGTCAGCTGGGCGGCGATCTGGTTCCAGGCGGGTCCGGCGAAGTCGACGAACTGCAGTTCCACGACGGGCCGCATGCCGGCGGCGGCCAGTCCGACGGCGGCGCCGACGATGGTGGCCTCCGCGAGGGGGGCGTTGGTCATGCGGGGTCCGGCGGCCGGGCCGAGGCCTTTGGTGAAGCCGAACACGCCGCCCTTGGGGTCGTCGATGTCCTCGCCGAACAGGACGAGTTCGCGGTGGCGGGCCAGTCCGGTGGCGAGCGCCCGGTTGACGGCGGCGACCATCGTCCCGCCGCACGGCGCGACGCTCACCTCCTGCCCCGCACCCGCATCCGGGCCGGGGCCGGTGGCGGGGCGGGGGGCGTAGAGGTGGTCGGTGATGTGCCCGGGGTCGGCGATGGGTTCGGTGGCGACGCGGTCGTAGATGTCCTCGACGTCGCGGGCGAGGCGGGCGCGGATGTCCTGGAGCCGGCCGTCCTCGAGGGCGCCTTCCGCCGTGAGGCGGTCGGCGAAGAGGTCGATGGGGTCGCGCAGGGCGGCGAGGTCGGCGGCGCTGCGGTAGACGCGGTGGTCGTCGGAGGAGGTGTGGGACTCCAGCCGGTCCAGGCGGCACCACAGGACGGTGGGGCCTTCGCCGGCGCGGGCGGCGGCCAGGGCGGCGGCGGAGGCGGTGTGGACGGCGTCGGGGTCGGCGCCGTCGACGACGGTGGTGCGGGCGGGCGGCAGCAGTCCGAGCGCGTGGGGCGACATGGTGTCGGTGGGGGTGGAGATGCCGTAGCCGTTGTCGGCGACGAGGAAGACGACGGGCAGCGCCCGTTCGACGGCGAAGGCGAGCGCTTCGAAGAATTCGCCCTGCCGGGTGGAGGCGTCGCCGATGGAGCAGACGACGGCCTGGTCGGTGCCTCTGAGCCGGGCGGCCCAGGCGGCGCCGACGGCCGGGAGGCACTGGCTTCCGGTGGGGCTGGCGATGGAGAACACGTTTCCGGGCCGGTGGCCGAAATGGGCGCTCATATTACGGCCGGCGGAGTGGGACTTCTCCTTGGCCATGAGGTCGCGGGCCTGTGCTTCCGCGTCCATTCCGCGGGCCAGCATCAATGCCCGGTCGCGGTAGTGGGGGAATATCAGGTCGTCGGGTTCCAGGAGTTCGCACAGGGCGGCGAGTGCCTCGTGGCCGGCGGAGGAAATGTGGAACCAGGCCTCGCCCTGGCGCAGCACGATGCCCGATCTGCGGTCGCATTCCCGGGAGAGCAGCATCAGTTCGAGAAATGCGGTCCTCCGCTGTGCGGGTATGCCGGAAGTCCCGTTTTCCTTCGTCGGGTTCGTCACGGACGAATCCTGCCGGTCGGGCCGCGGTGGAAACATCGCCCCCAGGGGCCAATACGGCGGTGGTGAAATGCGGGGGGCGGGGGGTGATTCACCGTCTGCGGCTAGGGAGAAAGGATGAGGTGTCCCTCGCAGGAGCCAGGGCTCGGGGGCGGGGCGCATGTCCGGGGGCCGGCCGTCAGCCGGCCGTGGCGGCGGGCCGGCGCGCGGCGGGCCGTTCGTCCGTGCGGCCGGCGGCCGGGACAGGGGCGGCGGGGGGTGCGGGGGTTTCGGGGCCGGCGGTCAGCAGGGAGCGCTGGAGGCGGCTGAGGTGGGCGGAGGGTTCCAGGCCCAGTTCGGTGACGAGGGTGGTGCGCAGGCGCTGGTAGACGCTCAGTGCCTCGCCGCGGCGGCCGGAGCGGTGCAGGGCGAGCATGAACTGGCCGTGCAGGCTCTCGTGGAGGCGGTGGCGGCCGACCAGGACGGTCAGTTCGGCGAGCAGTTCGCGGTGGCGGCCCAGGCGCAGGTCGGCCTCGATGCGCTGGTCCAGCGCGCACAGGCGGGCCTCTTCGAGGCGCTTGGCCTCCAGGGCGAGGCGGGCTCCGGCGGGTACGTCGGCCAGTGCGGAGCCGGTCCACAGGGACAGGGCGTCGCGGAGCCGTTTCGCGGCGCCGGGGTAGTCGCCGGCGTCCATGGCCCGGTAGCCGGCGCCGGCCCGGCGGTCGAACTCGCGGAAGTCCAGGGTGCCGCCGCCCACGTCCAGGCGGTAGCCGCCGGGGCCGGTGGCCAGGATGTCCTTGGCGGTGCGGCCGGTGGTGCCGTGGCCGAGGGCGCGGGTGATCAGTTCGCGCAGCTGGAGGATGTAGGTCTGCACGGTGGTGCGGGCGCTGCGCGGCGGGGTGTGGCCCCACAGTTCCTCGCTGAGGGCGGACATCGGCACCACCTGGCCCGCGTTGAGCGCCAGCAGGGCGAGGACCTGGCGTGGTTTGGGTGCGGTGGGTGTGACGGTGATGTTGTTCTCGCGCGCCGACAGCGCGCCGAGTATGTCGATGTCCATGGCGTTTCGTCTTCCCCCTGGGCCGTGGCGTGGCCGGGACCGGGTCGCGGTCTCCGGTGCGGCGGGGCCCGGGGCTCTCCGGGTCCGCCACCCCGCCATTAAAAAAACGGCACGGTCGGTTTGTCAATGGCGTAGGGTCGCTGTCGACGGGCCGGCCGTGCCGTGACGCCTGGTCAGGCGGGTGGTGCGGGGGCGTGGTTGCGTACGGCGGTCAGGCAGCCGTCGTTGCAGGTGGGACGGGAGGAGGCGTGGCTCCAGCGGCCGGTCGCGCGGAACAGGGCGGGCACGGTGGCGAGTTGGTAGGAGCCGTGCTCGAGGAGCAGGACGCCGCCGGGGGCCAGCAGCCGGGCGGCGGTGCGTTCCATGGCGCGGATCATGCCGAGGCCCTCCTCGCCGGCCCACAGGGCCAGCGGGGGGTCGTGCTCGAGGACTTCGGGGGCGGAGGTGCGCAGCCCGATGGGGATGTAGGGCGGGTTGGTGACGACGAGGTCGGCGGTGCCGGTCAGTTCGGGGAAGGCGTCGCGGGCGTCGCCCTGCACGATGCGGGCGCCGGTGCCGCGGGCGTTGCGGCGGGCGGCGCGGGCGGCGGCCTGGGAGAGTTCGATGCCGTGGACGCGGGCGGCCGGTACGTGGCGGGCCAGGGTGACGGCCATGGTGCCCGGTCCGGCGCACAGGTCGACGACCAGCGGTGCGGGGGTGCCGCGGCGGACGAGGGCCTCGAGGCGGGCGATGGCGTCCCGGGTGATCTCCTCGGTCTCGGGTTTGGGGACGAAGACGCCGGGGGCCAGGTCGAAGCGGTGGCCCATGAAGTAGGCGTGGCCGACGATGCGTTCGGCGGGTTCGCGGGTCAGACGGCGCCGGACGTAGTGCCAGAACCGGGGCGGCACGGGGCCGGCGAGGCAGCTGTCGAGGTCTCCCGGGGCCACCTGGCAGGCGTGGGCGGCCAGCAGCCGGGTGTCGGCGCGGGCGGCGTCGGCACTGATCCCGGCGCCGGTCAGCTGTCCGGCGGCCTCGTCCAGCGCCTGGGCGAGGGTGGCTTCGGCGGCGGTCACGACACGGCCCCCTGCGCGGGCGCGTGGGCGGACGCAAACGCGGGCGCGGACGCGGACTCGGGGGCGGACGCGGGGGCGGGGGCGGGGGTGCCGCCGGTAGCGATCCACTCGTCCTCGAGGCGGCAGGTCTCGGTGATGATCGTGTCGTACAGGGTGCGCAGGAAGGCGGGGTCGATGCCGTGGTCGGCGGCGTAGCGGGCGGCGTGGGCGTGGACCTCCGCGATCCGGTGGGGCTGCATCATCGGCACCTGGTGGAGGCGTTTGTACTCGCCGATGCGCAGGCAGATGTCCAGGCGCGTGCGGACCGCGTCGAGCAGGGCGGCGTCCGCGGCGTCCAGGCGGGCGCGCAGCGTGGTCAGGGTGTCGGTGCCGGGCCCGGTGGCGGGCGGGGCGGCGGGGATGGCGGGCGGGGTCATGGGTTTTCCTCCGTACCGGGGGATCGGGTGAGCGGATGAGGGGTGGTTCGGTGTTCGAGCGGTGTGTGGTGGTGGGCGGGGCCGGTGCGGTGGGCCGGATGTTCAGCCACTGGCTGGTGCGTTCGCGGGTGGCGGTGGTCTGGCTGGACCTGGAGGAGGCCGTGGCCGGGGCCGGTGCGGTGGACGGGGTGCGGGTGGTGGCCGGTGATGTGCGGCGGCCGGGGCCGGAGGCGGTCGCGGTGCTGGCGGCGGCGGACGTGGTGGTGCTGGCGGTGCCGGAGCCGGTGGCGTGGGAGGCGGTGGGGGTGCTGGCGCGGGTGATGCGGCCCGGTGCGGTGCTCGCGGACACCCTGTCGGTCAAGAGCCGGATCGCGGGGCGGCTGCGCCAGGCGGCGCCCGGTCTGCAGGCGGTGGGGCTGAACCCGATGTTCGCCCCCTCGCTGGGACTTCCCGGGCGGCCGGTGGCGGCGGCGGTGGTCACCGACGGGCCCGGGGTGCGTGCCCTGGTCGAGCTGGTGGCCCAGTGGGGGGCGCGGGTGGTGGAGATGCCCGCGGAGCAGCACGACGCGCTGACCGCCCTGCAGCAGGCCGCCACGCATGCCGCGGTGCTGGCCTTCGGGCTGGGGCTGGGTGAGCTGTCGGCGGACGTGGGGGCGCTGCGTGACAGTGCCCCGCCGCCGCATCTGGCGATGCTGGCGCTGCTGGCCCGGATCGCCGGCGGGACGCCGGAGGTGTATTTCGACATCCAGGCCGCCAACCCCGGTGCGCCGGCCGCGCGGCAGGCGCTGGGCCGCGGCCTGGTGCGGCTGGGGCAGGCCGTCGAGGCGGGCGACGAGGAGACGTTCGCCGCCCTGTTCGCCGAACTGCGCGGGGTGCTGGGCGAGCACGGTGCGCCGCTGGAGCAGTTGTGCGCGCGGATGTTCACCGCGCTGCGCTGAACGGCGCCCGCCGCCGCACACCGCCGCCCGGCCCGCCGCCGGGCCGCTCCCCCGCCCCGCCGCCCGGCCCGCCCGGCCCGCCAAGCGCGTCGTCGGGTGCGTCGCTGTGCGGGGCGGTGTGCGGGGGCGGGCCCGGGGGCCGGGGGCGGGGCGGGGCGGGGGGCGGGTCACCGCAGGCTGCCGGCCAGCAGTTCGCGGTCCGGGGCGGCGGTGGCGGTGGCGGCGTGTGCCTGGCGCAGGGCGGCGAGGGTGGTCTGCGCCTTGAGGAGCATTTCGCGGACCTCGTCGTCGGGGTCGGACAGGGCGACGACGGCGCCGCCCACGCCGATGGTGGCGGCGTCCTCGGTGGCGACGATGGTGCGGATGACGATGCTGAGGTCGGCGGCGCCGCTGAGGGCGAAGTAGCCCAGCGCGCCCGAGTACACGCCGCGCGGGCCTTTTTCGAGCCGGTCGATGAACTGCATGGTGCGGACCTTGGGCGCGCCGGTCATCGACCCGCCGGGGAAGGCGGCCCGCACCGCGTGGGGGCGGGAGACGTCCGGCGCCAGCCGGCCGCGGACGGTGCTGACGAGCTGGTGGACGGTGGCGTAGGTCTCCACCTCGAACAGGCCCGGTACGTGGACGGAGCCGATGTCGCAGACCTGGCCGAGGTCGTTGCGGACCAGGTCGACGATCATCAGGTTCTCGCTGCGGTCCTTCTCGGCCGCGGCCAGGGCCGTCTTGACGGCGGCGTCCGCCGCGGGGCCGGCGCCGCGGGGGCGGGTGCCCTTGATGGGTTTGGACTCCGCCCAGCCGTCGGCGCCGATGCGCAGGAACCGTTCGGGTGAGGAGCTGAGCACGGTGGCCCGGGGGAACTGCAGGTAGGCGGCGTAGGGGGCGGGGCTTGCGGTGCGCAGGGCGCGGTAGGCGGTGAGCGGGTCGATCCGGCCGGGTACCCGGAGCATGTTCGTCAGGCACACCTCGTAGGTTTCGCCGTCGGTGATGAGGCGGCGGCATTCCTCGACCAGTTCCCGGTAGCGGGGCAGGCTGTGGCGGTAGTGGACGTCCAGGGTGGGCAGCCGGTGTTCGGGCAGCGGGGTGAAGGGCGGGCTGGGGGCGGTGGCGGCGAGCGTGCGGGCGGCGTCGGTGAGCCAGCGTTCGGCGGCCGGCGCGGTCGCGGGGCGGCGGGTGCTGCTGAGCGCCAGGAGCCAGGCGCGGCCCTGTTCGTGGTCGAGGGCGAGCATCCGGTCGGCGAACATGAACGCGCCGTCGGGCAGTTCGCCGCGGTGGGCGTCCTCGCCGCCGCTGTCGGCCTTGGTCTCGTAGCCGAGGTAGCCGACGTAGCCGAGGTTGAACTCGAAGGGCAGGCCGGTGGCGGGCAGGGCGCGGGCGGCCAGTTCGTGTTCCAGGTGCTCGAAGAGGGTGCCGGGCCGGCGGCTCTCGCCTCCGGAGCTGTCCGTGACGTGTACGGCCTGCTCGGCGACGTCGTAGGTGATCTGTTCGCCGAGCGGTCCGGCGGGGGCGCCGAGGAAGGTGAAGCGGGACAGGCCCGGCTCGACGCGGCTGCTGTCGAGCCAGAACCGGGCGGGGGCGTCGGCGAACAGGGCGGTGAACGCGGCGTCCGCGTCGGGGACGTGGACGGCCTCGCGCACATGCAGCCGGTACTCCCCCGCCTGCGCCTGCGCCTGCGCCTGCGGTGCGGGTGCGGGGGTCGGGGGGATGCGTTCGGTGTGCGGGGGTCGGTGGCCGGCGGCGCGCAGGGACAGGTCGCGGAAGTTGGCGAGCATCCGGTGGCCGTGTTCGCTGCTGATCGACTCGGGGTGGAACTGCACGCCGAAGCGGGGCCGGTGGCGGTGGGCGACGGCCATCAGCTGTCCGTCCGGGGTGTGGGCGGTGGCGCGCAGTTCGGCGGGCAGCTGCCGGACGGTCAGTGAGTGGTAGCGGACCACGGTCAGCGGGGAGGGGATGTTCGCGAACAGGCCCTGTCCGTCGTGGCGGATGTCGCTGGTGCGGCCGTGAAAGGGTTCGGGTGCGTGGACGACGGCGGCGCCGGCGAGCAGGCACAGGGCCTGGTGGCCCAGGCACACCCCGAGCAGCGGCAGGTCCCATTCGGTGATCGCCCGGCGGCTGAGGCCGAGGTCGGTGTCGGTGGCGGGGTGGCCGGGGCCGGGTGAGACGACGACGTTGTCGAAGTCGCCCGGCGCCAGGGCCTGCCAGGTGCGGGTGTCGTCGTTGCGGACGACGAGCGGAGCGGCGCCGTTCACCTCGGCCAGCATCTGGAAGAGGTTGTAGGTGAACGAGTCGTAGTTGTCGATCAGCAGGGTTCGCACGGTGCGCACCAGGTGGCCCCCTTATCTGTGTCAGCCGCGCCGTACGGTCAGCGGCAGGTTCTTGACGCCGAACAGTCCGTCGCGGTGGTAGCGCAGGGCTGCGCCGTCGGTGGGCGTGAAGTCGGGGAAGCGGTCGAAGAGGGCTTCCAGGGCGATGCGGCCCTCCAGGCGGGCGAGCGGGGCGCCCAGGCAGTAGTGGATGCCGTGGCCGAAGGCGATCTGGCGGCCTTCGCGGGCGAGGTCGAGGCGCTGGGGGTCGGTGAAGACGTGTTCGTCGTGGTTGGCGGACAGCAGGGAGGGCACGACCATGCGCCCGGCGGGGATCTTCACGCCGGCGAGGGTGGTGTCCTGGGTGGTGACGCGGGCCATGACGGTGATCGGGGGCCGCAGCCGCAGCACTTCCTCGATCAGGGCGGGGATCAGGGACCGGTCGGCGCGGGCGGCGGCCTCGGCGTGCGGGTGGTCCTTCAGGCACAGCACGGTGTTGCCCAGCAGCATGGAGGTGGAGACGTGGCCGGCCATCAGCAGCAGCGCGCCGAACTCGACGATCTGCCGGTCGGTGAGTTGTTCGCCGTCCACGCGGGCGGCGACCAGTGCGGAGATCAGGTCGCTGCCGGGGCGGGCGCGGCGGTCGGTGACGTGGTCCTGGAGGTAGGCGTGCATGTCGCGCATGGGTTGTTTGACGAGGCGTTCGTAGTCCTCGCCGGCGTCGTCGCCGAACTGCATGTCCGCCGGGTCGGCGACCTGCATCTGCAGCATGCGCTCGGACCATGAGCTGAACAGGGTGCGGTCGGAGGGCGGCACGCCGAGGAGTTCGGCGATCACGATCACGGGCAGCGGGTAGGCGAAGTCGGTGATGAGGTCGAACGTGTCGCCGTCGACGGCGTCCAGCAGTTGTGCGGCCAGTTCGGTGACGCGCGGTTCGAGGTCGGCGACGGTGCGGGGGGTGAAGGCCTGGCTGACCAGGCGGCGCAGGGTGCGGTGCATCGGCGGGTCGATGACCGACAGGATCTGTTCGCTCAGTGCCTGCGAGCCGGGCCGCAGCCGGCTGAGCCGGGAGGAGTACAGGCTCGGGTCGGAGGCGACGGTGAGGACGTCCGCGTGCCGGAAGACGTGGAAGGCGCCGTACTCGTCCTCGTGGACGGGGTGGTGGCGGCGCATGTCGCGCAGCCAGGCGAGCAGGTCACGGCCTCCGTCGTCAGTGGTGGGCCGGGGGGTGGGGGGCATCGTCTCTCCTCGCGAGGGCGTCGTCGGTGCCCCGGCCCGGCCGGGCATGGGGGCCGGCGGGAGGAAGGGCCGGGCCGGCCGGGCGGGGGTCTTCACAAAAAAGGGGCGGGGTCAGCGGGCCGGGGCGGCCAGGGGCTGGAGGGCGTAGGGGTCCAGGGCGTCGCCGGGGTGGTGTTCGATGCCCACCCGGAGGCCCAGGTCCAGTTCGGCGGCGGCCTCGAGGAACACTTCCATCGCCAGGGCGTCCTCGAAGGCGAAGCCGGTCGAGTCGAAGACGCTGAGCGTGTCCTGCCGGCCGGCGGCGGCCGTCGGGTCGGCGCACAGCCGGGCCAGCTGCGGGCCGAGCCGGTCGGCGTGAAGGCGCTGGCACTCGCCCTCGCGCAGTGCCTGCTCGGGGTGGTCGGCGGTGACGAACGCCCGCTCGAGCAGGCCGAGCGGCAGTTCCGTCTTGCCGACGAGGTCCGCGCCGACGGCGTTGATGTGCAGGTGCTCCTGGACCTGCGTGTCGGGCAGGACCGGGCCCTGGCCGACGGCCACCGAGGTGGCGGTGGTGATGACGTCGGCCTCGGCGGCGATCCGGCCGGGCTCGGCGATCTCGACGGCGACGCCGGTGAACGCGGCCCGGCGGGCGAAGCTTTCCCGGTGCGCCGCATCGGTGTCCCACACCAGGGCCCGCTGCAGGGGCAGGACCAGGGACAGGGCGTGCAGTTGGGTGACGGCCTGGGCGCCGGTGCCGATCAGGCCCAGGGTGCGGCTGTCGGGGCGGGCCAGCAGGCGGGAGGCGACGGCGGAGGCGGCGCCGGTGCGCAGGGCGGTGAGCAGCACGCCGTCCATCAGGGCGGTCAGCGCGCCGGTGGTGTCGTCGTAGCGGGCGACGGTGCCCAGGATGGTCGGCAGGCCGAAGCGGGCGGGGTTGGCGGGGCTGTAGCCGACGGTCTTGAGGGTGATGTGGTCGCCGGGTTCGCGGTGCGGCATCCATTCCCAGATGCCGGGCACCGGTTCGCTGCGTTCCAGCCCGCCGCGCAGTGGGGACAGCTGCCGCTCGCCGCGGCCGATCTCGGCCAGTCCGCCGGCGAGGCGGTCGATGATGCGGCGCATCAGGTCGTCGCGGCCGACGGCGGCCACCACCTCGGCGACGTCGCGCCGGCCCAGGACCCAGGTCTCCATCGGGTGCTCCCCTTGATTGTTTCTCGATCGTCCGCGTGTGGTTCCGGTCCGCCGGTCGCCGGCCCGCCGGTTTCGGGCGGTCCGCCGGTCGGGCCCCGTGGGCGGCATCCTGTCCGGCCCGGCTGACGCCGCCCTGATCGGCTCCTGACGGAGCGGCGGGGCGCGGGAGTGGCGCATCAGCGGCGTGTCAACGCCGCTGCCGAGACTGGGCGCGACGCGAGGACGAAGCCGGAAAGGACCAACGATGCTGGACGGATGCGTTCCCTGGCCCGAGGATGTGGCCGCGAAGTACCGGGCGGCCGGCTACTGGCGGGGTGAGCCGCTGGGGGTGCTGCTGGGCCGCTGGGCCGAGCAGTACGGCGAGCGGGAGGCGCTGGTCGGCGCGGACGGCCGCTCGCGTGTCACCTACCGTGCCCTTGACCGGTGGTGCGACCGGCTGGCCGCGGGGTTCGCGGCGCGCGGGATCGGCGCCGGTGAGCGGGTGCTGGTGCAGCTGCCCAACACGCCGGAGTTCGTCGCGGTCTGCTTCGCGCTGTTCCGTCTGGGCGCGCTGCCGGTCTTCGCGCTGCCCGCGCACCGCGCGAGCGAGATCGGGCACCTGCTCGAGCTGTCCGGCGCCGTCGCCCACATCGTGCCGGGCCAGGGCGGCGGCTACGACCATGTCGCCGCCGCCGTCGAGGCCCGTGCCCAGCACCCGTGCCTGGCGCAGGTGTTCGTGGCCGGACAGGCGCCCGCGGTGCTGCCCGAGGGGTTCACCGCGCTGGCCGACGTGGACGGCGAGCCGGTACCGCTGCCCGAGGTGGACGCGTCCGACGTGGCGTTCTTCCTGCTGTCCGGGGGGACGACCGCGCTGCCGAAGCTGATCCCGCGCACCCACGACGACTACGCCTACCAGTGCCGGATCACGGCCGGCATCTGCCGCCTGGACGCGGACAGCGTCTATCTGGCGGTGCTGCCGGCCGAGTTCAACTTCCCCTTCGGCTGCCCGGGCATCCTGGGCACCCTCCACGCCGGGGGGCGGGTGGTGTTCGCGCTGTCCCCGCAGCCCGAGGAGTGCTTCGCGCTGATCGAACGCGAACGTGTCACCTTCACCTCCGTCATCCCCACGATCGTGCATCTGTGGCTGGCGGCCGCCGCCGAGGACCACGGCCGCGACCTGAGCAGCCTGGACCTGCTGCAGGTCGGCAGCGCCAAGCTCCACGAGGAACTCGCCGCCCGGATCGGCCCCGAACTGGGCGTGCGGCTGCAGCAGGTGTTCGGCATGGCCGAGGGGCTGCTGACCTTCACCCGCGACGACGACCCGGCGGACGTGGTGCTGAGGACCCAGGGCCGGCCGGTGTCCGAGGCCGACGAGATACGCGTCGCCGACCCCGACGGGCGGCCGGTGCCCCGCGGCGAGACCGGTGAACTGCTCACCCGCGGCCCCTACACCCTGCGCGGCTACTACCGTGCCCCCGAACACAACGCCCGCGCGTTCACCGAGGACGGCTTCTACCGCAGCGGCGACCTGGTGCGGCTCACGCCGGACGGGCACCTGGTGGTGGAGGGCAGGATCAAGGACGTCGTCATCCGCGGCGGCGACAAGGTCTCCGCGACCGAGGTCGAGGGCCACCTCAGCGCCCACCCCGACGTCCAGCAGGCCGCGGTCGTCGCCATGCCCGACGCGGTGTGGGGCGAGAAGGTCTGCGCCTACATCGTGCCCGCGCCCGGCCGCACCGCGCCGCCGATGGCGGCGCTGCGCCGGCTGCTGCGCGCGAGGGGACTGGCCGACTACAAGCTCCCCGACCGGGTGGAGGTCCTCGACGCGTTCCCGCTGACCGGCCTCAACAAGGTCGACAAGAAGGCCCTGGCCGCCGACATCGCCGCCAAGACCGGCCCCACCACCGGCACCACCGGCGCCACCACCGGGAGCAGCGTGTCCGGCGGCGGTGGTGCGACCGGTGGCGGAGTGTCCGGTGGCGGGGTGTCCGGTGGCGGGCGGGGGGAGGCGGCGTGAGCGGGCCGGGCCCCCAGGGCGGCTACCGGGTGCCGTTCGCGCGGCGCGGTTCGGTGGTGGGCGAGGCGGACCTGGCGGCGCTGGGCGAACTGGTGCGCTCCGGCCGGTCGCTGACGTCGGGCGTGTGGCGGGAGAGGTTCGAGGAACAGTTCGCCCGCCTGACCGGCGCCCGGCACGCCCTCAGCGTCACCAGCGGCACCGTCGCGCTGGAGCTGGCGGTGCGGATGCTGGACCTGGCGCCGGGCGACGAGGTGATCGCCACCCCCCAGACGTTCCAGGCGACCGTGCAGCCGCTGCTCGACCACGACGTGCGGGTGCGGTTCTGCGACATCGACCCCGACACCCTCAACCTCGATCCGGCGGTACTGGAGACGCTGATCACCGACCGCACCCGGGCGATCATGCTCGTCCACTACGGCGGCAACCCGGCCGACATGGACCGCATCATGGCCCTGGCCCGCCGGCGCGGCATCATCGTCGTCGAGGACAGCGCGCACGCGCTGGGCGCCGTGTACCGGGGGCGGCGGCCGGGGGCGCTGGCGGACATCGGCTGCTTCAGTTTCCACTCCACGAAGAACATCACCACCCTCGGCGAGGGCGGCATGATCACCCTGTCGCGCGACGAGTGGGCCCAGCGGGTGGGACGCATCCGCGACAACGAGGCCGACGGCGTGTACGCGGCGCTGCCGGACACCGCCCTGGCGGACGCTCCGGCGCTGCTGCCGTGGATGAAGTTCGCGGACAGTGTGTACCGTCACCGGGCCGTCGGTGTGCGCGGGGCGGGCACGAACGCGACCATGTCGGAGGCGGCCGCGGCGGTGGGCGTGGTCCAACTCGGGTCGCTGGAGCGGTTCGTGGCCCGGCGCCGGCAGATCGCGCGGCGCCTGGACGAGGCCATCGCCCCCATCGCCGGCACCCGGCTGCACCGGGCGGCGTCCGACAGCCTGCACGCCTACCACCTGTACACGTTCTTCCTCACCGGCGGGCGGCAGGTACGCGAGCGGTTCGTGCGCGCCCTGGACCGGCTGGGTGTCGAGGTCCAGCTGCGGTACTTCCCGCTCCATCTGTCGCCGGAGTGGCGGCTGCGCGGCCACGGGCCGGGCGAGTGCCCGACGGCCGAACGCATCTGGTTCGAGGAGCACATGAACCTGCCGTGCCATCCCGGCCTCAGTGACGCGCAGGTCGACCACATGGTCGAGGCGGTCACCCGCGCCCTGCACGAGGCGCACGGCACGGCGGCCCGGGTCGCGGCCGGGCACCTGTGACACGGCCGGACGGTTTTCGTCGACGAGAGAAGAGGGCGGGCGTATGCCGTTCATCGAAGTGAAGATCTACGACCGGCGGCTCGACGAGGAGTCGGAACGTGCCCTGATCGAGCGTCTGACCCAGGCCACGGTCGACGTGTTCGGCGAGGACATCCGCGACCAGACCTGGATCACCCTGACCCCGGTCCCGCCACACCGCTGGGGCCTGGGCGGCGTACCGGGCCAGTGACCGCCGCGGCCCCCGGCCGCGCACCGGCCGGCGGGCTTTCCCCACCGGCCGGTGTCTTTCGCACCGGCCGGCGTCCTCCGTACCCCCGGCCGTCCCCGTGCCCGACGCCGCCTGCCGACCGCCGCCCCCTCCCCCGGGCCGCCGCCCGTTCTCCGCGCCGGCCGCTGCGGCCGTGCCGTGAGGCGTTCTCCCTGCCGGGCGCTGTCGACCCCGTGTGGGCGCTGCTTGCCGGTCGGCGCCGCCGCTTCTCCGTTCCCGCCGCCCGTTCTCCGTGCCGGCCGGCATGGGTCGTGCCGGCCGGCGTCGGCCGTGTGGGGCGTTGCGCAGCGGCACGGCCCCGCCCTGCGGGTCCTGTTGGGGATCCGGGGCTGGGGCCGTGGGTGGAGGGCCGGCGGCTGGGGGTCAGGCGGTGGTGGTGGGTTCGGGGGCGGGTGTGGTGGGCCGGGGGGCGGCCTTGCGGTCGGCGCGGTGGAGCAGCAGTGCGGCGAGCAGGCCGCCGGTGAAGACGGCGGCGGCGCCGATGAGTTGGCTGGTGTTCACCGCGTCGGCGAACGCGTCGTGGACCTGCCGGGCCTGCTGGGGTGTGGTGGCGTCGCGCAGGGCTTCGTCGAGGGAGCCGGTGCCGGTGATGGCGCCGGGGAGTTGGGAGGCGAAGCGGGAGCCGAGGACGGCGCCGAGGATCGCTACTCCCAGTCCGCCGCCGAACTCGGTCAGGGTGCCCTGCACGCCCGCTCCGGCGCCGGCCTTGGCGGGTGGGATGGAGGACATGACGGCGGTGGCCATCGCGGGCATCGCCAGCGCGATGCCCGCGCCCATCAGGAGCAGGCCGGCGAGCATGCCGCCGTAGCCGGCGTCGGGTCCCGATCCGCCGACGGCGACCGCGCTCAGGCCGGCGGCCAGCAGCGTCATGCCCAGGGCGATGCTGCGGGCGGTGCCCAGCGCGGCCAGGAGTTTCGCGCCGACACCGGCGAGGTTGAGGGCGACGATCGTCAGGGCCAGCGGCGCGGTGCGCAGACCGGCCTGCAGGGCGTCGTAGCCGAGGACGAGTTGGAGGTGCTGGGTGAGCAGGAACAGTGAGCCGGCCATGCCGAAGGCGACGAGCAGCCCGCCGGCGACGGCGCCGTTGAAGCGCCGGTCGGTGAAGAAGCCCATGTCGAGCATGGGGTGGGGGGTGTGCAGTTCCCAGCGGACGAACGCGGTGAGCGCGGCCGCGCCGACGGCGGCCGGCAGGAGGACCTGCGGGGCCGTCCAGCCGTGTTCGGGGCCGGAGATGATCGCGTAGACGACGCCGACCATGCCCAGGGTGGACAGCACGGCGCCGAGCAGGTCGGGGCGCCGTCCCTGGGGGTTCTTCGTCTCGGGCACCAGGCGGGCGACGGCCAGCAGGCCCAGCAGCGCCACGGGCAGGTTGATCAGGAAGATCGAGCCCCACCAGAAATGGTCGAGCAGGGCGCCGCCGAGCAGTGGGCCGGCCGCGAAGCCCAGCGAACTGGCCGCTCCCCACAGGCCGATCGCGCGGGGGCGTTCGTCGTCGTCGAAGACCTGCATGATGACGGCGAGGGTGGTGGTCGCCAGCAGCGCGCCGCCGACTCCCATGCCGGCCCGGGCGGCGATGAGCTGGGCGGAGTCCTGGGCGAAGGCCGCCCACGCCGACCCGGCGCCGAACAGCACCAGTCCGAGCATCAGCAGCCGCTTGCGGCCGTAGCGGTCGGCGAGACTGCCCGCGGTGAGCAGCAGCCCGGACTGCACGAGCGCGTAGGCGT
This sequence comes from Streptomyces kurssanovii, assembly GCF_040677245.1. Classification (NCBI taxonomy): domain Bacteria; kingdom Bacillati; phylum Actinomycetota; class Actinomycetes; order Kitasatosporales; family Streptomycetaceae; genus Streptomyces; species Streptomyces kurssanovii. The sequence goes on from NZ_JBFAQK010000046.1 coordinate 58,092, forward strand.
TGATCATCCACTGGATGTCGGCGGTGCTGGCGCCCAGGTCGGTGGTCAGGACCGGGATGGCGACGTTGAGGACGGTGTTGTCGAGCAGGACGACGAGCTGGGCCAGACAGATCACGCCGAGGATGACCCAGCGCCTGGGGTCACGGTCGGCCGCGGGCGCGGGCCGGGTGCTGTGCAAGGGATGTCTCCAGGAGGTAGGGGCCCGCTGGTCGTGGGACCGTGAAGTCCGCACGGGCCCGGAGCGGTTGTTCTCTTCGTGCGGTGCCGGGGCCCTCGGCCCCCGCACCACCCCCATGGCCCGGCAGGCCCGCCAGGGCCGTGGGGCAGGGGGTCCCCGTCACTGCGGGAGGCTTGCCGGCCACGCCCGGCCGAGTACCGGGCACGGCCGGCCGAGTACCGGGCACGGCCCCGGGGTTACCGGGCACTGCCCAAAAGTTGCCGGGCACGACCCCGGAGTTGCCGGGCACGGCCCGGGAGTTGCCGGGCAGAACCGGGCGGTCGCCCGCAACGGCCGGCCGAATGCCGGACACGGCCCGGGAGTTGCCGGGCACGGTCGGCCGGATGCCGGGCACGGCCGGGGAGTTGCCGGTCAGAACCGGGCGGTCGCCCGCGACGGCCGGCCGCGTGCCGGACACGGCACGGGGGTCGGCGGGCACGGCCCGGGGGTCGGCGGCCGGGGCCGGGGGGTTGCCGGTCATTGCGGCGGGTTGCCGTGTTTGCGGGAGGGCAGGTCGGCGTGCTTGGTGCGGAGCATGGCGAGGGAGCGGATGAGGACCTCGCGGGTCTCCGCCGGGTCGATGACGTCGTCGACCAG
>NZ_JBFAQK010000047.1:0-56766 GCF_040677245.1 Streptomyces kurssanovii
GCCAGACGCTGCAGCACGTCCAGGGCGAGCCCTCCACCGCCTGTGGCCACACCCAGGACCAGCGCGCCGATCACTCCTCATGAGGAGACCGCCCCGCCGTCCCGGCTACTCGTCCGCCGAAGCGGTCGTCTTCTTCGCCGCCGACTTCGCGGTCGTCTTCTTGGCCGTCGTCTTCTTCGCGGCGGTCGTCTTCTTGGCGGCGGTCTTCTTCGCCGCCGTCTTCTTGGCCGCCGTCTTCTTCGCGGGAGCCTTCTTCGCCGTCTTCTTGGCGGGCCCCTTCGCCCGCTTCTCGGCGAGCAGCTCGTATCCGCGTTCCGGGGTGATGTCCTCGACGCTGTCGCCGGTCCGCAGAGTGGCGTTCGTCTCGCCGTCCGTCACGTACGGGCCGAACCGGCCGTCCTTGACGACCACCGGACGCTCGCTGACCGGGTCGGTGCCCAGCTCCTTCAGCGGCGGCTTGGCGGCGGCCCGGCCACGCTGCTTCGGCTGGGCGTAGATCGCCAGCGCTTCTTCCAGCGTGATGGAGAAGAGCTGCTCCTCGGTCTCGAGGGAGCGCGAGTCGGTGCCCTTCTTCAGATACGGGCCGTAGCGGCCGTTCTGCGCGGTGATCTCGACACCCTCGGCGTCGGTACCCACGACCCGCGGCAGGGACATCAGCTTGAGGGCGTCCTCCAGGGTCACCGTGTCCAGGGACATGCTCTTGAAGAGCGAGGCGGTACGCGGCTTGACCGCGTTCTTGCCCGTCTTCGGCGTGCCCTCGGGCAGGACCTCCGTCACGTACGGGCCGTAACGCCCGTCCCTGGCGATGATCTGGTGGCCGGTGGCCGGGTCGGTGCCCAGCTCGAAGTCGCCGCTCGGCTTGGCGAGCAGTTCCTCCGCGTACTCGACGGTGAGCTCGTCCGGTGCGAGGTCCTCGGGGACGTCGGCGCGCTGGTGGCCCTCCGCCTCCTTCTCGCCCCGCTCCACGTACGGCCCGTACCGGCCGACGCGCAGCTTGATGTCGTTGCCGACGGGGAAGCTGGAGATCTCCCGGGCGTCGATCGCGCCGAGGTCGGTGACCAGTTCCTTGAGGCCGCCGAGGTGGTCGCCGTCGCCGTTGCCCGCCTCGGAGGCGGCGCCGGCGGCGTCGCCCTCGCCGAAGTAGAAGCGCCTCAGCCACGGCACGGCCTGGGCCTCGCCCCGCGCGATGCGGTCGAGGTCGTCCTCCATCCTCGCGGTGAAGTCGTAGTCGACGAGCCGGCCGAAGTGCTTCTCCAGCAGGTTGACCACGGCGAAGGAGAGGAACGAGGGGACGAGGGCCGTCCCCTTCTTGAAGACGTAGCCGCGGTCGAGGATGGTGCCGATGATCGAGGCGTAGGTCGACGGGCGGCCGATCTCGCGCTCTTCCAGCTCCTTGACGAGGGACGCCTCGGTGTAGCGGGCCGGCGGCTTGGTGGCGTGACCGTCGACCGAGATCTCCTCGGACGACAGGGCGTCGCCCTCCGCGACCTGCGGCAGGCGCCGCTCACGGTCGTCGAGCTCCGCGTTCGGGTCGTCGGCGCCTTCGACATAGGCCTTCATGAAGCCGTGGAAGGTGATCGTCTTGCCGGACGCGCTGAACTCGGCGTCACGGCCGTCCGAAGCCCGGCCACCGATCTTCACGGTGACGGAGTTTCCGACGGCGTCCTTCATCTGAGAGGCAACGGTCCGCTTCCAGATCAGCTCGTAGAGCTTGAACTGGTCACCGGTCAGGCCGGTCTCCGCGGGGGTACGGAAACGATCACCCGACGGGCGGATCGCCTCGTGCGCCTCCTGCGCGTTCTTGACCTTGCCGGCGTACACACGCGGCTTCTCCGGCAGGTAGTCGGCGCCGTACAGCTGCGTCACCTGCGCACGGGCCGCGGCGACGGCCGTCTCGGACAGCGTCGTGGAGTCCGTACGCATATAGGTGATGAAGCCGTTCTCGTACAGCTTCTGCGCGACCTGCATGGTCGCCTTCGCCCCGAAGCCGAGCTTGCGGGACGCCTCCTGCTGGAGCGTCGTCGTACGGAACGGTGCGTACGGCGAGCGGCGGTACGGCTTGGACTCGACCGAGCGGACCGCGAACGACGCGCCGTCGAGCGCTGCCGCGAGGGAGCGGGCGTTCGCCTCGTCCAGGTGCAGCACCTGGGCGGACTTGAGCCGGCCGTCGGAACCGAAGTCGCGGCCCTGCGCGACACGCTGCCCGTCGACGGTGTTCAGGCGGGCGGTGAGCGTGGACGGGTCGGACGGGTCACCGGCCCGGCCGGTGGAGAACGTGCCGGTCAGGTCCCAGTACTCGGCGGAACGGAAGGCGATGCGCTCGCGCTCCCGCTCGACGACGAGCCGGGTCGCGACCGACTGCACACGCCCGGCGGACAGCCTGGGCATGACCTTCTTCCACAGGACCGGCGAGACCTCGTAGCCGTAGAGGCGGTCGAGGATACGGCGGGTCTCCTGGGCGTCGACCATGCGCTTGTTCAGCTCGCGCGGGTTGGCGACGGCGTCCCGGATCGCTTCCTTGGTGATCTCGTGGAAGACCATCCGGTGGACCGGGACCTTGGGCTTGAGCACCTCGAGGAGGTGCCACGCGATGGCCTCGCCCTCGCGGTCCTCATCGGTGGCCAGGAAGAGCTCGTCGGATTCGGCGAGCTGCTCCTTGAGCTTCCTGACCTGGGCCTTCTTGTCGGCATTGACGACATAGATGGGCTGGAAGTCATGTTCGACGTCGACGCCGAGCCGCCGCACCTCGCCGGTGTACTTCTCCGGCACCTCTGCGGCACCGTTCGGCAGGTCGCGGATGTGCCCGACGCTCGCCTCGACGACATAGCCAGGGCCGAGGTAGCCCTTGATCGTCTTCGCCTTGGCAGGCGACTCGACGATCACAAGTCGGCGGCCGCCGTGTGCGGTCTCGCTGGTCGGGGACAACTTCGCTCTTCTCTCCGGTCGACGCTCGATGGGCGCTCACGGCGGGTGCGGCACGTGGTCCTGTGCCTGGTCGCACTGCTGTGACGCTGCTGTCGCTGCGGAGTGTGACGGTACAACCCGCCCCCGTGTCAAACGGCAAAAGCCCGCAACGGCCACTCGAACGGTAACCCGAGTCCAGCCGTTCCTGCCGCCCGGACCCGGCACGCCGTCTTCCCGGGACCGGGTCAGAGGCGGCCGAAGCACCACACGGCGAGAGTGAGGAACACCGCACCGAACAGCATCCCGAAGGTCACGCCCGTGGCCGTGGTCACTCCGTGTGCGACGGGCCGGCGGTGCAGCGCGCGCATCCCCGTCCACAGCAGCAGCGCGGCCCCGAACAGCGCGAATGCCGTTCCGGCGAAGATCGCTGGCCCGCTCTCCATGCCCGTACCCGGTCCTTTCCTGATGCCGAGGTCCCTGTGCAGGGCGAGGCTGGCACCCCTGGGCGTCGCAGGCACGAACTCCGGGTGAACGCCACGTGGGGTTCACCCGCCCGGTCGCGGTCGAAGTCACACAGCGGCGGGGGCGAAGTCACAGGAAATGCGACCGCAAACCGAACCTTGGCCGGATTTCCCCGTCGATTTCCGCCACCGGAAGCCGCGGGAGCCGGGGGAGCAGGAGAAGCGGGGCCCGGGACTGGGGCGGGGCCGGAAGCAGGGCGGGGCCGGGAACCTGGAGCGAGGCCGGGAGACGGAGCCGGTCAGCCGCATGCGACGGCCTCACCGCGGGGCCGGCTCCAGGAAGCCCTCCTCGATCAGCAGCCGCAGTGCCTGCGGAGTGCGGTCGCGCAGCAGGACCGGATCCTCCCCGAGGAGCTGGGCGATGGCGTCGAGGATCTGCCCGGCGCTCAGGCTGCCGTCGCACGCGCCCGCGAAACCGGCGCCGACCGTGTCCACCTTGGTGGCGCGCCGCATGCCCCGGTTCTGGCGCAGCACCACATGTTCCGGGTCCTCCGCGCCCGGCATACCGACCTGCTCCTGCATGATCTCTCCGGCCAGCACGAAGTGATCGGCGAGCAGCGCGGCATCGTCACGCGCACGCAGATAGTCCTGCCGGGCGAAGTGCGCGCGCACCGTGTCGCCGAGCGGCTGCTCGACGGGGTGCGGCCACTCCTCCGTGACGATCGAGGGGCGTTCGGCACCGGACTTCCGCAAGGTGATCCAGCCGAAGCCGACCGACTTCGTGCCACGGGCCTCGAACTCGTCCAGCCAGGCGTCGTACCGCGCGGCGTACCGGGCCGGGTCGGTGCGGTGGTCCCCGCTGTCGCGCAGCCAGAGCTCCACGTACTGCGTCACGTCCTGCACCTCGCGCTGCACGATCCACGCGTCGCAGCCGGGCGGCACCCACGAGCGCAGCCGGTCCTGCCAGTCCTCCCCTTCCACGTGCTGCCAGTTGGCGAGGAACTGGGCGTGACCGCCGTCGTTGAGCCTGTCCCCCGCCTGCTGAACGAGGGAGCGGCACAGATCGTCCCCGCCCATCCCGCCGTCCCGGTAGGTGAGCCGGGCACCGGGAGAGATGACGAACGGGGGGTTCGACACGATCAGGTCGTACGTGTCGGAGCCGACCGGCTCGAACAGCGAGCCCTCGCGCAGGTCGGCCTCCCGCGCACCTGACAGGGCGAGTGTGAGCCGGGTGAAGTGCAGGGCCCGGGGGTTGAGGTCGGTGGCCGTGACCCGCGTCGCGTGCTGGGCGGCGTGCAGCGCCTGGATGCCGGAACCGGTTCCCAGGTCCAGCGCGGCAGCGACGGGCGTGCGGACCGTGATGCCGGCGAGCGTGGTGGACGCACCGCCGACGCCGAGGACCACTCCCTCGCCCTGGCCGCTCGCCCCGCCCGCTCCGCCGACCGCGCATCCGAGGTCGGAGACGATGAACCAGTCCTGCCCCTCCGGCCCGCCGTACGGACGGACGTCCACGGTGGCCCGTACCTCGTCGCCGCCGCGCGTCACCCAGCCGCCGGCGAGGCACTCCTCGAGAGGGAGCGCCTTGCGGGCCTGCTCGTGGGGAACGGCGCACTGGAGCAGGAACAGCCGGACGAGCGTCTCCAGGACACCCGCCCCGCGCGTGGCGCGCAGGGCGGGCACGGTCTCGCTGCGGGCGAGCGCCGCGTAGGCGGGCGCGCCGAGCAGATCGAGCAGCCCGTCGGCCGTGAAGGCGGCGGAGAGGAACGCGTCACGCAGCCGGGGCGCGTGGTCGGGCACGGGGAGGCTTGTCGTACTCACCAGCCCATTGTGGCCGCCGCGACGGACGCCCGCCGCGCGGCCCGGCGTCCCACCGGACCGATGTCCTCCACCGGACGGCCGGCTCCCGTCGGCGATGCCGCGGGGCCACGCCGTCCAACGGCACGCTTACCCGCCCGCCGGGCGGGTAGGCGCGTCGAATTCACGGCGCCGGGACGGCCTACGCCTTCCCCGACGACGCCGAGGCGCCGCCCGCGGGGCTCGACGTGTCGGCCCGCTGGCAGCCGGGCTGCTTCGCCATGGCCTTGCCCAGTTCCCCGGACTGCAGCTTCGCCAGCGCCGCTTGGTCCATGCGCTCGATCTTCTTCAGCCCCTCCGCGACGGTCTGCAGGCCGTCCGCGAACTTCTGCTGGTTCTTCGGGTCGAGTTCGTCGACCTTCTTCTTGAGGTCCAGGTAGGCGGCGGCGGTGGCGTCGAGCTCCTTCACCGCGTCCTGCTGGAGCTTCTCGCCGTTCTCGACCGGGGGAACGCCGGCGTCCTTGACCGCCTTGGCGAGCGCCTTGTCCGCGGCCGCGATGTCCGCGAACGCCTTGGAGTCGGCAGCCTGGATGTCCGCGGGCTTACCGTCCGCGGCCGTCGAGATGATGGCCTGCTGTGCGTCGGCCCTCTTCTTGATCTGCGGCTGCGCCTGGTCGCAGACGTCCTTCGCCCAGGCGTTCACCTTTTCCTCGCTGTCGTCGCCGCAGCCCGACAGCGCCAGTACCAGTACCGCGCCGCCGGACAGGGCGGCCGCAAGCTTCTTGTTCACCGGATTGGTCCCTTCCAAGGCCTCTCGGCCCCGGAACATACACGCCAACTGGGCGACAACCGCGTGTCGTGCGCCCGGTTCAATACCTTTTGAAGCCATTTGCACCAAGAGAGACAAGGCTCACCCTGAGCGGTGATTCCACAGACGGACGGGCGGACGGCACGTCAAGCCGTGCCGCCCGCCCGTCCGCTGAATCTGTGTCAGGAGACCACCGCCGGATCGGTCGGTTTCGCACTGCGCTCGGCAGTGCCGCCGGACTCGTCTCCGACGGCGATGCCCCGCCGCTTCGAGATGTACACGGCACCGACGATGATCAGAATCGCCAGGACCGCGACCACCGCACGCACTCCCGCGCTGGCGTCGTCCCCGTAGCTGAACTGGATCACCGCGGGCGCGATGAGCAGCGCGACCAGGTTCATGACCTTCAGCAGCGGGTTGATCGCCGGGCCGGCGGTGTCCTTGAACGGGTCGCCGACCGTGTCACCGATGACGGTCGCGGCGTGCGCCTCGCTGCCCTTTCCGCCGTGGTGACCGTCCTCGACGAGCTTCTTGGCGTTGTCCCACGCGCCACCGGAGTTGGCGAGGAAGACGGCCATCAGGGTGCCCGTGCCGATCGCGCCCGCGAGGAACGAGCCGAGGGCGCCGACGCCGAGCGAGAAGCCGACCGCGATCGGTGTCAGCACGGCGAGCAGGCCGGGTGTCGTCAGCTCACGCAGCGCGTCCTTGGTGCAGATGTCGACGACGCGCCCGTACTCCGGCTTCTCCGTGTAGTCCATGATCCCGGGGTGCTCGCGGAACTGCCTCCGCACCTCGTAGACCACGGCGCCCGCGGAACGGGACACCGCGTTGATGGCCAGCCCGGAGAAGAGAAAGACGACCGCGGCGCCGAGGACCAGGCCCACCAGGTTGTTGGGCTGCGAGATGTCCATCACCAGGTTCATCGGTGCGCCGTCGCCCAGCTTCTCGCCGACGTCCGAGGCCGCCGTCGCGATGGCGTCGCGGTACGAGCCGAAGAGCGCCGAGGCCGCGAGCACGGCTGTGGCGATCGCGATGCCCTTGGTGATGGCCTTGGTGGTGTTGCCCACGGCGTCCAGGTCGGTCAGGACCTGGGCGCCCGCGCCGGTGACGTCACCGGACATCTCGGCGATGCCCTGGGCGTTGTCCGAGACCGGGCCGAAGGTGTCCATGGCCACGATCACGCCGACGGTGGTGAGCAGACCCGTGCCGGCCAGCGCCACCGCGAACAGCGCCAGCATGATCGACGTGCCGCCGAGCAGGAAGGCACCGTAGACGCCGAGACCGATCAACAGGGCGGTGTAGACGGCGGATTCCAGACCGATGGACATGCCGGCCAGGACGACGGTCGCCGGGCCGGTGAGCGACGACTTGCCGATGTCGCGCACAGGGCGCCGGTTGGTCTCCGTGAAGTAGCCGGTCAGCTGCTGGATCAGCGCCGCCAGGACGATGCCGATCGCGACGGCGACGAGCGCCAGGACCCGAGGGTCCCCGTCGTGCGCCTGGACCGCCGCGTCGCCGACCCCGTCCAACTCGGCGTACGAACCGGGCAGATAGACGTAGGCCGCCACGGCCACGAGGACGAGCGAGATCAGCGCGGAGATGAAGAAGCCGCGGTTGATCGCCGTCATGCCGCTGCGGTCGGCGCGCCGCGGGGCGACCGCGAAGATACCGATCATCGCGGTGACCACGCCGATCGCCGGGACGATGAGCGGGAAGGCGAGCCCGGCGTCGCCGAACGCGGCCATACCGAGGATGAGGGCCGCGACGAGCGTGACGGCGTACGACTCGAAGAGGTCGGCCGCCATGCCCGCGCAGTCGCCGACGTTGTCGCCCACGTTGTCGGCGATCGTGGCGGCGTTGCGCGGGTCGTCCTCGGGAATGCCCTGTTCGACCTTACCGACGAGGTCGGCGCCGACATCGGCCGCCTTGGTGAAGATGCCGCCGCCGACACGCATGAACATCGCGATCAGCGCCGCGCCGAGGCCGAAGCCCTCGAGCACCTTCGGCGCGTCCGCCGCGTAGACGAGCACGACACAGGACGCACCCAGCAGGCCGAGGCCCACCGTGAACATGCCGACCACGCCGCCCGTACGGAAAGCGATCTTCATGGCCTTGTGCGAGACGGCCGTGAGATCTTTTTCCGGCTCGCCTTCCGCCGGCGTGGCTTCGCGCGCGGCAGCGGCGACGCGCACATTGGCCCGCACGGCAAGACGCATGCCGATGTAACCGGTGGCCGCCGAGAAAAGCGCACCCACCAGGAAGAACACCGAGCGACCGGCGCGCTGCGCCCAGTCGTCGGCCGGGAGAAGCATCAGCAGGAAGAACACCACGACGGCGAAGACGCCGAGAGTGCGCAGCTGCCGTGCCAGATATGCATTCGCGCCTTCCTGTACCGCGGCCGCGATCTTCTTCATGGAATCGGTGCCCTCGCCCGCGGCCAGCACCTGGCGTACCAGGAGCTGGGCGACCACAAGCGCTGCCAGGGCGACGACCGCGATCACAATAACGATCAGTCGGTTGTCATCCGTGAGTACCGCGGCTGCGAGAGAAGTGGGGTGATCGATCAGGTGTGGGTTGAAGAGCCCCGCCATTCGTCCTCCTTGACGTCAGAGCTCAAGATGTGGACGGATTGTAGGGAGCGGAACCTGATCAAAACAGGGCGCGGTAAATGTAATTGACCTTGACTTGCTACTCAGCAAATGATCGGGCCCGAAAATGATCCCCGAAAGCGGTAACGGGGCAAAAGCATTGACGCCCGAACGATGATCTAGAAAATACGAAAGAGGCCCTGCTCAGCAGGGCCTCTTTACGTCGGATCGATCCAGAATGATCAGCGGACAATGGGACCGGCCTGCCGGACGACGCGGATCTGCCCCTCCGGCACACCGGCCCCAGGACTGTCCGGTCCTGCACGGTCGGATCCAGGCGTGACGGCTCAGGAAACGACGATCGGGGGCCGCGACGGCCGGCTCCGGGACCGCCGGGCCACGCACCGACGGGCTCTGACCGCCCGCTCTGGCCGCCGGCCCCTGCCGGCGGCTCTGGGACCGCCGGGCCGCTGGGACCGCCGGGCCTCTGCCAGGGGCTGCCTACGGCTCCCAGGCGACTCGGAGGGTGACGAGTCAGGATGTGACGACTCAGGACGTGACGGCGAACGACGTCGCCGGCCAGCTCATACGGATGACACCGCCGTCCTCGCTGGAGGAGACCTCCATGTCGTCGACGAGACCGCTGATGACGGCGAGACCCATCTCGTCCTCGCCCTCGGCGTCGACGTCCTCGGTGCCCTCGCCGCGTCCACCGGACACGGCTGTGGAGCCGGCGCCCGCGCTCGGGACCTCGTCACCGACCTCGATGGAGAAGATCTTCTCCTCGTCGGCGAGGATCACCCGTACGGGCGCGGTGATGCCATGGCTGCGGTGCAGCCCGACAGCGCGGCTGCAGGCCTCTCCGACGGCGAGCCGGACCTCGTCCAGCACCGCCTCCTCGACCCCGGCACGACGAGCCACGGCAGCGGCGACCAGTCTCGCCGTCCTGACATGTTCGGGCTGGGCGCTGAAGCGGAGCTCAACGGTGGCCATGCAGTCCCCCTCGGACGTACGGGCGTGCCTCTCGACGTACGGGCGTGCCTCTCAGAGGCCCGGGCTGGATGCCCGGGGCCCCTCTTGCTTCCGGCAGTCTCCGGCCGACCGTCAGTCGGTGGCCGCGACAGCTTCGTCGACCGTGGTGTGAATGGGGAACACCTTGGTCAGACCCGTGATCCGGAAGATCTTGAGAATGCGCTCCTGGTTGCAGACCAGGCGCAGGGAGCCCTCGTGCGCACGCACACGCTTGAGCCCGCCCACGAGCACGCCGAGGCCGGTGGAGTCGAGGAAGTCCACGCCCTCCATGTCGACAACCAGGTGGTAGCTGCCGTCGTTCACCAACTCGACCAACTGCTCGCGCAGCTTGGGCGCGGTATACACATCAATCTCGCCACCGACCTCGACGACCGTACGGTCGCCACCAGGTCCGGACACATTGCGAGTCGACAGGGACAGGTCCACGGATCCTCCAGCACCTTGCTATCGAGCGGCCGCCCTTCAAGTCTCCCCGACGGAGCCGGAGGACGGTCGCCAGCCGCGATGGCATTCAATCACTTACCAGCAGCCATGCACGACGCCTTGGGACCATTGTCCGTCACGCCAGTGACACACTCGGTGCCGATGGCCATGAATCACCGTCCCAGTCGACCGCCCGGGAGCGTGGAAAACCGCCCCTCCCCCAGCACGGTCCTCGACCGGCTCACCGCTGGTGCGAGCCGGGCTGCGCGCATCACTCATACGGAGCACCTGCCCCCTCGACCGGGCAGGCATGCCGTCTGGCCGGACCGCATCCGGGCAGAAGTGATCAGCGCCGTCCAAGATGCCGGGATCGAGCACCCCTGGGCCCACCAGGCGACCGCCGCCGAGCACGCTCTGGACGGCGAATCCGTGGTCATCGCGACCGGCACGGCGTCCGGCAAGTCACTCGCCTATCTGGCCCCCGTGCTCAGCACGTTGCTCGACGGCGCGGAGGCCCCTAACGGCCGGGGCACCACCGCCCTCTACCTGGCGCCCACCAAGGCCCTCGCAGCCGACCAGCGCCGCGCGGTGAAGGAGCTGGCGGCCCCGCTCGGCAACCGGATCCGGCCCGCCGTGTACGACGGCGACACGCCGGTGGAGGAACGCGAATGGGTGCGTCAGTACGCCAATTACGTCCTCACCAACCCGGACATGCTGCACCGCGGGATACTTCCCGCCCACCCACGCTGGTCCTCCTTCCTGCGCTCACTGCGGTACGTCGTGATCGACGAGTGCCACACCTACCGCGGCGTCTTCGGCTCCCATGTGGCCCAGGTGCTGCGGCGCCTTCGCCGGCTGTGCGCGCGCTACGGTGCGAATCCGGTCTTCCTGCTCGCCTCCGCCACCTCGGCGGAACCGGCCGTCGCCGCGGGCAGGCTCACCGGCCTCCCCGTACACGAGGTCGCGGACGACGCCTCCCCCCGCGGAGAGCTGGTCTTCGCGCTGTGGGAGCCGCCGCTGACCGAGCTCCACGGCGAGAAGGGCGCACCGGTCCGCCGCACCGCGACCGCGGAGACCGCCGACCTCCTGACCGACCTGACGGTGCAGGGCGTCCGCAGCGTGGCCTTCGTCCGCTCCCGCCGCGGCGCCGAGCTGATCTCCGTGATCGCCAAGGAGCGCCTCGCCGAGGTGGACCGCTCCCTGCCCCGGCGTGTCGCCGCCTACCGGGGCGGCTATCTCCCGGAGGAGCGCCGGGCACTGGAGCGTGCTCTGCACTCCGGCGAACTCCTCGGGCTGGCGGCCACCACCGCCCTCGAGCTCGGTGTGGACGTCGCCGGCCTGGACGCTGTCGTGATCGCCGGATACCCGGGCACACGGGCCTCCCTGTGGCAGCAGGCGGGCAGGGCGGGCCGTTCGGGTCAGGGCGCCCTCGCCGTGCTCGTGGCCCGTGACGACCCGCTGGACACGTATCTCGTCCACCATCCCGAGGCGCTGTTCGACCGTCCGGTGGAATCCACCGTCCTCGACCCGGACAACCCCTACGTGCTGGCCCCGCACCTGTGCGCGGCGGCCGCCGAGCTTCCGCTCACGGAGACCGACCTGGAGCTCTTCGGCCCGGGCGCGGCGGAACTCATGCCCCAGCTGGAGGACGCGAGGCTGCTGCGGCGGCGGGCATCCGGCTGGCACTGGACCCGTCGCGAGCGGGCCGCCGACCTGACCGACATCCGGGGCGGCGGCGGGCGCCCCGTCCAGATCGTGGAGTCCGCCACGGGCCGGCTGCTCGGCACGGTCGACGAGGGGGCCGCCCACACAGCGGTCCACGACGGCGCCGTCCACCTGCACCAGGGCCGTACGTTCCTCGTCGACAAGCTCGACCTGGAGGACTCCGTCGCTCTCGTCACGGAGGCCGGCCCGCCGTACTCGACCACCGCCCGCGACACCACCTCCATCTCCGTACTCGAAACGGACGTCGAGATCCCGTGGGGAGACGGACGTCTGAGCTACGGCTCCGTCGAAGTCACCAACCAGGTCGTCTCCTTCCTGCGGCGCAGACTCATCACCGGTGAAGTCCTCGGCGAGTCCAAGCTCGACCTGCCTCCCCGGACCCTGCGCACCCGCGCCGTGTGGTGGACGGTCACCGAGGACCAGCTGGACGCCGCCCGGATCAACCCGGAGCAGCTGGGCGGAGCCCTCCACGCCGCCGAGCACGCCTCCATCGGGATGCTGCCTCTGTTCGCCACCTGCGACCGCTGGGACATCGGAGGCGTCTCCGTGCCGCTCCATCCCGACACGCTGCTGCCGACCGTGTTCGTGTACGACGGGCACCCGGGCGGGGCGGGCTTCGCCGAGCGGGCGTTCCACACGGCCCGCGAGTGGCTCACAGCCACCCGGGAGGCGATCGCCTCGTGCGAATGCGAGGCGGGCTGCCCGTCGTGCATCCAGTCGCCCAAGTGCGGCAACGGCAACGATCCGCTGCACAAACGGGGCGCGGTCCGGCTGCTCACGGAGCTGCTCCGGACTGCGCCGGCGCCACAGGAGGCACCGGCGGCCCCGCCCGCGCCCTGACCGCCGGGGCGTACGGGCCGAAGCGGGCCATCGCCGTCACGTCCGCGATCTCGCCCGTCACGGAGCACCGGACGAGCTGCGCTCCCTGCGCGTCGGCCACCCGGCCCGCCGACGCACAAGCCTCGGCCGTGCCCCGGAGAGCGTTGTCGGCGGCGGCGAGGGCCGCGAGGTCGGCCGCGGCTCCCGCCCGGTGGCGGGCGACCACGGCCTGGCCCATCGCCAGGATGATCGCGAACACCGCACACAGCACAGTCGTCGCCATCGCCGCCCACACGGTCGCCGAGCCACGGTCCTCGCTCACGGCGTCACCTCCACGCTCGCCGCCGTGGCCGGGTGGGGCCGTTCGAGGCGTTCCGCTCTCGGCACTCCGACGACGCGGGCAGGCCCTGTGTCGCTTACGCGGCCTCCTCTGTCCGCACGAACCAGCACAAGGCCCCCTCCCCGCTCCTGAGCGCCCGCCCGGTGCCGGTGGACCGGGGAGGCCGGGGCGGGCCCTGAGACCACCGCCAGGGCCGACGCCGGGGCCGGCGCGGCCGCCCGCAGTGTGCCCCTAGGCGCCGGCTCCCGTGCCGCGTGGCCTGCGACGCTCTGTGGACCGGTGCCCCGCCCGACGACGGCGCCGGGCGCGACCGTCTTCGGCACCGGTCCCACGGAGTCCTCGGCGAACGCGGCCGCCTCCGCGCTCAGCGTCAGGGCAAGCGCGCCAGGCCCGGGCGTGTCCGCCTCGACGCGTACGCGCCACAGGTCGCCGGTCCGCGTGAGGGTGACCGCGGAGCCGCTCGGTGCCGCGGAACGGGCGGCGGCGACCGCCGCGGTTCGCGGCTCCGACCGGGCCGCCGCGCGAGCACCGGCCCGCGCGGCGTCCACGCACTGGATCTGAGCCGAAGCCGCCATCAAGGCCCAGACCAGTCCCATGGTGAACATCACCAGCGCAGGCACCGCGACGGCGGCCTCCGCCGTCACGGACCCCCGGTCCCCGAACTCTTTGCCGCTGTCTTCACCTTGGGCATCGTGTCGGCCCGGGCCGCGTTCTGCGCCGGGACCTGAGCCTGTGCCTGGACCTGACCGCGTGCCGGCTTCTGCACCCGCACCCGCACCCGCGAAGGAGGCCTCAGAACTGAGCATCGAGCGCCTTCCCGATCACGGCTTCCAGAGCTCCCGATACGGTGCCGCTGGTGACGATCTTGTAGAGGACCGCCGCGAACGCGCACGCGGCGATCGTTCCCATCGCGTACTCGGATGTGGTCATTCCGTCGTCGGTTCGCATCCTGTGCCGCAGCGCAGTCAGCCGAACCCGCATCGCCTGCCACATGGTGAACCCCCTGATGTCGAAATCGCCGTCTGTGTAGTCGAGTTGTCTGCCGTCAGTTGCCGTGCAGGAGTCCGCCCGCGAGCCCGATCACGACGGGCGCCACGCCGACCGCGAGGAAGGCGGGCAGGAAGCACAGCCCCACCGGCGCCGTGATCAGCACCTGCGCCCTGCGTCCCCGGCCGGCCACGGCACGGGCACGTTCGGCACGGAATCGCTCCGCGAGCCGGGACACCGGATCCGCGGCCGGCGCTCCGGTGGAGTCGGCCCGCTCCAAGCAGCGAGCCAGCTGCTCCGCGCCCGGTATCTCGCCGAAGCAGCCCCACGCGGGCGCCGGTTCCGCACCGAGCCGCAGCTGCGCGGCAGTCCGTGCGAGGCGGACGCCGACCGGGCCGCCCAGCGACTCGCCGACCGCCTCCGCCGCCTCCCGCGGACCCGCTCCGGCGGAGATGCACGCGGCCATCAGGTCCGCCGCCAGCGGCAGTTGGCGCGCCGCCTCCTCACGGACGTCGACCTCAGGCGGGCCGGCGCCGGTCCGCTGCTGCCGACCCCGCCGCCATCGGCGCACTCCCAAGCCGGCGGCAAGTCCCACTGCGCCGCCCGCAGGTCCGCCGATCAGGAACCAGCCGACAGCGGCTACGCCCAGTGGTGCCGCCCAGGGCTTGGCCCATCGCCCGACGTCGATTCGCCTGCGGCGGGCTTCGGGCCCTTCCCTGAGCAAGGCCGCGCCTCTCGCGCGCGCCTTGCCTTCTCGCCGCTTCGCCGCTGCCAGGGAGACAAGGCACGCCACAGCGGCGAGAACCGCCGCCGTCGTCCCCAGCCTGTGGACGGCCTCGCCGCTCACGTCTCTTCTCCGGCGCGCACGATCCGTCCGGCCCAGCACAGCCCCGCCGTCTCCAGCAGCCCTCCGATCACCAGACAGGCGATACCAGCCGGACTGTGGAACAGCACATGCAGCGGGTCTGCTCCGAGAGCCCAGCCCATGGCCAGACCCGCGACCGGCAGCAGCGCGAGCAGCACGATCGTCGACCAGGCGCCGGCCAACTGCGCTTTCAGTTCCTCCCGTTGATCCATCTCCGCGCGCAGGGCCGCTTCCAGCCGGTCCAGCCCGGCCGCCAGGCCGGCACCGCTGTCCACGGCGACCCGCCAGCACGCCGCCACCCCGGCCAGCCCTTCCGCGCCCGGCTGTCGTGCCGCCGTCCGCAATGCCTCGGGCACGTCTCCGCCGAACCTGGCCGCCGCCAGCACCTCGGCCTCCGCGTCACCGAGGACGTCCGTCGCCCCCACGGCGAAGAGCAGTGCCTGCGCCGGTTGCAGTCCCGCCCTCAGTTCCCCGGCCGTCGCCCCGCACAGACCGATGACGCCCTGGGCCCGCCGGTCCTCGTCCCTCCTGCGTGCCCGGGCCCGCAGCCACCGCCGCACCAACGGCACGGCCACGGCTCCAGCTGCGAGAGGCAGCGGAGATTCGCCGGCGACGGCCGCCGCCGCTCCCGCGGGCAGGCACCACCACTCCTTGCGGAGCCTGATCACCGGCAGCAGCCGCTCCCACGACCACCAAGGCGGCAGCACCACCGCCCCTTGGCCCGCGAACATCAACCGCGCCCTTCGCAACGCCTGTTCCTGTCCGCCGGTCAGCAGCCAGGCGGCCGCGATCAGGCACAGCGCCGCCGCGCACATCGACTGGACGACCGTCACAGCGCATCACCGACCAGGATCCGCAGCCGCTCCCAGCCGGCCTCCGCCGCAAACGCCCCCTTGGCCCATCTCAGGGCCGGCACCGTCACCACCAGTCCCGCCGCGCCCCGCTCCAGCACGTGGATCTCCGCCAGCCGCCGCCGGCCTGCCCCGTCCCGCACGAGGTGGATCACGACCGCCAGGGCAGCGGCCAACTGGCTGTGCAGCGCGGCCCGGTCGAGCCCGGCCGCGGTGCCCAGCGCCTCGAGCCGAGCCGGCACGTCCGCCGCCGCGTTCGCGTGGACCGTGCCGCAACCGCCTTCATGGCCCGTATTGAGGGCCGCCAGGAGCTCGGTCACCTCCGCTCCCCGGACCTCGCCGACGACCAGCCGGTCGGGGCGCATACGCAGCGCCTGCCTCACGAGGTCCCGCAGGGTCACACGCCCCGCGCCCTCCTGGTTCGCCGTGCGCGACTCCAGCCGCACCACATGCGGATGCTCGGGTCTCAATTCTGCCGAGTCCTCGGCCAGGACGATGCGCTCCCGCTCCCCGACCATCCCCAGCAGGGTGCTCAGCAGCGTCGTCTTCCCCGAACCGGTCCCGCCGCTGATCAGGAACGAGAGCCGGGCCTCGATCAGCGCCCGCAGCAGCCTGTCCCCGCCGGGTGGCACCGTGCCCGCGGTGACCAACTCTCCGACGGAGAAGGCACGGGGCCGCACGACGCGCAGCGAAAGGCACGTCGAGCCGACGGCCACGGGAGGGATCACGGCATGCATCCGTGTCCCGTCGGGCAGACGGGCGTCCACCCATGGACGGGCGTCGTCCAGCCGCCGCTCGGCCACGGCCGCGAGCCGCTGGGCCAGTCTGCGCACCGACGCCGCGTCCGCGAACGTCACCTCGGTGAGCTCCAGGCCCCTGCCCCGGTCCACCCATACCCGGTCGGGCGCGGAAACCAGCACGTCCGTGACCGACGGGTCGGCCAGCAGCGGCTCCAGCGGCCCCGTGCCCACCAGTTCACAGCGCAGCCGCTCCGTGCCGCCCAGCACTTCGGCATCGCCCAACAGCCTGCCCTGCGCCCGCAGGGCCGCGGCCACGCGGGCCGGTGTGGGCTCCGCGCCGCTCTCCGCGAGGCGCTGCCGTACGGCCTCCAGCAGTCCGGGGCTCATACGACGCCCTCCCCCACCAGCGCCCGCTCCCAGAAGGCGGTGCAGAACCTGGCCAGCGGTCCACGACCGCTGCCGCCCGGTGGCGCTCCGGCGGTCTGCGCGGCCGCCAGTCCTGGCTCCGTCGGGAGTTCACCGGCGAGCGGCAGTCCGAGGGCGGCCGCCACCCACTGCTCGTCCAACCCTGGTGCGTAAGGGCCGCGACACACCACCCGCAGGTCCGCCAGGACCATGCCCACGGCCGAGGCCACCCTGTTCGCGGCGGCGACCGCTCGCAGTTCGCCCGGAACGACGAGCAGTCCCAGATCGAGCTGTGCCAAGGCCTCCGCCACGCCCTCGTCAACACGCCGGGGCAGGTCGACGACCACCACTCCTCCCCGTCGGCGGGCGGCCGCGAGGACGGACCTCATGGCCTCCGGGGGGATGACGACGGAATCGCCGCGGTCCCAACTGAGCACGCGCAGCGCATGCAGCTCGGGCAGCGACTCCTCCAGCGCACCGCCGGCGACACGGCCCTTCGAAGCGGCGAAATCCGGCCATCGTCTGCCTTCCGTGTGCTCGCCTCCGAGCAGCACGTCCAGTCCTCCGCCGAGCGGATCGCCGTCGACGAGCATCGTGCGCCGCCCGCTGCGGGCGGCGGTCACCGCGAGAGCGGTGGCCAGGGTCGAAGCTCCTGCGCCGCCACGGCCGCCGATCACTCCCACGGTCAGCGCCGGACGCCCGACGCCTTCGACGACGTCCGCGATCCGGTCGACCAGCCAGCTCTCCGCGTCGGGGAGCCGCAGCACGCAGTCCGCCCCGATCTCCACAGCTCGCCGCCAGACGTCTGGGTCGTCCTGGTCCCTGCCCACCAGGAACACGCCGCGCCTGCGCGAGGCCCCGCGGCAGCGCGCGGCGGCATCGTCGCCGACGAGGACGAGCGGCGCCTCTTCCCAGCCGCCCTTGCGCTCCGGAAGCGAATGGTGGACCTCCGGCTCGGCACCCGCCGCGGCGCACAGCCGCAGCAGATCGTCGAGCAGCTCCATGTCCTCGGTGACGATCAGGGGCCCGCCAGGCCGCTCCTCCGCGGCGCGCGGGCGGTTCGATGTGATGGATCCGGCCACGATCTCCACCCCTTCCCTCTGCGATCTCGCATCGCATCGAGATCCGTGATTCCTTCGGCCCGCGACTTACGCGGCTGGAATCACGGTGCGGCCCGGTGAAAAATCGTGTGGATCTTGCTGAAAAGCTGTGGACAACTCGCCACTTGTGAATATCCCGGTAGCTCATACCGGTGAGTGCTCGAAGACTCATGGACAGATCTCCGAGCGTCTCTGCAGACTCATCGGAGGACTCTCGGAGAGCACCCCACCGACTACACTCAGTGACGAATCCGGGGGTGAACCGTCCGGTGCCATCCGGATCGGTCGAAAGGCGAAGAGCGGCGCCTGAAGCGCGGGAGATCCGGGAAACGTGCCCGGACATGCGACGACCCCCGCCGGGGGGGAGAGCGGGGGTCGTCTCTCCGGCCGACTCGGGGGGGGAGGAGCCGGACCGGGTTAGCACGGTCGCGAACGATCCGTGACTTCCATGGTGTACCCGAGAGCCTTCTCAGGCAAACCCACACGCCCGAGCGTACGCCGAATGGCGGGCACATATGCTCTGCCTCGTGGAAAACCACTCCTTGCCGCGCACAGCCGCCTTCTTTGACCTGGACAAGACGGTCATTGCGAAGTCATCGACTCTGACCTTCAGCAAGTCCTTCTACCAAGGCGGGCTGATCAACCGACGCGCCGTACTGCGTACCGCCTATGCACAGTTCGTCTTTCTCGCCGGCGGTGCGGACCACGACCAGATGGAGCGGATGCGCGAGTACCTCTCCATGCTCTGCAAAGGCTGGAACGTCCAGCAGGTCAAGGAGATCGTCGCCGAGACGCTCCACGACCTCATCGACCCGATCATCTACGACGAGGCCGCCTCGCTCATCGAGGAGCATCACGCCGCCGGCCGCGATGTGGTGATCGTCTCCACCTCCGGGGCCGAGGTCGTGGAGCCGATCGGCGAGCTGCTCGGCGCCGACCGTGTGGTGGCCACCCGCATGGTCGTCGGCGACGACGGCTGCTTCACCGGCGAGGTGGGCTACTACGCCTACGGGCCCACCAAGGCGGAGGCGATCCGGGAACTCGCCGAGTCCGAGGGGTACGACCTGGCGCGCAGTTACGCGTACAGCGACTCGGTCACCGACGTCCCCATGCTCGCGGCCGTGGGACATCCCTACGCGGTGAACCCGGGGCGCGGGCTGCGCCGTGAGGCGGTCCTGCGGGACTGGCCGATTCTCGACTTCCACCGTCCGGTGCGGCTGAAGCAGCGACTGCCCGGCTT
This sequence comes from Streptomyces kurssanovii, assembly GCF_040677245.1. Taxonomy (NCBI): domain Bacteria; kingdom Bacillati; phylum Actinomycetota; class Actinomycetes; order Kitasatosporales; family Streptomycetaceae; genus Streptomyces; species Streptomyces kurssanovii. The sequence goes on from NZ_JBFAQK010000047.1 coordinate 19,083, forward strand.
CTCGATGACGCCGCGGCCCGCACTGATCGCCATGGCCGCCGTCGGAGCGGCAGCGGCCACGGCCGGGCTCGTCTGGTACGCCAGCCGCCGGCGGACCGCCGCCACACAGGCTGCCGCCGGCTGACACCTACCACCGCCCGGAGCCTCCGGGCGGTCCGGCCGGCACCGGCCGGACGAGGACGATTCGGTTCGCCCGTATTTGAACCTAAAAGTAAAGAACTGCAGGCAGGCCTTTCACATCCGTGGCCGCAGTAGTACAAAGGAGTCACGGCCCGCGAGACCGAGGACATCCGAAAGGATCATCTGTAACGCAGAAGGCCCCACGGACCGAAGCATGAAAACTGAGCACCCACGCGACGTCGACCCGTCGATTACGGGCCAGCCGCACCAGGTGACGGGCAAAGTTCCCGACCTGATGGGCAACATTTCGAGGACGCATGGTAACTCGGGGCTCATGCCAGCGGCGGTACCGGAAGCGGTACCGCCGCAACCCGTTGCAGGGGCTTTTCCCAGTTCAGGCAGCCGCCGGCAGCCTCAGGCAGCGCCGCGCTGAAGCGCCTCGCACACCGCGGTCGACTCCCTGACGCCGAGCTCCACCGCGCGGCCGCAGTGGGCGATCCACGCGCCCAGCCCTTCCGGAGTTCCGGTCAGATACGCCTCGAAGGCGGCGACATAGGCGGCCCTGCCCTGCTCGGCGTGGCCCACCTCGGCCGGGCAGATCGACTTCGGGTCGAGCCCGCTGCCGACGAGCACGATCCGCTCGGCCGCCCTGGCGACCAGCCCGTTGCAGGAGCCGAACGGCCGTAGGGCCAGGAGCTCGCCGTGCACCACCGCCGCCGTCACGAGAGCAGGCGCTTCGGTACCCGCGATGATCAGCTCCGCCAGGCCGTCGAGGCGCCCCGTCATCTCGGCGACGTCCGGCAGCGGCGCGTTGATCAGCGGCTCGTCCACCGTCTCGCCGGGGAGACGCGGCCGTCCGACGGCGTCGTCGTCGCCCGCGCGGCCGACCGCGACCAGGTGCAGTCTGGCCAGAACGCGCAGCGGCGACTGCCGCCAGATGGAAAGCAGTTGCCCGGCTTCCGCCGTGAGCCGCAGGGCGGCTCCGACGGTGCGCGCCTCCGGCTCGCTGCCGAAGTCGGTACGCCTGCGCACCTCCTCCAGCGCCCAGTCCGCCCCGGACAACGCGGCGGAACCACGCGCTCCACGCAGGGCGGCCTCGGAAGTGATCTCGTTGCTGCGCCGGCGCATGACCCGGTGTCCGTAGACCCTGTCGACGGCCTTCCGCACGGAATCAACGGAGTCGGCAACGCCCGGCAGGGCACCGAGGGCGGCGAGGGGATCGGCCGACGAGGCGTTCGTACTCATAAGTAGCGAGGTTACGCGCGGGAGCGGGCCCGGCCCACCTTGGAGTGGTCTTCCTCACCCTTCGAGACAACCCGAAGCAATCACTCCGCTACTCTAGGTGAACATGAAGATCGCTTTCGTAGGGAAGGGCGGCAGCGGCAAGACGACCCTGTCCTCCCTCTTCATTCGTCACCTGGCCGCCAACGAGGCCCACGTCATCGCGGTGGACGCCGACATCAACCAGCATCTCGGGGCCGCGCTCGGTCTCGACGAGGCGGAGGAGGCGGCGCTGCCCGCGATGGGCGCCCACCTGCCGCTGATCAAGGACTACCTGCGCGGTTCCAACCCCCGCATCGCTTCGGCCGACACGATGATCAAGACCACCCCTCCCGGCGAGGGATCGCGGTTGTTGCGCGTCGTCGAGGACAACCCGGTGTACGACGCGTGCGCCCGCACCGTCCGGCTCGACGACGGCGACATCCGGTTGATGGCGACCGGCCCCTTCACCGAGTCGGATCTCGGTGTCTCCTGCTACCACTCCAAGGTCGGAGCGGTCGAGCTCTGTCTGAACCACCTCGTGGACGGCCCCGAGGAGTACGTGGTGGTCGACATGACCGCCGGCTCCGACTCGTTCGCCTCCGGGATGTTCACCCGCTTCGACATGACGTTCCTGGTGGCCGAGCCCACCCTCAAGGGCGTTTCCGTGTACCGCCAGTACAAGGACTACGCCCGCGACTTCGGTGTGGCGCTGAAGGTCGTGGGCAACAAGGTGCAGGGACCGGACGACATCGCGTTCCTCAGGGAGGAAGTGGGCGACGACCTGCTCGTCACCGTGGGGCACTCCAACTGGGTGCGCGCCATGGAGAAGGGGCGTCCGCCCCGCTTCGAGCTGCTGGAGGCGGACAACCGCATGGCCCTGCAGAGCCTGCAGAACGCGGCGGAGGACTCGTACGCGGCCCGGGACTGGGAGCGCTACACGCGGCAGATGGTGCACTTCCATCTGAAGAACGCCGAGAGCTGGGGCAACGCCAGGACGGGAGCCGACCTGGCGGCGCAGGTGGACCCCTCGTTCATGCTCGGCGAGCACATCCCCGTGGCGCAGCCCGGCTGATGCCGACGGCCGGTCCCGTCCCCGGAGTCCGGGACGGGGCCGGCCACTGTCAGGCGCTCGCGGCGTTCTGCGACGGCCGGCCGCTCAGCGCTTGTCGGCCGGCTCGGCCGCTGCCTTCTCGGCCGGCTTCCTGGCGGGCTTGTCGGCCGGCTCGGCCGCCGGGGCCACCGGCTTGGCCAGGAACTGCATCCAGCCGCCCTTCGGCGCCTCGCCGACATCGAGACCCCGCAGCTTCTCGAGGACGTTCGGGTCCTGCGCGTCGAGCCAGTCCACGAGTTGCCGGAACGACACGCACTTCACGTCGCTCTTCACGCACACCGTCGCGATCGTCTGCTCGATGGCGCGCATGTATGTGCCGCCGTTCCAGGACTCGAAGTGGTTGCCGATGATCAGCGGTGCGCGGTTGCCCTGATAGGCGCGGTCGAAGGCCTGGATCAGGCCGTCGCGCATCTGGTTGCCCCAGTAGGTGTGCTTCGAGGGGTCACCCTTGGTGGTGCCGGACTGGTTGACCATGAAGTTGTAGTCCATCGCCAGCGTCTCGAAGGCGCGGCCGGGCACCGGGACCATCTGGAGGGAGAGGTCCCACAGGCCGAGTTCCTTCTTCGGCCACACCTGGTTGTTCACGCCGCTGGTGTCGTAGCGGAAGCCGAGCTCGCTCGCGGCGCGGATGAAGTTGTCGCGGCCCTCGAGGCACGGCGTTCGGGCGCCGATGAGTTCCTTGTCGTAGTCGAACGGAAGCGGGTCCATGGAGGCGAGGCCCGCGTTCGTCTTCCAGTTCTTGACGAAGGACTTGGCCTGGCTGATCTCGCTCTTCCACTCCTCGGCGGACCAGGTGCCCACCCCGCCGTCCTTGCCGCAGAAGTGGCCGTTGAAGTGGGTGCCCACCTCGTTGCCGTCCAGCCAGGCGGCGCGCAGCTCCCGAACTGTGTCCTTGATCCCGTCGATGTCGTTGAAGCCGATGTCGGAGCGGCCGGCCGAGTGCTGCGGCGGGTTGTACATCGACCGCTTCTCCTCGGGGAGGAGATAGACGCCGCTGAGGAAGTACGTCATCGTCGCGTCGTACTTCTTGCCGACTTCGCGGAAGTGCGAGAACAGCTTCTGGCTGTCCTCACCGGCGCCGTCCCACGAGAAGACCACGAACTGCGGGGGCTTCTGGCCGGGCTTGAGGCGTTCGGGGCGAAGGAGCCCGGGCTGGGCACCGGTGAAGGCCGTGGACCCGTCGCCGATGAGGCGTACGGCGCTCTTCGGCGCGGCGACACCCTCCTTCCCGCCGGAAGCGCCCTGCTCACCGGCCGAGCCGCCCGGCGCCTTCGAGCCGGAACACCCTGCGAGACCTGCGATCAGCGCCGTGGCGACCGTGCCGACGGCGACGACCCTCTTCGTGGCGGCCAACATCCGCCCACCTCATTCCTGTGCCAATACGACTGTCAGACGGCGGTGCATACGGAGCCGTCAAAGTCGCATCGCGTTGAACGAAGAGGGCGGGCGACGAGCCGTGATGAAATTACTAATCACCACATCGGGTGAAACATTGCTCTATTTGCGCGGAAAATAATGCCCGAGTCTTTACTCTGCATTACGATCCATTTACCGAACGTTTGAAGTATCCCGCCGCTGCACGCCGTGACCCACGGCCGCGTCCCCACATTCCGCGACCGCGCCGCCCCGGAGGAGACGGGAACCATGTCCTGCGCCCCAACGCGTACCGACGACGCTTCTCACCAGCCCGACAACCCCCAAGAGAACGACCCCGCCCGCACGAATCTGCTGTCCCCCGCATCACGCTTCCAGCGCCCGCACGGGCCGCCGTCGGGCAACGCCCGCCGCTTCCGCATCCACGGCGCCGATGTCTCCGCGTCCGTCGCCGTCTTTCTGATCGCGCTTCCGCTGTCCCTCGGCATCGCGCTCGCCACCGGCGCGCCGCTCCAGGCAGGTCTCGTCGCCGCGGCGGTCGGAGGCATCGTCGCCGGCCGGCTCGGCGGAGCACCGCTCCAGGTCAGCGGCCCCGCCGCAGGACTGACCGTGGTGACGGCCGAGTTGATCCAGCAGTACGGCTGGCGCACCACCTGCGCCATCACCGTCCTCGCCGGACTGTGCCAACTCGTCCTGGCCGCCCTGCGGGTGGCCCGGTCGGCCCTCGCCGTGAGTCCGGCGATCGTGCACGGCATGCTCGCGGGCATCGGCGCCACGATCGCCCTCGCCCAGCTCCACATCGTTCTCGGCGGCACACCCCAGAGCTCCGCCGTGAGCAACGTCCGTGGGCTGCCGGCCCAGTTGGCCGACCTCCATCCGGCCGCGCTGTCCGTCAGCGTCCTGACCGTCGCCGTGCTGCTGATCTGGCCGCGGGTGCCCGGGCACGCCGGCAGGATCGTCCGGAAGATCCCCGCCGCCCTCGCGGCAGTGGCCGCCGCCACGGCGTTCGCGGCCTTCGCCGGACTGCACCAGGCGCGGGTCGACCTGCCCTCCTGGCGTTCGCACGCGCTGCCCGAGCTCCCCGAGGGTCCGGTGCTCGGCCTGCTCGCCGCTGTCCTCACCATCACGCTCGTCGGGAGCGTGGAGTCACTCCTGTCGGCAGTCGCCATCGACAAGCTCGTCGCCGCCCGTAAGAAGCCGGCCGTACGCGTTCCCCGTGCCGATCTGGACCGTGAGCTCGCGGGCCAGGGCGCCGCGAACATGGTGTCCGGAGCTCTCGGTGGACTGCCCGTCACCGGCGTCGCGGTGCGCAGCTCCGCGAACGTCTCGGCCGGCGCCGTGAGCCGCAACTCCACGATGCTGCACGGCCTGTGGGTCGTAGTGGCGGCCCTGCTGCTGGTGCCGGTCCTCGATCTGATCCCGCTGGCCGCGCTGGCGGCACTGGTCATGGTCGTGGGTGTCCAGATGGTCAACATCACGCATCTGCGCAGCGTGAAGAAGAACCGCGAGATGCTGGTCTACGCGGCCACCCTGACCGCCGTCGTCCTCACCGGGGTGCTGGAAGGCGTCGTCATCGGCATCGCGGTGGCCGTGGCGGTCGCGCTGCACCGGCTCACCCGCACGCGGATCACCGTCGAGGAGCAGGACGGCGTCCACCGGATGCGCGCCCGGGGTCAGCTGACATTCCTCGCCGTGCCGAGGCTGAGCCGGATGCTGAGCCAGGTCCCCCACGGAGCCGACTGCGTGGTCGAGCTGGACGGCTCCTTCATGGACCACGCCGCCTACGAGGCCCTGCACGACTGGCAGACCTCCCACACCTCGCAGGGCGGCACGGTCGAGGTGACCGGGCGGGCCGGCGGCCGGATCAGCGAGCCGGCCGACGAGACCCACGGTTGCTGCCGGCCTTGGACCCCATGGCGCAACCACCATTGCGACGACCGGCCCCGCGACGCGGACACCCACCACCTGGCCAACGGGTTGAGCTCTTTCCAGCGCAACACCGCCCCGCTGGTACGCGACGAGCTGGCCCGGCTGGCACGCGAGGGCCAGCGGCCGTCACAGCTGTTCATCACCTGCGCGGACTCCCGGCTGGTGACCAGCATGATCACGGCGAGCGGACCGGGTGATCTGTTCACCGTGCGCAATGTGGGCAATCTCGTGCCGCTGCCCGGCGAGAAGGGGGCGGACGACTCCGTCGCAGCCGCGATCGAGTACGCAGTAGACGTCCTCGGAGTGGATTCGATCACCGTCTGCGGACATTCGGGCTGCGGCGCGATGCAGGCCCTGCTGAACAGCCCGCCGGACGGCACCGCCACACCGCTCGCCCGCTGGCTGCGGCACGGCCGTCCCAGCCTCCGGCGGATGAAGAACCGCCATCGCTCCTGGGCCCGGATCTCCGGCCGCCTGCCCGCCGACGCGGTGGAGCAGTTGTGCCTGACCAACGTCGTCCAGCAGCTGGAGCATCTGAGGGCCCATGAGTCGGTGGCCCGACGACTTGCCGAGGGCTCGCTCCAACTGCACGGGATGTACTTCCACGTCGGGGAGGCACAGGCGTATCTCCTCACGAGCACTGCGGAGCAGGAGATCGACGAGGTCTTCGACAGAGTGGCACCGGCACCCTCCACGCTCGAGAAGTCGCACAGCTGAGGCATGCGGCGAAGCCTGCTCCACGGCACGCCTGGACGGCACGGATGAACCCTGCGCGGTCCTCGTCCGTGAGAACGTGTGGCCCCTCGTCCCCACCGCCCGGGGACGAGGGGTGCCCACAGGTCTAAACCAATATCCGGAAGGCCCTTGTCACCCGGCCCTCCGGCTGATGAGCTATGGCCTGGGACACATACGCACAGAAGACGCCCTGGGAAAGGGAGATGTCGTGAGCAACGAGAGCCTGGCCAACCTTCTTAAGGAAGAGCGGCGGTTCGCCCCGCCGGCCGAGCTGGCAGCGAACGCCAACGTGACGGCGGAGGCGTACGAACAGGCCGCGGCGGACAGGCTTGGCTTCTGGGCCGAGCAGGCGCGTCGGCTCAGCTGGGCCACCGAGCCGACCGAGACCCTCGACTGGACCAACCCGCCCTTCGCGAAGTGGTTCGCCGACGGCAAGCTGAACGTGGCGTACAACTGCGTGGACCGCCATGTCGAGGCGGGCCACGGCGACCGTGTCGCGATCCACTTCGAGGGCGAGCCCGGCGACGGACGGGCCATCACCTACGCCGAGCTCAAGGACGAGGTCTCCAAGGCCGCCAACGCCCTGCTCGAGCTGGGCGTCCGCAAGGGCGACCGGGTCGCCGTCTACCTGCCGATGATCCCCGAGGCGGCCGTCGCGATGCTGGCCTGCGCCCGTATCGGCGCCGCGCACTCGGTGGTCTTCGGCGGCTTCTCCGCGGATGCGGTGGCCTCACGCATCCAGGACGCCGACGCCAAGCTCGTCATCACGTCCGACGGCGGCTACCGCCGTGGCAAGCCGAGCGCCCTCAAGCCCGCGATCGACGAGGCGGTCAGCCGCTGCCCGCAGGTCGAGCACGTGCTCGTGGTGCGGCGCACCGGTCAGGAGACCGCCTTCGCCGAGGGCCGCGACGTGTGGTGGCACGACATCGTCGGCCGGCAGTCCGCCGAACACACCCCCGAGGCCTTCGACGCGGAGCACCCGCTCTTCATCCTCTACACCTCGGGCACGACGGGTAAGCCGAAGGGCATCCTGCACACGTCGGGCGGCTACCTCACCCAGACGGCCTACACACACCACGCCGTGTTCGATCTCAAGCCCGAGACGGACGTCTACTGGTGCACGGCCGACATCGGCTGGGTGACCGGCCACTCGTACATCGTGTACGGCCCGCTCGCCAACGGCGCGACGCAGGTGATGTACGAGGGCACCCCCGACACCCCGCACCAGGGCCGCTTCTGGGAGATCGTGCAGAAGTACGGCGTCACGATCCTCTACACCGCGCCCACCGCGATCCGCACGTTCATGAAGTGGGGCGACGAGATCCCCGCCAAGTTCGACCTGAGCAGCCTGCGCGTCCTCGGCTCCGTCGGCGAGCCCATCAACCCGGAGGCGTGGATCTGGTACCGGGAGAACATCGGCGCCGGCAAGACCCCGGTCGTGGACACCTGGTGGCAGACGGAGACGGGCGCGATGATGATCTCGCCGCTGCCCGGGGTCACCGCGGCGAAGCCCGGTTCGGCGCAGCGTCCGCTGCCCGGTATCTCGGCCACCGTCGTGGACGACGAGGCGAACGAGGTCCCCGACGGGGGCGGCGGCTACCTGGTCCTCACCGAGCCGTGGCCGTCGATGCTGCGCACCATCTGGGGCGACGACCAGCGCTTCCTCGACACCTACTGGTCGCGCTTCGAGGGCAAGTACTTCGCGGGCGACGGCGCCAAGAAGGACCAGGACGGCGACATCTGGCTGCTCGGCCGGGTCGACGACGTGATGCTGGTGTCCGGGCACAACATCTCGACCACCGAGGTGGAGTCGGCTCTCGTCTCGCACCCGAAGGTCGCGGAGGCCGCGGTCGTGGGCGCCACGGACGAGACCACCGGTCAGGCCATCGTCGCCTTCGTGATCCTCCGCGGTTCGGCCAGCGAGGACGACAGCCTGGTCAACGACCTGCGCAACCACGTCGGGACGACGCTCGGCCCCATCGCCAAGCCCAAGCGGATCCTCCCGGTGGCCGAACTGCCGAAGACCCGCTCCGGCAAGATCATGCGTCGGCTTCTGCGCGACGTGGCCGAGAACCGCCAGCTGGGAGACGTCACCACACTGACCGACTCCTCCGTCATGGATCTCATCCAGACGAAGCTCCCCAGCGCGGCCAGCGAGGACTGACCTGCGGATTCGGTGAACGGGCCCCCGGGAGTGCCGGGGGCCCGTTCGTGCTCGCCGCCCCGCTCACCGAACGCCCGGGACGGCCTTCTGTAGAGTGAAGAACGCGTCAATGACGCGATGAGCATTCCAAGGTGCGCCGGGAAGTCTGGTCGGCAAGTGTTTTGTCCTGCCCGCCAGCACGGAGGTTCCATCTCGTGGCCGCGCCCAGTCCCACCCCTCGCAAGGTCCTCGGACGCCTCTCCCTGCCGGAGCGGAACTACGTCGCGGACGCTCTGCGCACCGAGACGGTCGGCGGAGTGCTCCTGCTGATCGCCGCGGTCGCCGCGTTGATCTGGGCGAACACCCCGCTGGGTGACAGCTACACCACGGTGAGCGACTTCCACATCGGCCCCGCGTCGCTGGGCCTCGACCTGTCGATCGAACACTGGGCGGCCGACGGCCTGCTCGCGATCTTCTTCTTCGTCGCCGGCATCGAGCTCAAGCGTGAGCTGGTCGCCGGCGAACTGCGTGACCCGAAGGCCGCAGCCCTGCCCGTGATCGCCGCGCTCTGCGGCATGGTGATGCCCGCGCTCGTCTATCTCGTCGTCACCACCGCCGGTGGCGGATCCACCGCGGGATGGGCCGTCCCGACCGCCACCGACATCGCGTTCGCGCTGGCCGTCCTCGCCGTCATCGGCACCTCGCTGCCGTCGGCGCTCCGCGCCTTCCTGCTGACCCTCGCGGTCGTCGACGACCTGTTCGCGATCCTGATCATCGCGGTCTTCTTCACGAACGATCTGAATTTCGCGGCTCTGGGCGGGGCCTTCGCGGGCCTCGCCGTGTTCTGGCTGCTGGTGCGCAAGGGAGTGCGTGGCTGGTACGTGTACGTGCCGCTGGCGCTCGTCGTGTGGGGGCTGATGTACAACAGCGGCATCCACGCCACCATCGCCGGTGTGGCGATGGGTCTGATGCTGCGCTGCAGCCGGCGGGAGGGCGAGGAGCACTCGCCGGGTGAGCAGATCGAGCATCTCGTACGGCCGCTGTCCGCCGGCGTCGCCGTGCCGCTGTTCGCGCTGTTCTCCGCGGGTGTGGCCGTCACCGGCGAGTCCCTCACCGACGTCTTCACCAAGCCGGAGACCCTCGGTGTCGTCCTCGGTCTGGTGGTCGGCAAGGCACTCGGCATCTTCGGCGGCACCTGGCTGGCCGCACGCTTCACCAAGGCAGAACTCAACGAGGACCTCGCCTGGCCCGATGTCCTGGCGCTCGCCACGCTGGCCGGCATCGGCTTCACCGTCTCCCTGCTCATCGGCGAGCTCGCGTTCACCGGCGACGCGACACTGACGGACGAGGTCAAGGCATCGGTCCTGATGGGCTCGCTGATCGCCGCGATCTTCGCCGCTGTTCTGCTCAAGCGCCGGGTACGCGTCTACCAGGCGCTGGCGGCCGAGGAGGAGCGCGACGAGGACATGTCCGGCATCCCTGACATCTACGAGCAGGACGACCCGGCGTACCACCTGAGGATGGCCGCGATCTACGAGGAGAAGGCGGCGGAGCACCGCAGAAAGGCGGAAGCGGCCGGGGTGTCGAGCGACGGCGGCGACAGTCCGGCATGATCTGACATCGGACCGTACGAACACCGGCCCCGTGGAAGAGGAGAGGGAGTCAGCGATGAGCGACCCCGGCAACACCACAGCGAACGCTGTCGGCGCCGACCGCAGTCTCGGCCAGCTGGTCGCCTCGGCGACCGCCGAGATGTCCGCCCTGGTACACGACGAGATCGCGCTGGCCAAGGCCCAGCTGCGGCAGGACGCGAAGAAGGCCGGGGTCGGGGGCGCCGCGTTCACCGCGGCCGGCGCGGTGCTGATCTTCTCGCTGCCGATGCTGAGCTTCGCGCTCGCCTACTTCATCCACATGTGGAGCGGCGGCTGGCATCTGGCGTACTGCTTCCTGCTCTCCTTCGCGGCCAACATCATCGTGGCCGGACTTCTCGCCCTGATCGGCGTGTTCTTCGTCAAGAAGGCGAAGAGGGGCAAGGGCCCGCAGAAGACGGTCGCCTCCGCCAAGGAGACGGCCGCCGTGCTGGGCAACGCCAAGCCGCATCCCCGCCGTGTGGAACTGACCAAGGCTTCCGGAAGCACGGCGTCGGCCCGGGTTTCGGACAAGGTTTCGGCGTGACCGTCGGTAGGAGGGTCGCGAACGCGGTGTGTCGCGTTGTGGGACGCTCATCAGCATGACGGTCCCTGAATCCGGCCCCGGCAGTCCCACCGCGCTCGGCAGCCCCGCACGCCTCGACGGTCCCTGGACCCACCGCGACGTGGCCGCCAATGGTGCCCGCTTCCATATCGCCGAGATGGGCGACGGACCGCTGGTGATGTTGCTGCACGGCTTTCCGCAGTTCTGGTGGACATGGCGGCATCAGCTGACCGCGCTCGCCGACGCGGGATACCGGGCCGTGGCGATGGACCTGCGCGGCGTCGGAGGCAGCGACCGGACGCCACGGGGTTACGACCCCGCCAACCTGGCGCTCGACATCACCGGTGTCGTGCGGTCGCTGGGTGAGCCCGACGCGGCGCTGGTGGGGCACGACCTGGGCGGCTATCTGGCCTGGACGGCGGCGGTGATGCGGCCGAAGCTGGTGCGCCGGCTCGCGGTCTCCTCGATGCCCCATCCCCGGCGGTGGCGCTCGGCGATGCTGTCCGACTTCGCGCAGAGCCGCGCGGGTTCCTATGTGTGGGGCTTCCAGCGTCCGTGGATCCCGGAGCGGCAACTGGTGGCGGACGACGCGGCCTTGGTCGGCGAGCTGCTCGAAAGCTGGTCAGGGCCGAAGCCGCTGGAGGAAGAGGCCGTCGACGTCTACCGGCGGGCCATGTGCATCCCTTCGACGGCGCACTGCTCGATCGAGCCGTACCGGTGGATGGTGCGGTCTCTGGCCCGGCCCGACGGGATCCAGTTCAACCGCAGGATGAAGCGTCCGGTGCGGGTTCCCACTCTGCATCTGCACGGTTCCCTCGATCCGGCGATGCGGACGCGCAGTGCGGCCGGTTCCGGCGAGTACGTCGAAGCGCCGTACCGGTGGCGGCTGTTCGACGGTCTCGGCCACTTCCCGCACGAAGAGGATCCGGTGGCGTTCTCGAACGAGCTGATCAGCTGGCTCAAGGACCCGGAGCCCGACCGCTAGGGTCGCGGGGCGATTTCGCACACCTCGCGAACGGTTGTGCTGCGAACAGCCACATGCCTGCCGCATAGGCCAATTGGCGGCCCACTGGACGGTTACCGACCATGGGGCACGGGCACACGTCCGGGTATGGGCTGGACGCACGACTACGGTGACGCAGCACGCAACCGCCGCTCGGCCGGCAGGCCGATCATCCACGAGACAGGTGGACTTCCGAGCGAGGATCACGCCCCTCCGGGCCAGGGGATGGGGATCCCGCGCATCCTCAAGCGCCGTGCACGCTGGGTGTCCGCGCGCCTGCGGCACCACCCCCGGGACTGACCGCCTTCCACACAGCAGGGCATGTCCGCGGGCATCCGTGCGCCTTCCGCGCCGCGGCATCCGTGCGCCTCCCGCGCCGCCGCCTCCTACAGGGCGCAGCCCTGGCTGTCGACCTGCTGGTTGGCGGCGCTGCCGAGCCTGATGTCCTCGCGGATCTCATCGGCCGTCAGGGCGTAGCCGGTGTCGGCGTCGTCGAGGGACCTGGCGAAGATGACGCCGTAGACCTTGCCGTCCGTCGTGAGCAGCGGGCCGCCGGAGTTGCCCTGGCGCACCGTCGCGAACAGTGAGTACACGTCGCGGCGGACGGTGCCCCGGTGGTAGATGTCGGGGCCGTTGGCGTTGATACGGCCGCGGACGCGGGCGGAGCGCACGTCGTACGAGCCGTTCTCAGGGAAGCCCGCGACGATCGCGCTGTCGCCGCTGCGGGCGTCGCCCTCCTCGAAGTCGGCGAACTCCAAGGGGCGGGCCTCGAGGTCGGGCACGTCCAGGACGGCGATGTCGCGCTCCCAGTCGTAGAGGACGACCTTGGCGTCGTAGAGGCGGCCCTCACCGCCGATCTGCACGGTCGGTTCGTCGACGCCGCCGACGACATGGGCGTTGGTCATCACGCGGCGTTCGTCGAAGACGAAGCCGGTGCCCTCGAGGACCTTGCCGCAGCTCGGGGCCGTACCGACGACCTTGACGATGGACTGCTTGGCACGCGCCGCCACGGGGCTGCCCACGAGCGCGGGGTCGGGCGCCTGGACCTCGGTGATGGGCTCGTTGGCGAACGGGCTGAAGACCTGCGGGAAGCCGTTCTGGGCGAGCACGGACGAGAAGTCCGTGAACCACGTGTTCGCCTGATCGGGCATCACACGGGACACCCCGAGGAGCACCTTCGAATTGCGCACCTCCTTGCCCAGGGTGGGCAGCGAGGTGCCGGCGAGCGCTGAGCCGATCAGCCAGGCGACGAGCAGCATCGCCACGACGTTGACCAGGGCGCCGCCGGTGGCGTCCAGCGCGCGGGCGGGCGACCAGGTGATGAACCGGCGCAGCTTGTTGCCGAGGTGCGTGGTGAAGGCCTGACCGACGGAGGCGCAGACGATCACGATGACGACGGCGACTATCGCGGCGGTGGTGGACACGTCCGAGTCCTCGGTCAGTGCGCCCCAGATCACCGGAAGCAGATAGACCGCGACGAGTCCGCCGCCGAGAAAGCCGATCACCGAGAGGATGCCGACGACGAAGCCCTGGCGATAGCCGACGATCGCGAACCACACGGCGGCGACCAGCAACAGGATGTCCAGCACGTTCACCGTCATTTGCCTCGCAGTGTCGTCGCCGGTGCTCTGTCCGGCTGGGGTGTGGCCACGGCGCACTGCCGCTTCGGACGTGACGCCCCCGCCGGGAGCGCATCACTGGGTCAGCCTGTCATGCGTGCCAGTCCAGCGGGACCTCCTTGGTGCGGTCCCATGGTCGTTCCCAGCCTGCGAAGTGCAGGATCCGGTCGATGACTCCGGCCGTGAAACCCCAGACCAGAGCGCCTTCGACCGTGAACGCGGGCCCTGCGTGACCGCGCGGGTGCACAGCCGTCGCACGGTTGGCCGGGTCCGTGAGATCTGCCACGGGCACGGTGAAGACCCGCGCGGTCTCGGCGGGATCGACCGCTCCGACCGGGCTCGGGGTGCGCCACCATCCCAGTACGGGCGTGACGACGAAACTGCTCACCGGGATGTAGAGCTTGGGCAGCACGCCGAAGGTCTGCACCCCTGCGGGGTCGAGCCCGGTCTCCTCCTCGGCCTCCCGCAGCGCTGCGCGCAGCGGGCCCGTGGTCGCCGGGTCTCCGTCCTCGGGGTCGAGCGCGCCGCCGGGGAAGGAGGGCTGCCCGGCGTGCGAGCGAAGGGTTCCCGCGCGCTCCATGAGCAGCAGCTCCGGACCTCTGTCCCCTTCGCCGAAGAGGACGAGGACGGCGGACTGGCGGCCGTGGCCGCTCTCCGGCGGGAGGAACCGGCTGAGCTGGTGCGGCTCGACGGTCTCCGCCGCCCGGACGACGGGCCCCAGCCAGTCGGGCAGCCCTTCGGTGGTGACGACCACGTCACCGTCCACGACCACCTTGCCGTCGTCATGCTGCTCGAAGCGCTGGTACGTGTCTTCTCCTGTGCGTGTCATCGGCACCCCCTCACGGGCAACGTGCCGGAGGTCCTCGATCGTTCCGTCGGCGCCGGCGTCACTCGATCGCACCCACGGCGGGTGCCGGTTCGCCGGGGTAGTCGGGGGGCGGCTTGAGGCGCTGGCCGGGCCGGCCGCCCATCTCGTACTTCAGGAGCTTCCTGGCCTTCTCCGGGTCGGTCTCACCCTCACCGTAAGCAGGGCAGAGGTGCGTGATGGGGCAGGCGCCGCAGGCGGGCCGGCGTGAGTGGCAGACACGGCGGCCATGGAAGATCACCCGGTGCGAGAGCATCGTCCACTCGCTCTTGGGGAAGATCGTGGCGATCTCGGCCTCGATCTTCACGGGGTCGTCCTGGTCAGTCCATTTCCAGCGCCGGGCGAGGCGCATGAAGTGGGTGTCCACGGTGATCCCGGGGACGCCGAAGGCGTTGCCGAGGACGACGAAGGCCGTCTTGCGGCCCACGCCGGGCAGGGTGACCAGGTCTTCCAGCCGGCCGGGGACCTCGCCGCCGAAGTTGTCACGGATGGCGGCGGAGAGGCCCATGATCGACTTGGTCTTGGCGCGGAAGAAGCCCGTCGGACGGATGAGCTCCTCGACCTCCTCCGGCTGCGCCGCCGCCAGATCCTCCGGCGTGGGGTACTTGGCGAAGAGCGCCGGCGTGGTCTGGTTGACCCGGAGGTCGGTGGTCTGTGCGGACAGGACCGTCGCGATCAGCAGTTGGAAGGCGTTCTCGAAGTCGAGCTCCGGATGGGCGTACGGATACACCTCGGCGAGCTCGCGATTGATGCGGCGGGCACGCCGGACCATGGCCAGTCGCGTTTCCGGTTTGGGCGTTTTCTTCCTTTTGCCGGAGCTGGGCGACTGCTGTTCGCCCACGGCGGAATTCTGCTTACCGGACACGCTGCCAGCCCCCTCGGCCTGTGCTCTCACCGGCGAATTGGACACCCGGCCAGCCTAAAGGCCCCCACCGACATCCGCCCCGGTCCCCCGCAATCCGGCCCCGATCGGGCCCCTGCCGTAGGGAGAGACGCGCCGGTACGTCAAACTTGTTGTGATTGATCGCACGATTGTTTACTACCGGGGTCCGTTCCCCGGTGGTGCCCCACGGGGGCACAGTGTCCCCGGGCCGGCACAGCACAGTCCGGCATCATGGGACCAACGTCCCCTGAGCAGGTCGACAAGGAGAGAACTCGTGGACGACGTTCTGCGGCGCGCCCCGCTCTTCGCGGCGCTCGATGACGAGCAGGCCGCGGAGCTCCGCGCCTCGATGAGTGAAGCGACGCTCGCCCGCGGCGACGCGCTCTTCCACGAGGGCGAACCGGGCGACCGCCTCTACGTGGTCACCGAAGGCAAGGTCAAGCTGCACCGCACTTCCCCCGACGGCCGCGAGAACATGCTGGCGGTCCTCGGCCCCGGCGAGCTGATCGGCGAGCTGTCCCTCTTCGACCCCGGACCGCGCACCGCGACCGCCACCGCGCTGACCGAGGTCAAGCTCCTCGGCCTCGGCCACGGCGACCTCCAGCCCTGGCTGAACGTCCGGCCCGAGGTGGCGACGGCACTGCTGCGCGCGGTCGCCCGCCGGCTCCGCAAGACCAACGACCAGATGTCCGACCTGGTCTTCTCGGACGTGCCGGGCCGTGTCGCCCGTGCGCTCCTCGACCTGTCGCGCCGCTTCGGCGTGCAGTCGGAGGAAGGCATCCACGTCGTCCACGACCTCACCCAGGAGGAGCTGGCCCAGCTGGTCGGCGCGTCCCGCGAGACCGTGAACAAGGCGCTGGCCGACTTCGCGCAGCGCGGCTGGCTGCGGCTGGAGGCCCGTGCGGTGATCCTGCTGGACGTCGAGCGGCTGGCCAAGCGCTCCCGCTGAGCCACGGACCGCCGGGCGCACCCGGCCGACCCGCGCACCGAGCACATGCACGAGGGGCCGCCCGCATCACGCGGGCGGCCCCTCGTGCGCTGTTCACCTCTTGCTGCCGTCCACGATCAGCGGGTTCCCGGTGCCGCTGCCGCACGGCACGGCGTACACGGGGTTCTTCGCCGCCGCCTCCTTGAAGGCCTCGATGCACTGGTTGGCGAGCACTCTGTCGCTCAGCGAGTCGTTGAGGATCTTGTTGGCCTTGGCGATGCCCTCGGCCTCGATCCGGCGGCGCTCGGCCTCTGCCGTGGCGGTCCGCGCCGCCTCCGTCGCCCGCTCGGTGGCCTGCTGCTGCTGGATCTTGCGGTCGATCTGCTCCTGCAGCTGCTCGGACGGCCGGACATTACGCAGGTTGACGGTGGTGACCGCGATCCCGCGGGGCGCCAGGCGCTCCTTGATCAGGTCGCCGATCTCCCCGTTGATCTTCTCTCGGGCGGAGGTGTAGCCCTCTTCGCTCGTGTGGCGGGCGAAGACGTTACGGATGATCTCGCGGCTGTCGGGGAAGACCAGGCGCTGCTGGATGGCGTCCTCGCTGCCCGCGAGCCGGTACAGCTCGACCGCCTTGGCAGGCGTGACCGCCCACTTCACGGTGACCTCCACGTACATCACACCGCCCTGCGAGGAGCGCACCTCGACCACGTCCTTGTCGGAGAGGTTGAGGTCCACGGGGCGGGTGGAGAAGGTGGTGACGTTGGTGAACGGCGACGTGATGTTCATGCCCGAGTTCATGGGCGAGCCGACCTTGCCGAAGGTGACGGGCACGCCGACCTCGTAGGCGCTGATGACGTGGACACAGCTGGCTATGCCCGAGAAGAGGCCGGCGATGAGCGCCCCCGCCGCGCCGAGCTTGAGCCCCTTGTTGTCGCCGCCTCTGGCGACGAGGTACATCACCGCCGCGGCGATGACGAGGATGACGAAGAGTACGAACACGGTTTCCCCCCGGGAACGGATGCCGCAAGTAAGCGGAGCGTAAAGCATCGCTCGCACCACGACGCCGTGGGGTGGCCGGCCGGTTCCGTCCGCGCCGGGGACCGATCGAAGCGGCGGGTACGGCCCCTTCGCCGGGCCGCCCCTCCGGCTGTCAGGGGCTGATCAGCCCGTGCTCCCGCAGGTACTCCAGCTGTGCCCGCACGGAGAGCTCCGCGGCGGGCCACAGCGACCTGTCCACGTCCGCGTACACCTGGGCGACCACCTCGGAGGCGGTGGTCCAGCCGTCCTCGACCGCCGTCTCCACCTGGGCGAGCCTGGTCGCGCGGTGCGCGAGGTAGTACTCGACGGCGCCCTGGGCGTCGTCGAGCACCGGGCCGTGGCCCGGCAGCACGGTGTGGATGCCGTCGTCGACGGTGAGCGAGCGCAGCCGCCGCAGGGAGTCGAGGTAGTCGCCGAGCCGCCCCTCCGGGTGCGCGACGACGGTGGTGCCGCGGCCGAGGATCGTGTCGCCGGTCAGTACGGCCCGGTCGGCGGGCAGGTGGAAGCTGAGGGAGTCCGCGGTGTGCCCGGGGGTGGGGACGACCCTCATCTCCAGGCCGCCCGTTGTGATCACGTCACCGGGGGCGAGCCCTTCGTCACCGAGCCGCAGCGCCGGATCGAGGGCCCGGACGTTCGTACCGGTGAGCTCCGCGAAGCGGGAGGCGCCCTCCGCGTGGTCGGGATGGCCGTGGGTGAGCAGGGTGAGGGCGATCCGCTTGCCGGCGCGTTCCGCCGTGGCGATGACGGCCCGCAGGTGGGTGTCGTCGAGCGGTCCGGGATCGACGACGACCGCGAGCTCGGAGTCCGGCTCCGAGACGATCCAGGTGTTGGTCCCGTCGAGGGTCATGGCGGACGCGTTCGGCGCGAGGACGTTGACGGCACGGGCGGTGGCGGGCCCCGACAGCACACCGCCGCGCGGCTGTCCCGGCAGAGTGGCCGCGTCGGTCATCGCGTGCCTCCCGTGGAGACGTGCTTGGTGAACTCCTCGTGGCCCGGCCAGCTGAGGACCACTTCGCCGTTCTCGAGCCGGGCCTTGGCCAGCACCGGGGTCATGTCCTGGCTCGCCGCCGCCGCCAGCGCCTCGGCGGACGTACGGAACGCCTGGAGCGTCCGCAGCGTCGCGACGGTCGGCGGCATCATCAGCAGTTCGCCCTTGTCGTAGCCGTCCGTGGCGTCGGCAGGGCTGATCCAGACCGTGGACTCCGCCTCGGTCGACACGTTGCGGGCGCGCTGGCCCTCGGGCAGGGCGGCCACGAAGAACCAGGTGTCGTAGCGGCGCGGCTCGAACTCCGGCGTGATCCAGCGTGCCCACGCGCCCAGCAGGTCGGACCGCAGCACGAGGCCCCGGCGGTCGATGAAGTCCGCGAAGGACAGGCCGCGGTCGACCAGGGCCTGCCGGTCCGCCTCCCAGTCGTCGCCCGTCGTGTCCCCGACGACGGTGTCAGGGGTGGGGCCGGCCAGCAGGATGCCCGCCTCCTCGAACGTCTCACGCACCGCAGCGCACACGATCGCCTGCGCGGACGACGTGTCGTCGACGCCGAGCCGCTCCGCCCAGACGTCCAGCGAGGGGCCGGCCCAGCGCACGGGCCGGTCGTCCCGCGGGTCCACACCGCCGCCCGGGTACGCGTACGCGCCTCCGGCGAAGGCCATGGAGGCGCGTCGGCGCAGCATGTGGACAGCGGTACCGTCCGCGGTGTCACGCAGCAGCATCACCGTGGCGGCCCGCTTGGGGACCACGGCGGTGAGCTCACCGGCGGCGAGTGCGCGGATACGGTCGGGCCATTCCGGCGGGTACCACTGACCATTGGACATGGGCGGATGCTATGCGCTTCCGCGCCGATGTTCGAGAGCCTCCTTCCCGCTGCCGGTTCCGCGGGCCGCTCCCGCGCCGGCCGCTCCGCCCGAGTACACGATGTCGATCCGCAGGATCCTGTCGTTGCCGTTCACACCGTCCTTGTCGGTCGATGTGGTGAGCCAGATGTCGCCCTGGTGGTCGACCTCGACGGTGCGCAGCCGGTCGTACGTGCCCTGGAAGTAGATCTTCTGCTCCACCAGGTCGCTGCTCGTGTCGATGCGCATCCGGTAGACGCGTTCGCCCCTGGTCGTGGCGACGAAGACGTGGTCGTTGATGATCGTCAGGCCGCTGGGCGAGGCCTGAGCCGTCGGCCAGGTCTTCTTCGGCGCGATGTAGCCCGAGCAGCTGCCGCTGGTGCCCTCGCAGGCCGGCCAGCCGTAGTTGCCGCCCTTGCGGATCAGGTTGACCTCGTCCATGACGCTGTTGCCGAACTCCGCCTGCCAGAGCCGGCCCTGCGAGTCGAAGTCGAGGCCCTGGGGGTTGCGGTGTCCCAGGGACCAGACGGCGTTGCCGAAGGGGTTGTCCGCCGGGATCGAACCGTCGCGATCGATCCGAAGGATCTTGCCGTTGAGGGAGTTCTTGCCCTGGGCCTTGCTGGAGCTCTGCGCGTCGCCCATGGCGGCGTACAGCTTCCCGTCAGGGCCGAAGCGCAGCCTGCCGCCGTTGTGGAAGCGGCTCTTCTCCATGCCGTCGAGCAGCACGGTGTAGCCGCTGAGGCTGTTGTTCTCCAGCTTCATGCGGGCGATGCGGTTGCCGTCGCTCGAGGTGTGCAGGAAGTACAGCAGGTGGTCGGTGGCGAAGTCCGGACTGACCTCGAGGCCCATCAGGCCTCCCTCGCCGCCGGTGGTCTGCGACTCGGGGACCTTGCCGACGAGCGTCTTCCGGCCGGCCGGGGAGAGCGTGTAGACGTCGAAGGTGTTCCGCTCGGTGAAGACGCCGGTGCCGTCCGGCAGGAAGCCGAGTCCCCAGGCGACGTCCACGCCGCTCGTCAGGGTGGACACCGTGCCCGGGTCCGGAGTGCCGCCGGGGATCGCCCCGCGGGTCCTGACGGTGATCTCGGGGCTGAAGGCGGACCTGTTGCCCTTGAGGTCGTAGGCCCTGACCTTGAAGCGGTAGGAGGTGTCGGCGGTCAGGCCGCCGACGGTCGCGGAGGTGGCGTCGGCTTCGGCGGCGGCGGCCCCGTCGCGGTGGATCTCGTATCCGGCGACTCCCGTGTCGTCCGTGGACGCCGTCCACGCGAGGTCGACGCTCGTCGCCCCCGTGCTGGTGGAACGCAGGCCGCCGGGAACGCTGGGCGCCTGCGTGTCGGGCGGGGCGGGCAGGGTGGATACGGTGACGGCGTTGCTGGCGGCGGAGACGTTGCCCGCGTCGTCACGGGCGAAGACGGTCCAGTCGTAGGCCGTTTCCGGGTCGAGCCCGTCGACGGTGGCCGCGAGGGTGGTACCGCCGACCTGTTTCATCGACTGGCCGTGCTGGTAGATGTCGTAGCCGGTGACGGCCGTGTCGTCGGAGGCGGCGTCCCAGGCGAGCGAGACGCTCGTCGCGGTGGGCTCCTTGCCCTTGCGCAGGTTCGCGGGGGCCGTCGGTCTCTGCGTGTCGGCGGGGCCGCTCGGGGTGACGGTGAGCTTGTCCAGGTTCGGGCCGTCGGACGCCGCGGTGGTGACCCGGACCGTGTTGTCGCCTGCCTTGAGGGCGGCCTGCGCGGTGACGGTCCGCCAGGTGGTCCAGGCGCCGGTGGCGGGGAAGGCGCGGTTGTCGGCGACGAGCGCGCCGTTGACCCGGACATCGAGAGGACGGTTCGCGGACGTGCCGTTGGCGTACCGGAAGTCGAGGGTGGCGTCGGTGGCCCGGTCGGAGGCGACGGTGAACTCGACGTAGGCGCCCGTCACGGGCTGGAAGTTCACGAAGCCGGTGCCGGAGTGACCTGCGTGATCGGAGTCGACGGCGCCTTGGAAGACCGTGGCCGCCTCGGCCTCGTACGCGACGGGAGCGGCTGCCGCCGTCCCGGCGAGGGGTGGTGCGGCGACGGATAACGCCGCGGTCGCGGCGGCCACGAGGACGCCGAGGGCGGCCCGCGGGCGGGGGGTGGGTGCCACTGGTTCCTCCCACTTTCGTTCGGGGGGACGAGGGGATGGAGGAAGTGCGTGCGGGTGCTCGCCGGTTTCACGAGCGCGTTCACGTCGATAGGAAGGATTCCTAACCATGGACGCCAAGGGACAGGGCACACCCGCCGACGCGTCCGCGTCAAGACCGGCGCGCGAGGATTCGCGCGCCCCCGGCCGGAACGGCAACGGCCCCGTGCTCGCCGGGAATCCGGGGGCACGGGGCCGTACGTACAGGGACCGGGGGTTCGGCAGGGCTCAGCCCTGGACGAGCTCCACCTGGATCTCGACCTCGACGGGGGCGTCCAGCGGCAGTACCGCGACACCCACCGCGCTGCGGGCGTGCACGCCCTTGTCGCCGAGCACCTCGCCCAGCAGTTCGCTCGCCCCGTTGAGGACGGCCGGCTGCCCGGTGAAGTCCGAGGCCGAGGCGACGAAGCCGACGACCTTCACGACCCGCGCGATCCGGTCCAGGTCACCGATGACCGACTTCACGGCGGCCAGGGCGTTCAGCGCACAGGTGCGCGCCAGTTCCTTGGCCTCCTCCGCGGTCACCTCCGCACCCACCTTGCCGGTGACCGGGAGCTTGCCCTCCACCATCGGGAGCTGACCCGCGGTGTAGACGTACACGCCGGAGACGACGGCAGGCTGGTAGGCGGCGAGCGGCGGCACGACCTCGGGCAGCGTCAGCCCCAGTTCGGCGAGCCTGGCGTCGACCACGCCGCTCACGAGGACTTCTCCCGCTTCCGCTTCAGATAGGCCACGAGCTGCTCGGGGTTGTTCGGCCCGGGCACGACCTGGACCAGCTCCCAGCCGTCCTCGCCCCAGGTGTCCAGAATCTGCTTCGTCGCGTGCACGAGAAGCGGCACGGTCGCGTATTCCCACTTGGTCATGGAGCCGACTGTAGCCGCACCCTCCACCCGGTCCGTGACGCAGCCCGCAGGCAGCCTCGTGCGTAGGCCGGGGTCCGACTGGTTAGGCTCGAATACGTGAGCAGGCTCCAGGTCGTCAGCGGCAAGGGCGGTACCGGTAAGACCACGGTGGCCGCTGCCCTCGCGCTCGCCCTCGCGACAGAGGGAAAGCGGACTCTTCTCGTCGAGGTCGAGGGCAGGCAGGGCATCGCCCAGCTGTTCGAGACGGAGGCCCTTCCTTACGAGGAGCGCAAGATCGCCGTCGCCTCCGGCGGCGGTGAGGTGTTCGCGCTGGCCATCGATGCCGAGCGCGCCCTCCTCGACTACCTCCAGATGTTCTACAAACTCGGCAGCGCGGGCCGCGCCCTGAAGAAGATCGGCGCGATCGACTTCGCGACGACCATCGCCCCAGGGGTCCGGGACGTGCTGCTGACCGGCAAGGCCTGCGAGGCCGTCCGCCGCCGGGACAGACAGGGGCGGTACGTCTACGACTACGTGGTCATGGACGCGCCGCCCACCGGCCGCATCACCCGCTTCCTGAACGTCAACGACGAGGTGGCGGGCCTGGCAAGGATCGGCCCGATACACAATCAGGCGCAGGCGGTGATGCGGGTCCTCAAGTCGCCGGAAACGGCCGTCCACCTGGTCACCCTGCTGGAGGAGATGCCGGTGCAGGAGACGGCCGACGGTGTCGCCGAGCTGCGCGCCGCCGACCTGCCGGTGGGCAACGCCATCGTGAACATGGTCCGGCCGCACCTCCTCGACGAGGACGCCGTGCACGACGCGGCGAACGGCCGGCGCGCCGCCGTCACCGACGCGCTCAAGGCCGCCGGCGTCACCGGCGCCGCGGGCCTCGTCACCCCGCTGCTGGAGCAGGCGGCCGAGCACGCGGAGCGCGTGGAGCTGGAGCGCGAGCAGCGCAAGGCGCTCAACGCCCTGGAGCTGGGCGCCTACGAACTCCCCATGCTGAGCGAGGGAGTCGACCTGGCAGGGCTCTACCAACTGGCGAAGGAACTGCGCAAGCAAGGGGCCGGCTCATGACCCTGGACTCATCGGCCCGGCTGGAGGTCGACCCCCTCATCGACGACCCGGCCACCCGGATCATCGTGTGCTGCGGCGCCGGCGGCGTCGGAAAGACGACGACGGCCGCGGCACTGGGCGTACGGGCGGCGGAGCGCGGACGCAAGGTGGTCGTTCTCACCATCGACCCGGCCCGGCGGCTCGCGCAGTCCATGGGCATCGACTCGCTCGACAACACTCCGCGCCGTGTCGAAGGCATCGAGGGCGGCGGGGAGTTGCACGCCATGATGCTCGACATGAAGCGGACCTTCGACGAGATCGTCGAGGCGCACGCGGACGCGGAACGGGCCCGCGCCATCCTGGAGAACCCCTTCTACCAGTCCCTGTCCGCCGGTTTCGCCGGCACGCAGGAGTACATGGCCATGGAGAAGCTGGGCCAGCTGCGGGCCCGCGAAGAGTGGGACCTGATCATCGTGGACACCCCGCCGTCGCGCTCGGCGCTGGATTTCCTCGACGCGCCCAAGCGCCTGGGGTCGTTCCTCGACGGCAAGTTCATCAAGCTGCTGATGGCCCCGGCGAAGATGGGCGGCCGGGCCGGGATGAAGTTCCTCAACGTCGGCATGTCGATGATGACGGGCACCCTGGGGAAGCTGCTGGGCGGCCAACTGCTGCGGGACGTGCAGACGTTCGTGGCCGCCATGGACACGATGTTCGGCGGCTTCCGCACCCGGGCGGACGCGACGTACCGGCTGCTGCAGGCCCCCGGGACGGCGTTCATGGTGGTCGCGGCACCCGAGCGGGACGCGCTGCGCGAGGCGGCGTACTTCGTTGAGCGGCTGGCGGAGGAGGACATGCCGCTCGCGGGCCTGGTCCTCAACCGGGTGCACGTCAGCGGCGCCGCGCGGCTGTCGGCGGAGCGGGCGCTCGCGGCCGCCGAAAATCTTGACGAGGCCGGCATTGTGGATCAGGGGCACGGGAAGACTGGTGTTCGTGACGCCGCGGCCGTCTCTCCCGAATCCCCGTCCGCGGGCCACTCCCCCGAAGCCCACCCGCAAGTCGCCGAAGAACCCTCGGAGTCGAAGAATTCCCGGACGCAGACCACGCAGGAGATGACTGCCGGTCTGCTGCGTCTGCATGCCGAGCGGATGCAGGTGCTCGCGCGCGAGCAGCGCACGCGTGACCGCTTCACCGCACTCCACCCGGAGGTGCCGGTGGCCGAGGTCCCCGCCCTCCCGGGCGACGTGCACGATCTCGCCGGCCTGCGCGCCATCGGTGACCGCCTTGCCACGGGGGGCCGCGCCCCCGCCGGGGCGGCGTAGCCGCGCTCAGGAGCGCTCCGGCCTGACAGGGCCGCGGGCACCGGCTCGCTGGTGCGTCGACGCCACGGCACGGGATCGGCTTCAGGCATCTGGTTCGCCACGTGGTCCGGTGTGCGCGCATGCCGGACGGCCCGGCGTGCTCGGCCGGTGTCCGCGATACGTCGGCGCACCACGCCGACCAGCGCTGCCCGCAAGGCATGCCTCGGTCACTCGTGGCGGACACCACGACGGCCGCTCGCGGCCCCGTACCACCAGGCGAAGGGCCGGCCGCGGCCGACCGAGCACGACAGCCGACCGCTAGCCGACCGCCGCGTACGCCTCGTAGGTCTCGTCGTCGTCGAGGGCGACGGGCAGAATCCCCGCGCTGCGCTCGTATTCCGTGCGTGCGGTCTCGAGCAGCCTGCGCCAGGACGTGACGGTGGGGCGTCTGCGCAGCAATGCGCGTCGCTCCCGCTCCGTCATTCCGCCCCAGACGCCGAACTCGACGCGGTTGTCGAGCGCGTCGGCCAGGCATTCGGTCCGCACCGGGCATCCGGTGCACACCGCCTTGGCCCTGTTCTGCGCTGCCCCTTGTACGAACAGTTCATCCGGATCGGTAGTGCGGCAGGCTGCCTGCGCACTCCAGTCGGTTACCCAGCCCATGCCGGCGCCGTCCTCTCCCGAATCGAGGCTCCCCCACGGCGGCAGCGGCATATTCACCGCTGCCAGTTGAGGACGTTACGGAAGGTGGGCACAGCGCAACACCCCCTTGGGGCCCAATCTTGAATGGCCCGAACGGACTATGCGTACGCGGCAGATCACCCAGGGGAGTGACCTGAGGGCATAACGAACAAAGCCGACATAGCGGGGCAGTTCAGCTGGGTCACAAGGGGCACCGTGCAACACAAGTGCCGGATACGGACATGACTGACGGACACAACTCCGCCGGATTCGGGTACAGCGGAAATCATGTCAAGTGTTTGATGCAGAACCGCACTGCTGTGACAGTTGTGAGCAGCTTAGGCCAATGCCTTTACGCGTGTCCGGCGAATGAGAACGTAGGCTGGCCCCATGCCAAAGAAGCGCTCGGGCGGTGGTCTGACCGGGACCCAGCAGGCCGCCAAGTTCCTCGGTGTCAGCGTGCTCGCCGGAGCGGTGCTGGCGGGCATCGCCCTGCCCGCCGCCGGAGCACTGGGACTCGCGGCCAAGGGAACGGTCGAGGGATTCGACACCATCCCGGCCAACCTCAAGACCCCGCCGCTGAGTCAGCGCACCACCATCCTCGACTCCGAGGGCGGTCAGATCGCCACGGTCTACTCCCGGGACCGCACGGTCGTGCCGATCGAGGACATCTCCCCGTACATGCAGAAGGCGATCGTCGCGATCGAGGACGCCCGCTTCTACGAGCACGGCGCGATCGACCTCAAGGGCGTACTGCGCGCGCTGAACAAGAACGCGCAGTCGGGCGGCGTCTCCGAAGGCGCCTCGACCCTCACCCAGCAGTACGTGAAGAACGTCTTCGTGGAGGAGGCCGGTGACGACCCCGACAAGGTCGCCCAGGCCACCCAGCAGACCCTCGGCCGGAAGATCCGCGAGCTGAAGTACGCGATCCAGGTCGAAGAGGAACTGGGCAAGAAGAAGATCCTCGAGAACTACCTCAACATCACCTTCTTCGGACAGCAGGCGTACGGCGTCGAGGCCGCGTCCCAGCGCTACTTCTCCAAGAAGGCGAAGGACCTGAAACTGGAGGAGGCCGCGCTGCTCGCCGGCATCGTCCAGTCGCCGAGCCGCTTCGACCCGGTCAACGACTCGGAAGAGGCGACGAAGCGCCGCAACATCGTGCTCCAGCGCATGGCCGACGTCCGGGACATCTCCCAGGCCGAGGCGGACAAGGCGAAGGCGAGCCCGATCAAGCTGAAGGTCAGCAAGCCCAAGAACGGCTGCATCACCGCCGTCAACGGCGCCGGCTTCTTCTGCGACTACGTACGCCAGGTGTTCCTGACCGACCCGGTCTTCGGCAAGACCAGGGAGGACCGGCTCAAGATCTGGAACCAGGGCGGTCTGACGATCAGGACCACCCTGGACCCGCAGGCCCAGGCGTCGGCGCAGAACTCGATAAAGGACCACGTCTACCAGACCGACAAGGTCGCCGCCGCGGTCACGCTCGTCCAGCCCGGGACCGGCAAGATCGTCGCCATGGGCCAGTCCAAGCCGTACGGCTTCGGCAAGAACGAGACCCAGATCAACTACTCGGTCAACCACGACATGGGCGGCTCGAACTTCGGCTTCCCGGTCGGCTCGACCTTCAAGCCGTTCCTCGCCGCCGCCGCCCTGGAGCAGGGCAAGCCGCCGACGCAGGTCTACCCGTCGCCGTACAAGATGCCGTACCCGCAGTCGGTGTCGACGTGCAGCGGCAAGCCCTGGGTCAACACCGGCAACACCATGCTGGAGAACGAGAACGAGACCGAGGTCGGGCCGTACCCGCTCAAGGAAGCGATGGCGCTGTCCGTCAACACCTACTTCGTGCAGATGATCGGCGAGATCGGGATGTGCCCGATCACGGAGATGACCGGCAAGCTGGGCGTGGTGCAGGGCAACAACACGAAGCTGCCGGAAGTGCCCTCGGCGCTCACCCTCGGCTCCACCGGTATCTCGCCCCTCGTGATGGCCAACGCCTACGCGACCTTCGCCAACCGCGGGACCTACTGCACGCCGACGGCCATCGAGTCGATCAAGACGGCCGACGGCAAGAGCCTGAAGGTCCCGCAGACCGAGTGCAGCAAGGCGATGTCCGAGCGGACCGCCGACACGATCAACACCCTGCTGCGCGGAGTGATCGACTCCGGTACGGGTCAGCAGGCCGGCCTGCAGAGCCGCGACAACGCGGGCAAGACCGGTACGACCGACTTCAGGAAGAACGCCTGGTTCGTGGGCTACACCCCGAACATGTCGGGAGCCGTCTGGGTCGGCAGCGCCAGCCAGCAGGTGAAGATGGAGTACATCACCATCGGCGGCCAGTACCACGAGAAGGTCTTCGGTGGCGCGGTCCCGGGTCCGATCTGGAAGGACGCGATGACGGGGGCGCTGGACGGCGAGCCCGCTCCGCCCTTCGTCGGTGTGCACATCCCGGACGTCCCGAAGGACAAGGACAAGGACAAGGAGAAGGACCGGGACAAGCCGGACGACGGCAAGCCGGGTGACGAGGAGCCGTGGCCCGGCATCTCCATCCCGCCGGACCTGATCGGCGGCGGCAACAACCGCGGCCAGGGCAACGGCGGCGGTGACGGCGGCAACTGGCCGTAGACGGCCCGCGAGACGAGAAGAAGGGGGACCCGGTGACCGGGTCCCCCTTCTTCATGCCCTCACAGCGGGCTGCCGCTGGCGTCACGGCGAGCGCTCTGCCGTCACGGCGTGCGCGCCTGCCCATCCCGGCGGGGGCCATGCGTTCATGGCGGTGCTCTGCCATGCCGGCGTGCGCCCCTGCCCATCCCGGCGAGGGCCATGCGTTCACGGCGGGCGCACTGCTATGAGCGGCGGGCACCATCGCCCAGGGCGGGCGCCGCGCCATCCCGGCGGGGACCATCGCTCAGGGCGGTGCTCTGCCATGCCGGCGGGCACCACGCGCTCGTGGCGCGCGCCCCGCTATGAGCGGCGGGCACCATCGCCCAGGGCGGGCCCTGCCGTCCCGGCGGGCACCGCGGCCCGGCTCTCAGCCTGCGAGGAGCCGCTTCACCGCGGCGGCGACCCGGCCGCCCTCGGCCCGGCCCGCCACCTTCGGGTTCACGATCTTCATGACGGCACCCATGGCACGCGGCCCCTCGGCGCCCGCGGACCTGGCCTCCTCGACGGCCTGGGCCACGATCTGGTTCAGCTCGTCGTCCGTCAGCTGCTGCGGCAGGTACGCGTCGAGGATCACGCCCTCCGCCTTCTCGCGCTCGGCCTGCTCGGCCCGACCGCCCTGAGCGAAGGCATCGGCGGCCTCGCGGCGCTTCTTCGCCTCCTTGGCGATCACCTTCTGCACCTCGTCGTCGGAGAGTTCACGGGCGGTCTTGCCCGAGACCTCCTCCTTGGTGATCGCGGAGAGGGTCAGCCGAAGCGTGGAGGAGCGCAGTTCGTCGCGCGCCCTGATCGCCGCGGTGAGGTCTTCCTGCAGCTTGGACTTGAGCGTGGTCATGCGGCCAAGTGTGTCAGGTGCGCGACGGAACTCGCCCGCGCATTTCGCGGCGGGGCGCGGTGCGCGTCGCGGACGGCGGGGCGCGGTGCGCGACGCGCGGACGGAACGGAGGCCGGGGCCGAGACCGGAACGGAGGCCGGGGCCGAGAGCGGGAGGGCGGTCGGCCTCACGAGGCCGGGGAGGAAGCCGGGGTCGTCGCGCGGCGGGGACGGAAGCCGGCATCGCATGGTGACGACGGCAGCCGGCATCGCGTGTCCGCGAGGGAGGCCGGCGTCGCACGGCCGCGCGCGGAAGCCGGCCTCGTGCGGCAGAACGAAGGCGGTCGAAACCGGGACGGAAACCGGCCTCGCAAGGACGGTAGGGAAGCCACGTCGCACGGCTGGGGCTGAAGCCGGCGTCGCATGGCCGACCAGGCGCCGCGCCAGGGTCAGCGGAGCGGAGCTTCGGCGAGCAGGGCCCCGCGGGGGCCGCCGCCGGGGCCCCCGCCTAGCGACGTCGGCAGGCGGCGTCCCGTAAAGCGGCGGACACGCGACCGACCCCCACACGCGGCCGTCGCGTCGCCTGCGGGACACCGGCCGTTGACAGCCTGCGCAGGTGCCGTCCCTCCGTCTCGTCGTCGACCGGGTACTCGACCGGGCCGTCGACTTCCGCCACTGTCAGCTGCTCGGGCTGACGGGTTCGACGGCCCTCGCGGCAGGTGGCGTGAGTTCCGGCGCCCTGCCGGTGCGGGAGATGCCCGCCCCCGACTCCGGCCCGGCCGCGCTCGGGCTCGTCGGCGCGTACTTCGGGCTCGTCGTCCTGATAGCGGCCTGGACGCTGGTCGGAGCGGCGGTGCGCGGGGCCCGCCCGCCGGGCCGCCGCGATCTGCTGCTGACGCTGGTGCTGTGGGCGGCGCCGCTGGTGGTGGCGCCGCCGTTGTTCAGCCGCGATGTGTACAGCTACCTCGCGCAGGGCGCGATGGTCGACGCGCGGCTCGATGTCCACACCCTCGGACCGTCCCACCTCGGCGGCCCGCTCCCGGCGGAGGTCGCCCCCTTGTGGCGGGACACGCCGGCCCCGTACGGCCCGGTCTTCCTCGCCCTCGCCGCGCTGGCGCACTCCCCTGGCCCGGCCTCGTTCCCCGCCGACCAGGTGTCCACCGGGGTGCTCGGGATGCGGCTCGTCGCACTCCTCGGGGTGGCGGCCATGGCACTGTGTCTGCCGCGGCTGGCCCGGCACTGCGGCACGGACACGTCCGTGGCTCTCTGGCTCGGCGTGCTCAACCCGTTGGTGCTCCTGCACCTGGTCGGCGGCGCGCACAACGACGCGGTCATGCTGGGCCTGCTGGGCGTCGGACTGGTGGCGGCGCTCGGCCGCAGGCCGGTGGCCGCGGTCGTACTGATCACCCTGGCGGCCCTGGTGAAGGCCCCTGCGGCGCTCGGTCTCTTCGCCGTGGTGACGCTGTGGGCCCGGCAGGGGGAATGGGCTCGGGCACCGCGACTGTCCGCCACCGCCGCCGTCATCTGTCTCTGCGTGGCGACCACGGCGGTGACCACGGCAGCCGTGGGTACGGGATACGGGTGGCTCGCGACGCTGGACACTCCCGTCTCCCCCGGCAACTGGTCCCTCACCTCTACCCTCGGCCGGATGACCACCGCCCTCCTCGACCGGGCCGGCGCCTGGCCCGCGGCTCTCGCCCGCTTCGCGGGTCCGGCGTGGCATCTGCTCGGCCTCGCCGCCACCGCGGCCGCCGTACTGCTCGCCTGGCGCCGCCACCATCTGCTGCGCCCGGTCCACGCGCTCGGGCTCAGCCTGACGGCGGTGGCCGTCCTCGGCCCCGCGATCCGCCCCTGGTACCTGCTGTGGGGACTGTTCCTGATCGCGGCCGCCGGACCGGGCAGATCCCTGCGGCGGACGGCCACCGCGGCCAGTGCGATCCTCGCCCTCGTCGTTCTGCCCAGTGGATTCGCACCGGATGCCGCCCAGTTGGGGGCGGCCGTCGGGGGCGGCCTGCTCGCCGTGACAGCTCTGTGGGGCGCGGACCGCTTCGCGCGTCGACCGATTGGGAGTACTGCATGACACAGCTGGGTACGACGGAGACCACGTGGCGGTGGCCGACGACCACCCGCGGACGGCTCATCCTGGTCGCCTCCCTGGCCTCCACCGTCCTGCTGTTCCTGATGACGGTGCCCCTGCACCGCGGCTGGTTCGACCTGGGTGTGTACTACGGGGCCGTGCACCACTGGGTGGGCGGCGGCGCGCTCTACGACTACCAGGTGCCCGGCAGCAAATACGGCTTCACCTACCCGCCGTTCGCCGCCGTGACCATGCTGCCGATGACGCTGATCCACTGGAACGGTGCCATCGCCTTCACCCTGCTGCTCAACGCCGCCGCGGCAGTCGTGATCCTGCGGCTGACCGCCGGGCCGGTCGTCAGGACCCGGGGCTGGACACCTTGGTACGCCCTGGCTCTCACCGGCTGCGCCTTCGCCCTCCTCGAACCGGTCCGCGACACCGTCAGCTTCGGACAGGTCAACCTGCTTCTGCTGGCGCTCGTCCTCGTCGACCTCCGCCTGCCGGCCGACGGCCGGGCCTCCCGTTACGCCGGCATCGGCATCGGTCTCGCCGCCGCCGTCAAGCTCACCCCCGCCGTGTTCATCGGCCACCTGCTCCTCACCGGCCGCCCCCGCGCCGCCGCGACAGCCACCGCGGTCGCGCTCGGCGCCACCGGGCTGGCGGCATGGATCGCGCCGGACACCTCGCGCGTCTACTGGACCCAGGCGCTCTGGGACACCGACCGGGTCGGCTCGCTCGCGTACGTCTCCAACCAGTCCTGGCAGGGACTGCTCGCCCGGTTCGTCGAACCGTACGAGCCGAGCCGCGGCATCTGGGCGGCCGGAGTCCTCGTACTGCTCACTCTGTGGTTCGTACGGGTCCGCCGGGCGACCGCCGCCGGTGACCACGCCGCCGCGGTCGCGCTGACCGGCGTCCTGGCGTGTCTGATCAGCCCGGTCACCTGGGTGCATCACCTGGTCTGGCTGGTGCCCGCCCTCGCGGTCCTCGCCGGTGCCGCCCTGGACACACCCGCGGGACCGGACCGCCGCAGGCTGCTGACCTGGGCCGTCGCGCTGCCGGTCGTACTGTCGAGCAGTGTCGTGTGGCTGTGGAGCAAGGACTCGTCCGGAATCGACGGCTTCCTCGGCGGCAACACGTACGTGTGGATCGCGCTGGGTCTGCTCGTCGCGCTACCGGTCCGCAGCGCGCCCCGGACGCACCTCCCACCACTGCCCCGCGCCTGACTGTTCTGCGACGATGGACCCATGCGCGCACGCTACGGGCTCCCCCTGAAGATCACCGCAGGAATCACGGCGGCCGGAGCCGCCGGCCTCGTCTACGCCGCGGGCATCGAAGCCCGTTCGTACCGGCTGCGACGGGTGACGGTGCCGGTGCTGCCGCGTGGGATGCGGCCGTTGCGCGTGCTGCAGGTCTCCGACATCCACATGGTGAGCGGCCAGCGCAAGAAGCGGGCGTGGCTCCAGGCCCTGGCCGGACTGCGCCCGGACTTCGTCGTCAACACCGGCGACAACCTCTCCGACCCGGAGGGCGTGCCGGAGGTACTGGACGCGCTGGGTCCGCTGATGGAGATCCCCGGCGTCTACGTCTTCGGCTCCAACGACTACTACGGTCCGAAGCTCCGCAACCCGGCCCGCTACCTCCTCGAGAAGGCGCAGGGCCGCCACGGCCTCAACGGCAACGCCCCGGCCGTCGGCGCCGTCCACAACCCGTGGGAGGGAATGCGGGACGCGTTCGACGCGGCGGGATGGGTGGACCTGACGAACACGCGCGGCCGGCTGAAGCTCGACGGCTACGAGATCGCCTTCACCGGCCTCGACGACCCGCACATCAAGAGGGACCGGTACGACAAGGTCCTCGGCGGCCCCGAGAAGGACGCCGACCTGTCGCTGGCCGTCGTCCACGCTCCTTACCTGCGCGCCCTCGACGCCTTCACCGCCGACGGCTACCCCCTGATCCTGGCGGGCCACACCCACGGCGGCCAGCTGTGCATCCCCTTCTACGGCGCCCTGGTCACCAACTGCGACCTGGACACCGACCGGGTCAAGGGCCTGTCCAGGCACCGGGCGGAAGGGAACATCTCCTACCTCCACGTCTCCGCGGGCTGCGGCACGAACCGCTACACCCCGGTCCGCTTCGCCTGCCCCCCGGAAGCGACCCTGCTGACGCTGACCCCACGCGACTGATCCCCGCGCCGCGCCACCCCCGGCCCGCCGAAACCGGATTTCGCCTCCGGCCGCGGGTGGGCTAAAGTAATCGATGTCGCCGGGACACCGGCGGCATCGGGGTGTAGCGCAGCTTGGCAGCGCGCTTCGTTCGGGACGAAGAGGTCGTGGGTTCAAATCCCGCCACCCCGACAGCTGAAACACCAGGTGAGGCACCTACTGCATTGAGTAGGTGCCTCACCTGTTTTACCTGCGCGTCTATCTGCCTGACTACCGCTCCAAACCACACATGAAGATGCCGTCCATGATCACGGCACCGGTCGGGATCATGGGACGAATCTGCTTGCGGTAGACCTCCTCGGTCGCGGCTGTGCCGGAGTGGCCGACGAGCCGGGAAATCTCCTCCAGCGGGACGCCACGGTCGGAGAGGAGGGACACGAAGCTGTGCCGAAGCTCCCGAGGCGTCCATTCATCCGCCTTGATCTCCTCGGCATCTTTGAGCGCCTGGTGGAAGGCGCGCCGGACGTTGGTGGCGTCGAGCGGCTTGCCCACGGCCGACGAGAAGACGAGCCCGTGCTCCTCCCACTTGTCACCGGCGGCGAGCCGTTCCCAGCCCTGGTCCTGTAGTGGACCCGGCGAAGTTCGACTTCTACGCGATGGACTGTTACCGGCTGCTCGGAGAGGACCGCTTCGCCGAGAACCTTGCCCATGAGGTGATCCGGGCGGGCACCGACTTCGACGGGTCCGAGCGATCGCCGATGCGCATGACGAAGGCGCGGATCACGCTGGGCGTGGTCGCAGCCAGGCAGGGCGACTTGGACCAGGCCGTGAACTACGGCGAGTGGGCGCTGAAGGGCGACCGGCAGTCCCTGCCGTCCCTGCTCATGGTCAGCCGCGAGCTGGCGGCCATCGTCAATCGGGACTTCGCCAATGAGTCGACGGGCCGGGAGTACCTGGATCACCTGACCGCGCTCAGTCGCGCCAGTTAGGGCTGCCCGGCCGAGCATGCTGGGGTGCTGCCGTGGGCGCCGCTCGGCAGCACGTCTCTAAGTGCTCATGCTCTACGCTCCGGTCCGGGGGTGTTCGCATGAACGATCGTGACTGCTACGAAGCCGACTACCAGGATGCGCTTACCCAGGCCGAACGCGTCGTGCGGTTCAGCTGGAAGGTCATCGCAACCGCCTGTGCGGCATCGCTCGCTGTGTTGGCCCTCTGCTTCATCGCTTGGGTCGGCCTTTCCTTCGGCATAGCCGCGATGGACTAGAAGGCGACGCGGTTGCTAGGGCCTGTTACAGGTTTCTCTACCTCGCTTCAAGGCGGCTCGCTCCGCTCGCCGCGCACGGCCCCGGCTCCGCCGGCCGCGCGGCTAGAGCGAGCACACCTGATGCAGTGGACGGTAGCCCGCTGTGGCTGGGCCCGGTCGGCTCCTAGTGGCCGTAGATGTGCCCTAGCACCAGTGGGTCGTTCTCCAGGATGAAGTCCGACACCTTCCAGAACTCGTTCAGCCGCGGGTGCTGCAAGGCCGCCTCGCGATCGAGCTTGAGCCCGAAGAGCGGGCCATCGGGGTGGGCCAGGCCGGCGGTCACAAGCGTGGAGGCAGGCGTGGTCTGCCCCACCACCGGACCAATGCGGCAGGCGAAGGCGACGTGGTCACTCCACTGGTCAGATCCCCCGCCCCACGTCCCGAAGATGACGTCTATCCAGGCATCATGGTCGCGGTCGGTGTGGTGGTAGCAGTTCGCGAAGTACGCGGCGTGCGGGGCACCGTCGGCATAGATGAAGTCCCACGCTCGCTCAATGGGAGCATTGCAGCAGTCGCAGGTGAACTCGCGCGTTTGGCGGTCGGGACCGAAGGTCAGCAGCATGCGCACATGATGCTCGATCATGCGAGAAGCGCTCCTGGCGGGTGCCGCGTGCCCCATGCGTGCCTGATCGGTCGGAGGCGGGCGGGGAACCACGGGGAGCAGAGTGACGACGGCACTCCCCCGCAGGTCAGCAAACTGCCAGGTCAGCCGTCACCCGCATACGGCGTCTTCCAAACTGGTGCTCCAGGGCCTGGCCGACCACGCTTGACTCAGTCATTGAGACTCCACAGACCTTGGGTCGGTCATATGATGGCCACGCAGGGGGCCGCTGGGGGTGGCTCGGTTTCGCCGTTCAAGGCTCTTCGGGCCGCATCGGACATGCTTCCCACTGCCCGCAGCCTCGCGCGTCCAGCATCAACCATGTTCTCAGCAGAGCCGCTACCGGAGCGGTGTGCATGCGTGGCTTCCAGCTCTCGATCAAGGCTACGACGTGCATGAACGGCGGCGGCGGAAACCTCCTTGGGGCCTTCCACGCTGACAATGGCCTGAGCGAGGATCAGGTCGGACAGTGCACGCTGAACTGCTGAGTAACGCTCCTTATACTCTTCGTCATCGATGTGGCTCTCCTTCGCCTCGCGGATCAAGCCAGCGCAACGGATGGCAGCAGCAATGAACTGGGTATAGGCGTCCCGTCTGACCGCACGAGCTTCGGCTTCCCGGCGGTCAATGCGGTCCGCTACGGCCAGCTCGCGTTGTGTCGCGGTCTGGTGGCGCACGCCCCGCAACGCAAGCCAGGAGGCGAGTCCTGCTGCGGCGAAGGCGGCGGCAGCAGTCAAGGCAGTAGTTATCAGCGCTTCGCTCACGAGCAGATCTCACCAAACACTCGCAGCGAGCGCAGCCAATTGGCCGGTTCAGCATTGCGACGGTCAGCCCGTGCCACAGGCGTGCCAGAAGGAGCGGGGACTCACGGGGAACGGCGGCGGCGAAGGGGTCTCCGGGGCCGCCGCCGCAGGAGCCAGCATGGCCCAGGTCAGAGCCCAACTCGCCCCACCACGCTCCTAAAGCGGTGCTATTCCACAACCTCGCCTGAACCCGTTCGCTACGCTCCGCCAATGAATGAGGCCTCTCGACGCTTGGCAAACTTCCGAGTCCACGTGGTGCCAGCGGTCCTGGCTCTGGCCAATCCGCCCTGGCAACGGGATGTGTGGCTTGACCCGTCAACGTTCGAGAACCTGGACCACATCTTCCACACGCTCTTCGACGACTTCTGCGACGCCGACGAACCCGAGCGGTACCTCGGCACAAGTCTGCGAACGGAGGAGGAGGTCGCCCTCATGCGAGAGCTTGGTGCAGCGCTCAACACGGCCGCCGACGAGGCGCCCAACGACACCGATACGGAGTACCTCCAGGCAACCTCCTGGCCAGAGGTCGTGGCCGTCGCCGGACGACTCGCTCAAGTCATGGTCAGTAACGACCTGGGCGAACTCGTCGCACTGCACGAATCCAAGGCTGCTGGCCAGCCGACCGATCAGGCGTGCAGCAAGGAAGCGCAGTGAGTGTCTAACTGCGTGACAACCGCAACGCACAACCGCGCACACCCGCGGACGTCAGCGGTCCATCAACGCAGGCGACAGGCACAGCAGTCCAAGGGCAGCGACCATCCCGAGTTGCTTCGGGACGAAGAGGTCGTGGGTTCACATCCGGCCACCCCGGCAGCTGAAACACCAGGTCAGGGGCCTGATCCGCATCGCGGGTGGGTCCCCTGAGTGGTTTCCGGGTCGTCCGGGAGCCGACTCCGCGGGCGGCCTCCAGCGCCAGGGTCGGGAATCCGCGCTTCAACCTGCCAAGCCGCTCGGGCGAGGACGCCGACTTCGGCGTCCCCGCCCGGTCACTTGCCGCTGTCCTCGGCGAGGGTGTGAGCAACGAGGGCGTTGGCGTGGCCGTGGCCGAGGCCGTGCTCGGACTTCAGCCAGGAGACGAGCTCCATGTGCTTGGTCAGCGGGGAGGAGCGGATGAGGTCCTTCCATTCGGCAATCGGGCGGCCGTACTTCTTCTCGATGGAGGGGAAGTAGCTGGCCGGACCCTTCACTGCGTTCGTCATGGGTGCCCCCGTTTCGTATCGAATGATCTGGCCCGCCGGCGGTGAATGCCAGGACCTAAGCAAGGCATGAACCGCCGGCCTTCCTTGTGCCGGTGTTGTCGTTCCTCTGACCGGCGGCACAGGGCGGAGTCATCGCTCCGGCGATGTGCGCTGGGTCACACGCGGGCCGGGGGCGGTTTCGCGCGCGGGACCGGCGGGTCGCCGGCGGAGCTGGCGACATCGTCCACGTGCCCGTCGGCGAGCCACGCGTTCAGGAACGAGTCGGACGTTCCCGCCTCCATGCTGACGCTCTTCCCGCCCGGGGCTGCCGAGGGAGGTACGTCGAGCAGGTCGCCGAGGCGACGGCCGGCGGTGGGCCGGAGTACCCCGATCTCCTCGTCCGGCACGGCAACTGCTTCGTCGTCGGGGAGGGCCGTCCCCCCCGGTCGTGAGAACCGATTGACCCGATCGGGAAAAGGGGGAACCGAAGCGGTGGGCCGGTCGTTGTCCGGTCGGGCAAAGGAATCGTCAAGTGGCGCGGCCCGCGCCGGATTGCGCAGGGGATTTCCATGGGTGTCAGCCTTTCCAAGGGCGGCAATGTCTCGCTCAGCAAGGAGGCCCCGGGCCTGACCGCGGTCGTCGTGGGCCTCGGCTGGGACGTACGCAGCACCACCGGGACCGACTTCGACCTGGACGCCAGCGCCCTGCTGGTGGACACGAACGGAAAGGTCCTGTCCGACCAGCACTTCGTGTTCTTCAACAACCTCAAGAGCCCCGACGCCTCCGTCGAGCACACCGGTGACAACCTCACCGGTGAGGGCGAGGGCGACGACGAGCAGATCAAGGTCAACCTGGCCGGTGTGGCCGCAGAGGTCGACAAGATCGTGTTCCCGGTGTCCATCCACGAGGGCGAGAGCCGCGGCCAGTCCTTCGGCCAGGTGCGCAACGCGTTCATCCGCGTCGTCAACCAGGCCGACAACAACGAGCTCGCGCGTTACGACCTGAGCGAGGACGCCTC
>NZ_JBFAQK010000048.1:0-53238 GCF_040677245.1 Streptomyces kurssanovii
CATCGCCTACGCGGAGAACCCGCCGAAGAAGTACCAGGACATCTACCCCATCGCGTTCGACGCGGACATGAAGGGCCTGGTCCGCGAGACGGTCCGGGTGCTGCGCTTCTGGATGGACCACGGGGTGCGGATCTTCCGTGTCGACAACCCGCACACCAAGCCGGTCGTCTTCTGGGAGAAGGTGATCGGGGAGATCAACGGCAAGGACCCGGACGTCATCTTCCTGGCGGAGGCGTTCACCAGGCCCGCGATGATGCGCACCCTGGGCGCGATCGGCTTCCAGCAGTCGTACACGTACTTCACCTGGCGCAACACCAAGCATGAGCTCACCGAGTACGTCACCGAGCTGGCCGGCGACTCGGCCGCCTTCATGCGGCCGAACTTCTTCGTGAACACCCCCGACATCCTGCACGCCTACCTTCAGGAGGGCGGCCGGCCCGCCTACGAGGTGCGTGCGGTGCTGGCCGCGACGATGTCCCCCTCCTGGGGTCTCTACGCGGGCTACGAGCTCTGCGAGAACGTCCCGCTCAAGGTCGGCAGCGAGGAGTACCGGCATTCGGAGAAGTACCAACTGCGCCCGCGGGACTGGGAGACGGCCGAGCGGGAGGGCCGCACGATCTCACCGCTGATCACCACGCTCAACCGGATCAGGCGCCGCCATCCGGCGCTCCAGCAGCTGCGTGACGTCCACTTCCACCACGTCGACAACGACCGGATGATCGCCTACTCCAAACGGTCCGGTTCCGATGTCGTCCTGGTCGTGGCGAACCTCGACCCCCACCACACCCAGGAGGCCACGGTCTCGTTGGACATGCCGCAACTCGGTCTCGAAGGGGACGAGACCGTACCGGTGCGCGACGAGCTCACCGGCGAGACCTATCACTGGGGCAGGGCCAACTATGTGCGCCTCGAGCCGGGTACCGCGCCCGCGCACATCCTCACCCTGCGACCGTCCCAGCAGACCGGAGGGTCACCCACATCATGATCGTGAATGAGCCCGTCCACGACACGTTCGAGGACACCCCCGCACGCGACCGCGACCCCGACTGGTTCAAGCGGGCCGTCTTCTACGAGGTCCTGGTCCGCTCCTTCCAGGACAGCAACGGCGACGGTGTCGGCGACCTCAAGGGCATCACCGCCAAACTGGACTATCTGCAGTGGCTGGGCGTGGACTGCCTGTGGCTGCCGCCGTTCTTCAAGTCCCCCTTGCGGGACGGCGGTTACGACGTCGCCGACTACACCTCGGTGCTCCCCGAGTTCGGTGACCTGGCCGACTTCGTGGAGTTCGTCGACGCCGCCCACCAGCGCGGAATGCGCGTCATCATCGACTTCGTCATGAACCACACCAGCGACCAGCACCCGTGGTTCCTCCAGTCGCGCAGCGACCCGGACGGCCCGTACGGCGACTACTACGTCTGGGCCGACGACGACAAGCAGTACCAGGACGCGCGGATCATCTTCGTCGACACCGAGTCGTCGAACTGGACCTTCGACCCGGTGCGCAAGCAGTACTACTGGCACCGGTTCTTCTCCCACCAGCCGGACCTCAACTACGAGAACCCGGCCGTGCAGGAGGAGATCATCTCCGCGCTGCGGTTCTGGCTCGACCTCGGCATCGACGGGTTCCGGCTGGACGCGGTGCCGTACCTCTACCAGGAGGAGGGCACCAACTGCGAGAACCTGCCGCGCACCCACTCCTTCCTCAAGCGGGTGCGCAAGGAGATCGACGCGCACTACCCGGACACGGTGCTGCTGGCGGAGGCCAACCAGTGGCCGGAGGACGTCGTCGACTACTTCGGCGACTACACGGCCGGCGGCGACGAGTGCCACATGGCGTTCCACTTCCCCGTGATGCCGCGGATCTTCATGGCGGTGCGGCGCGAGTCCCGCTACCCGGTCTCGGAAATCCTCGCCAAGACGCCGGCCATCCCGAAGAACTGCCAGTGGGGCATCTTCCTGCGCAACCACGACGAGCTCACGCTCGAGATGGTCACGGACGAAGAACGCGACTACATGTACGCCGAGTACGCCAAGGACCCGCGGATGCGGGCCAACATCGGCATCCGCCGGCGGCTCGCGCCCCTGCTCGACAACGACCGCAACCAGATCGAGCTGTTCACCGCGCTGCTGCTGTCGCTGCCCGGCTCACCGATCCTCTACTACGGGGACGAGATCGGGATGGGCGACAACATCTGGCTCGGCGACCGGGACGCCGTGCGCACCCCGATGCAGTGGACCCCGGACCGCAACGCGGGCTTCTCGTCCTGCGACCCGGGACGGCTCTACCTGCCGACCATCATGGACCCGGTCTACGGCTACCAGGTCACCAACGTCGAGGCGTCGATGTCGTCGCCCTCCTCGCTGCTGCACTGGACCCGGCGGATGATCGAGATCCGTAAGCAGAACCCGGCCTTCGGGCTCGGTTCGTATACGGAACTCCCCTCCTCCAACCCGGCCGTACTCGCCTTCCTGAGGGAGGCGCCCTCCAAGGAAGAAGGGGGAGACGACCTGGTCCTGTGCGTCCACAACTTCTCGCGGTTCGCGCAGCCCACGGAGCTCGATCTGCGGACCTTCAGTGGACGCCATCCGGTGGAACTCATCGGCGGAGTGCGGTTCCCGCCGATCGGCCAGTGGCCGTACCTGCTGACGCTGGCAGGCCACGGCTTCTACTGGTTCCGCCTCCGCAAGGACGCGAAGAGCGCAGCCGTCACAGCCTGACGTGTCCACGAGGGGGACAGAACCGGTCCGAAAGGCGCCCCCTACTCCGGCGGGGCGGTTTCCACCGCCCCGCTTCGGGCACTCCCCCCTCATCCCCGCGCGCCGCCGGACAGCCACCGTTGCAATCCGGGACACTTTGCGCATTCGTGGTGTACCCGGGGAAAGGACGCGATGCCCATGTCGGAGGCTGCATCCACCCGGACTCCGCTCGGTCTGCTTCCCTCGCTCGCCCCACTGCTGCGCCAATGGCTGCCCGAACAGCGCTGGTTCGCGGGCAAGGGGTACGCGGTCGGAGGCTTCTCACTCGTCTCCGCGACGGAGCTGCTGCCCCTGAACGGGCCCGGCCCCGGGCTGCTGCACCTGCTCGTGCGGGTCACGCAGCGGGACGTGCCCGTGCGGTCGTCCGCAGACTGCTACCAACTGCTCATCGGCGTGCGCGAGACGCTGCCGCCGCCGATGGCACCCGCGTTGATCGGCCATCTCTCCGACGGACCGCTCGCCGGACGGACCGTGTACGAGGGGACCCGCGACCCGCGGCTCGCCGCGCTCCTGCTGGAACGGCTGCGCACACCGGGCCTGCTGGGGCCGCTGCGCTTCGAGCGGTTCGACGGCGCGCCCGCTCTGCCGGCCCGGCTGCCCGCACGGCCGCTGGACGCGGAGCAGTCCAACTCGTCGCTCGTCTACGGCGACGCGTACATCCTCAAGCTGTTCCGGCGTATCCACCCGGGGCCCAACCCCGACCTCGAACTGCCGCTCGCCCTCGCCCGGGCCGGGTGCGCACGGGTGCCCGCACCGGTCGCCTGGTACGGGACGAGCGCGCCGGAACCTTTCACCCTCGGCGTTCTCCAGCCGTTCCTGCCGGGCTCCCGCGACGGCTGGGTGCTCGCGCTCGAGGCGCTGGCCGCCGACCGCTCCTTCCAGGGCGAGGCCCGTGAGCTGGGCCGGGTGACCGCCGAGGTGCACACGGTGCTCGCCGACACCCTGCCGACGGTGAAACTCGGCGGGCCGCAGACCGAGCGGCTGGCGGCGGCGATGGTCCGGCGGCTGGAGACGGCCGCTCAGTCCGTGCCCGCGCTGGTTCCGTACGTGCCCCGGCTGCGCGCCGCCTTCGACGCGGTGGCCACCCTCGGCGGACGCGGTCGCACCTGGGCGGCCCAGCGGGTGCACGGGGACCTGCATCTCGGCCAGATACTGCGAGGCCCGAAGGACACCCCCTGGTCCGTCATCGACTTCGAGGGCGAACCGGCCAGGCCGC
This sequence comes from Streptomyces kurssanovii, assembly GCF_040677245.1. Classification (NCBI taxonomy): domain Bacteria; kingdom Bacillati; phylum Actinomycetota; class Actinomycetes; order Kitasatosporales; family Streptomycetaceae; genus Streptomyces; species Streptomyces kurssanovii. The sequence goes on from NZ_JBFAQK010000048.1 coordinate 3,974, forward strand.
TCACCGAACGGTGCCGTCCGCAGCCCGCCGTGCGCGATGTGGCGGGCATGCTCCGCTCCTTCGACTACGCGGCCCGTACGCACCGCCCCTGGAACCCGGGGTGGGCGGAGCGGTGCCGTGCGGCGTACTGCGACGGCTACGCCGAGGCCGGCGGCGACGACCCGCGCGAGGAACCCGAACTGCTCCGCGCCTACGAGACCGACAAGGCCGTCTACGAAGTCCTCTACGAGGCCAGACACCGGCCGGACTGGCTGCCCGTGCCGATGGCCGCGATCGAACGCCTCGCCGCACTCGACTGACCTGACCGCTTCCCCCACCGACGCATCCGCCGCCCTAGGAGGCCGAATCCGTGACCGCCCGACCGTCGTCCCGCAAGCCCTCGGGACCGGAAGTCCCGCACCAGCCGACCGAGACGCACAGCGCAGAGACCGGACCCGCCGGGCCGGCCGAGCCGGGCGCGGTGCGCGGCACGGAGAGGACGAGGTCCGGCTCCGGCCGTGCCCCCGGTTCCAAGCCCGCCCCCGGCACGTCGCCCGCCGGTGACGAGCCGTCCGTGACCGGGACCCCGCAGCCGGCCGAGGCCGGCTCCACCGCCCCGGAGGGCTCCGTGCCCGCCGGGGACGAGGCGGCCGGCACGGCCGACGCCGGAGCCGGTCCCGTGCCGCCGCGGCCCGGGGCCCGCCCGGCTCGCTCCGGCGGGAGGAAGGCCGCACGCGCGAACACCGCCGAAGCGGCGGAGCCGGAGGCGGCGGCCGGGTCCGTGACCGTCACCGCCGAGGCGGACGCGGCCGTACCCCAGCCGGCCGGCTCGAGCGACACCGCGGCCCGGCCCGCGCGTGCGGCGCGTGCCCGGGCGGGCGCCACCAAGGCCGCCGGAGCGGGGACCGCGCCGGCCGGGTCCGCCCGCGCCAGGGCGGGCGCCACCCGCACGAAGAGCACCCGGACCGGCGGCACGGGCACGGACGTTCCCGCCGCCGACGCCCCCACGGCGAGCCCGGCGGCCGGGACCGCCGCGGCCAGGTCTGCGGCGACCGGCGGCAGCGCGGCCGGGACGACAGCGGGGGCCACCACCAGGACCGCCGGCACCCGGTCGGCGGCCGCCGGTTCCGGCGACCCGGCCGGTCAGGGCGGGACCGGCACCGCGTCCGCCGGACAGGGCGGGTCCGCGTCCGGCCCCGGCAAGGCGCCCCGTGCCAAGCCGGCCGGCGCTCCCCGGCCGCGCGACGGACGGGGTGTCCGCGCGGCGAAGCCGCTCGGCGACGACGACCGGGGCCGGCTGCTGAGCGGCGGCCACCACGACCCGCACGCCCTGCTCGGTGCCCACTCGGTGCGCGGCGGCGTCGAGCTGCGCGTGCTGCGTCCGCACGCCCTGTCCGTGACCGTCCTCGCCAAGGGCCTGCGCACCGAGCTGAACGACGACGGCGACGGCCTCTTCTCCGGCGTCCTCCCTCTGCGGACGACCCCCGACTACCGTCTCCTCGTCACCTACGAAGGCCACGAGGACGGTTTCGAGGTCGAGGACCCGTACCGCTTCCTTCCCGCCCTCGGTGAGCTGGACCTGCATCTGATCGGCGAGGGCAGGCACGAGGAGCTGTGGCGGGCGCTGGGCGCGCATCCGATGACGCATCAGGGCGTCACCGGCACCCGGTTCACCGTCTGGGCGCCGAACGCGCGCGGCGTCCGTGTGGTCGGCGACTTCAACTTCTGGGACGGTTCCGGCTTCCCCATGCGCTCGCTCGGCGCGACGGGCGTGTGGGAGCTGTTCCTGCCCGGCATCGGCGACGGCGCGCTCTACAAGTTCGAGATCATGCGCCCGGACGGCTCGTACACGCAGCGGGCCGACCCGATGGCCCGGCGCACGGAAGTGCCGCCCGCCAACGCGTCGATCGTGACCGAGTCGCACCACGAGTGGGGCGACCAGGAATGGATGGCGCGCCGCGGCGAGCTGCCCGTCCACGAGGCGCCGCTGTCCGTCTACGAGGTGCACCTCCCCTCCTGGCGCCCGGGACTGACCTACCGCCAGCTCGCGGTGCAGCTCCCGAAGTACGTGAAGGACCTCGGCTTCACCCATGTGGAGTTCATGCCGGTCGCCGAACATCCCTTCGGCGGTTCCTGGGGCTACCAGGTCACCGGCTTCTACGCGCCGACGTCGCGCATGGGCACCCCGGACGACTTCCGGCACCTGGTGGACAGCCTGCACCGGGCGGGCATCGGCGTGCTGGTGGACTGGGTGCCCGCGCACTTCCCCCGGGACGACTGGGCGCTGGCCGAGTTCGACGGACGCCCCTTGTACGAGCACAGCGACCCGGCACGGGCGGCGCACCCCGACTGGGGCACCCTCGAGTTCGACTACGGGCGCAAGGAGGTCCGCAACTTCCTGGTGGCCAACGCGACCTACTGGTGCGAGGAGTTCCACATCGACGGCCTGCGGGTCGACGCGGTCGCCTCGATGCTCTACCTCGACTACTCCCGCGAGGACGGCGAATGGTCGCCGAACGTGCACGGCGGCAGGGAGAACCTGGACGCGGTCGCCTTCCTCCAGGAGATGAACGCGACCGTGTACCGGCGCTGCCCCGGCGTGGTCACCGTCGCGGAGGAGTCCACCGCCTGGAACGGCGTCACCCGGGCCACCCACCACGTGGGCGACGACGGCTTCGGCGGGCTCGGCTTCGGCCTGAAGTGGAACATGGGCTGGATGCACGACTCGCTGGGCTACGTCGAGCACGAACCGGTGCACCGCAAGTTCCACCACAACGAGATGACGTTCTCGATGGTGTACGCCTACAGCGAGAACTACGTCCTGCCGATCTCGCACGACGAGGTCGTGCACGGCAAGCGGGCGCTGGTCAGCAAGATGCCCGGCGACTGGTGGCAGCAGCGGGCCAACCACCGCGCCTATCTCGGCTTCATGTGGGCCCACCCCGGCAAGCAGCTCCTGTTCATGGGGCAGGAGTTCGCCCAGGGCGCCGAGTGGTCCGAGGGTCACGGCCCCGACTGGTGGCTGCTCGACCCCTCGTACGCGGCGGAGCCCGACCACCGCGGTGTGCGTGACCTCGTGCGCGAGCTGAACACCGTGTACGGCAAGGCTCCGGCGCTGTGGCAGCGGGACACCGTGCCGGAGGGCTTCGCATGGGTGGACGGCGGGGCGTGGGAGGACAACGTCTTCGCCTTCCTGCGCTTCGACAAGCACGGTTCGCCGCTGCTGGCGGTGAGCAACTTCTCGCCGGTCGTGCGGCACGGCTACCGGCTGGGCGTCCCGGAGACGGTCACCGCCTGGGCGGAGGTCCTCAACACCGACGAGGAGCGCTTCGGCGGATCCGGCGTCCTCAACCCGGACCCGATGAAGGCGGAGCAGGTGGAGTCCCACGGCCGCCGTACGTCGATCGCCCCGACCCTGCCGCCGCTGGCGACGGTCTGGTTCCGGCCGGCCTGATCCCCGCCGGAGCCGATGCGCGACGGCCGCGGCCACCTCCACGGTGGCCGCGGCCGTCGCGCGTTCCCGGCGAAGCTCCCGCTCGTCCGCGAACGTCGGCGGCGGCTCAGGCTCCGGTTCCGCGCCGGCCGCCGGTGCGCACCACTCCCAGGCGCTGCGTCGCCCTGGTGTACGCCACGTAGAGGTCGTTCACACCCTGCGGGGAAGCGGAACGGATCAGGTCCGGTTCCGCCACGATCACGGTGTCGAACTCCAGTCCCTTGGCGGCCCTCGGGTCGAGCAGGACCACGGGCCGCGTCAGATCGGGCTCGCCCGTGGCGGACACGTCCGGAACCACGTCCGCGATCGCGGCGTGCAGGGCGGTGGGGGCGATCACGGCGATGCGGCCCTCGCGCGGCGCGTCGGCCACCCGGGCGGCGACGGTGGCGGCGAGCTCCGCCGGGTCCACCGTCACCTCCCACGGCTCGACCCCGGTCGCGCGCACCGAACGCGGCGGTTCGAACGCCGGGTCCTTGCCGCGCCGCACCTCGGCGGCCAGGGCCATGATCTCCGCGGGCGTCCGGTAGTTGACGCCCAGCCGGGTGTGCTCGAAGCGGTCGCCGACGTACGGCTCGAGCATCTCCTGCCACGACTCGCAGCCGGCCGCGTCGCCGGTCTGGGCGGGGTCGCCGACCAGCGTCATCGACCGGGTCGGGCAGCGGCGCATCAGCAGCCGCCACGCCATCTGCGAGAGCTCCTGCGCCTCGTCGACGATGATGTGCCCGAACGCCCAGGTCCGGTCGGCGGCGGCCCGTTCCGCGGCGCTGCGGTGGTCCGCCTCCTCCTGGCGTTCGGCCATCCGCTCGGCGTCGATGATGTCGTGCGCTGCGAGGACCTCCGAGTCCTCGTCCTCCTTGTCCTCGAACTCGTACGTCCGTGAGGCGTAGGAGACTTCGAGCACGCCTTGGGCGTAGGCGATCTGCCGCGCGCGCTCGGCCTCGGCACGGGCGAGGGCCGCGGAGTCGTCCTCGCCGAGGAGTTCGGCGGCCTCGTCGAGCAGCGGCACGTCGGCCGGGGTCCACGGGCCCGTGGCACGTCTGAGGAGTGCGGACTCCTCCGCCGGCAGATGGACCGGCTCCGCGAGGAAGTCCGCCAGGAACTCCTGCGGCGTGAGCGGCGGCCACAGCGTGGCGATCGCGGCGTGGACGTCGGAGCTGGCGGCGATGGCCTTGCCGAGCTGCGCGATGTCGTCGGGGCCGAGGAAGTTGGGGCCTCCGTACGGGTCGGCGCCGATGCGGTCCGCGAGCTGGGTCGTCAGGTCGTCGATGATCCGGAACACGAAGTGGGGGCGGGCGAGATTGTGCGGCAGCCCCGTCTCGCGGGCCTTGTGCCGTGCCTCGACGGCCATGCCCCAGTCGATGACGAGGTCTCCGTCGTCGTGCGGCACGACGAGCGGCTCGTCCTTGTCGGGGACCCGCTGCCGGTCGCGTACCGCCTCTGCCAGGACGTCGGCCATGTCCGCCCGGCCCTTGACGGCCGCGGCGGCGGGGCTGTCGGTGCCCGTGGCGTGCACACCGGGGAAGAGCTCGTCGACCGTCGACAGCAGAACACCTGTCTCGCCGAGCGAGGGCAGCACCTCCCCGATGTAGCCGAGGAAGGCCGGATTCGGTCCGACGATCAGCACCGCGCGCTTGGAGAGCTGTTCCCGGTGCGCGTACAGCAGATAGGCGGCCCTGTGGAGGGCGACCGCGGTCTTGCCCGTTCCCGGTCCGCCCTCCACGACGAGGACACCGCGCTGCGGAGCGCGGATGATCCGGTCCTGCTCGGCCTGGATGGTCGACACGATGTCGCCCATCCGCCCGGTGCGGGCGCTGCCCAGCGCGGCGAGCAGCACCTCGTCGGCGTCGTGGGACTCGTAGCCGGTGCGGGTGGTGTCGGCCAGATCCATGATCTCGTCGTGCAGCGCGGTGACCGTCCGCCCCTGCGTGGTGATGTGCCGCCGACGGCGCAGTCCCATCGGCTCGTGACCGGTGGCGAGATAGAACGGGCGCGCGACGGGGGCCCGCCAGTCGATCAGCAGAGGAGTGCGTTCCGCGTCGTCACGGCGGATTCCGGTGCGCCCGATGTGATGGGTGACTCCGTCACGCCGGTCGATGCGGCCGAATACAAGACCGGTGTCGGCGGCATTCAGGGCCGCCAGCGACGCCGAATGCTCCACGACACCGACGTCCCGCTCGACCCGCGCCTGCCTGCCCGTCCCCACCTGCGCGATCGTGGCGTTCAGGGCGGCTTCGGCCTCGTCGCGGAGCTGGTCGAGCCGCTCGTGCACGAGAGAGACGAATTGCTGTTCCCGCCGCAATTCCTCGGTTGACAATTCAGCTCCTGACGCGGTAAGGTACGTTTATTGAACTTCTCCGTCCGGTGATGAATCCCTTGGACGGAAACAATAAATATACCCAGGAAAATGCCCCGGCCGTCAATTCGGTCGGTTTTTTGTTGCTGTCGGCGGAGCGGCCGCGCTCTCCTGCGGGGCGGGCTCGGGACCGTGTGACGGCGCAGGACCCCGGGCCCCGCGCCGTCACAGGGGTCACCTCGGGTCCACCGGTGCCCCAGCCCGATCGCCGCTGTGCGGCAGGCGGCTCAGAGCAAGCCCCAGCGACAACACCGCGTACGCACCCAGGACAGCGATCCCGGCCCACCACGGAAGCGGGAAGTATCCGGCGGAGGGCGCGTAGTGGGCGACGACCTGCGGATATTCGACGAGGGTCTGTTGGACGGCGAAACCTGCGGCCGGAGTGACCCGCAGCAGCCACTGGGACAGGCCGTCGGGCAGCAGCGGGAAGGAGGTCGCGGCGTACGGGACCGCGATCGCCAGGACGGCGACGAGGATCGCGGGCCACGCACGCCTCATCAGGGCGCCGAGCGCGAGCGCGAGCACCGCGGTGAGGGCGAGCGCGGCGGCCGTACCGACGACGTGCTCACCGCGGCCGGAGCGCCCGGCGACCGGGTCAGCGGTCTCACCCTCGGCGCCGACGACTACCTCGCCAAGCCCTTCCACTTCCCCGAGTTGATCCTGCGCATCCGTGCCCTGGCCCGCCGCAGGCCCGCGGCCCGGGCCCGCACGCTGCGCGCCGCCGGTCTCGAACTCGACCCGGTACGCCGGACCGCCCTCCGCGACGGCCGTCCGCTGGAGCTGTCCGTCAAGGAGTTCGCCGTCCTGGAGGCGCTGCTGCGCGCCGCTCCGGGCTTCCTGAGTGCCGAGGACCTCCTGGAACAGGTGTGGGACGAGAACGCCGACCCGTTCACCAACACGGTGACCGTCACCGTCGGACGGTTGCGCCGCAAGCTGGGCGCTCCGCCGGTCGTCCTGACGACGCCCGGGGTGGGCTACCGCATCGCCGACGCTCCGACCGTCCCGTAGGAACCGTCGGGACGTGTCCCGTCACGTGGTCGCGGCGGAGGGGCCGGACGAGCGCAGCGGAGACGAGACGCGTGGGGCGGACGGCGAGCCCGATACGGCTCGCCGTCCGGCCCGGAGGCGGTCTGGCGTTCTCGCGTGGGACTCAGTATCCGATGGCCTCGCGCAGCAGCAGGACGGTGGCGCGCCCGGGCTGCGGTTCGGCGTTGAGGACGAGCAGACGGTTGACCGCGCTCGGGTGCCCGTAGACGGCCAGGGCGCGAGCGGTCTCCAGCGGAAGGGCGTGCTCCTCGACGCGGCGCAGTGCGGTGTTCAGATCGGGCACCACCTTCTGCGCCCCGACGACCCAGATCGCCCTCGCGGCGCCACCGGCGGAGGCGGGCAGCTGACTGCCGCTGCCCGAGGCGATGACGAGCGAGCCGGTCTCGGTAACGGCCGCGGCACTGGCGACGAGGACGTCGGGGGTGGCCGTCAGCCGCCGGATCCGGTCGGACTCGGTGGCGCGGTCCATCGTCAGCACGCGCGGCCGGACGGCCCGGTAGCGGTCGCCCGCCTCGATGTCCTGCGCGATGCCGGAGAGCCGGAGCGTCTCACTGGCCCCGGTGAACACGCCCGCCCCCTCCGGTATCAGGTCCTTGATGCGGGCGCGGGCCGCCGCGGCGTCGTCGAGCAGTTCGGCGGTGAAGCCGTTCGCCCGCAGCGCCGCGATCGCCCGGTCCAGCCGTTCGGCCGACGCCGGCGCACCGAAGTCGTCGGGCGTCCCCATGGCCGACGCCTCCGCCTCACCGGCACCCGATGCCCGGCCGGCGTCCCCGGCCTCACCGGCAGCCGCTGCCCGTCCGACGCCCCCGGCATCATCGGAGCCGTGCGCCTGAGCGTCGGGGCCGGGCGCCGAGCCCTCCAGCGGGGTGGTGTCGACGTACCTCACCTCGTAGACCCGCTCGGCGAACCTCCAGCCTTCCGGCGTACGCCGGTAGGTGTCGTGGTAGACGGCGAAGTTCACGCACGAGCGGCCGTCCAGCAGACGCGCGATCTCCTGCATGTAGGTACGGCCGACGGCGGTGTCGCCGTCGATCCGGATCGTGCCCGGGTGGCTGTTCTGCACGAAGAAGTCCCACTGACTCTGGAGGCGTTCCCCTCCGGCCCGGATCTCCTCGCGGCCGATGAACTCGACCGGGACGTTGGGCATGCGCAGAACGCCATCGGGGGTGAACAGCGCGGCGAGGCGGGCGCGGTCGCGCATCATCGCCGCGTCGGTGAACTCACCGCGCAGCGCCTCGATCTCGACGCGGTCGGCGATCTCCTGGAAGTCGTTCATGCTCGGCGTCCTGTCCCATGGGTGGCGTGCTCCTCTTCACCGGTCCGACAACGCAGCCCCGCCGATTGTGAGGCGAGCCGCCGACGTCACATTCCGCCGCTCCGATCCGTCGTACGGAAGAGGGAACGTGAACGAGGGAGCCGGAGAGCGTATGACCATCCCTGCGGGAAGAGCACAGCGGCGGGCGGACGAACAGCGGGACCCGGGGCTGAGCACGATCGTGAGCGAGCGGCGACAGCTCCTCAATCTCGCCTACCGGCTGCTCGGGTCCCTGGCCGACGCGGAGGACGTCGTCCAGGAGACGTGCGCCCGCTGGTACGCGATGTCCCGGGCGCAGCAGGAGGCCGTCGAGTCCCCGGGCGCCTGGCTGACGAAGGTGGCCGGGCGTATCTGCCTGAACCTGCTCGGCTCCGCGCGCAACCGGCGGGAGATCTACGTCGGGGAATGGGTCCCGGAGCCACTGCCCGACCCGGCCGAGTGGATCGCCGGGGCGGCGGGCGGCCTCGGCGTGGATCCGGCCGACCGGATCACCCTCGACGAGTCGGTGACCATGGCCCTGCTCGTCGTGTGCGAGTCGATGACCCCGGCCGAGCGCGTCGCGTTCGTGCTGCACGACGTCTTCCGGTACCCGTTCGCCGAGGTGGCCGGGATCGTCGGCCGCAGCCCGGCGGCGTGCCGGCAGCTGGCGTCCTCGGCCCGCCGTCGCGTCGCCGCCGCCCGGGCAGGGGCGAGCCCGGACGCGGCCCGGCAGGCGGGCGTCGTCCGGCGGTTCAAGGCGGCCTGGGAGGCGCAGGACATCGAGGCGCTGCTCGGTCTGCTCGACCCGGCCGCCACCGCGATCTCCGACGGCGGTGGCCGCGCCGTCGCCCACCTGCTGCCGATCGAGGGCGCGGAGCCGATCGCCCGCCTCTACCTCAGGATCGCCCGGCTCTCGCCGCCCCGCACGATCCTCGAGCGCACGGTCAACGGGCTGCCGGGCCTGGTGGTCGAGTCCGGGGGCCGGATCGAGACGGTGTTCGCGTTCGAGGTCGCCGACGACGGCCGGATCACGCACATCTGGGCGGTGCGCAACCCGGACAAGCTCCACCCGTGGCAGTTGTCCTGACCGTCCTCACGGGCCGGCGGCGGCCGTGGAGCGCGAAGCGCCCCGGCCGAGTGGGCTCCGGGGCGAAACGGCCCTGTGCTCGGTCGGCGGCCGCCGATCGCGGGGAGGTGCTTCGGGCGGCCGCGCGGCCGGGCATCCACGGGCGCCGCGGTGCGAAGGTCTCTTGCCGCGCGGCCGCCGCCGTCGCGTCCCCCGTCAGCCGAGGACGTCCTCCAGCTCCTGGAGAAGCCGGCGCTTGGGGCGCGCTCCGACCATGGACTTCACGGGCTCACCCCCGTCGAAGACCATGAGCGTCGGCATCGACAGCACGCCGTAGCGGACGACCGTCTCCGGATTGGTGTCGGCGTCGATCTGCAGCACCTTCAGCCGCCCGGCCTCCTCGCGGGCGACCGCGCTCAGCACCGGTGCGAGCTGACGGCACGGACCGCACCAGTCCGCGGTGAACTCCACGAGAACCGGACGGTCCGCGCCGAGCACCTCGGCGTCGAAATCCGTGTCCGTCACCGCGGCCACGCCCTCTGCCTGGATCATTCGTCAGCCTCCGAATTCGCATTGTGGGTCCGGGCCTTCGGGCAACTGCGCCTCTGCCCGCAACAACTGCTCACCGACCTGTGCCCGCACGGACCGCAATTGCTCGATCAGCGTGTCCAGTTCGGCGAGCTTGGCCCGGTAGACGGCGAGCGAGGCGGGGCAGGAGTCACCGGCCGGATGCCCGGCGCGCAGGCACTCGACGAACGGCCTCGTCTCCTCGAGGCCGAACCCGAAGTCCTGAAGGGTCCGGATCTGCCGGACCATCCGCAGGTCGCCCTCGTCGTACGTGCGGTAGCCGTTCACCGCGCGCCGTGCGGGGAGCAGCCCGCGGGACTCGTAGTAGCGCAGGGTCCGGGTGGTGGTGCCGGCCCGCTCCGCAAGCTCGCCGATTCGCATGTCGAAGACCGTAATCCTTGACGCCGACGTCAATGCAACGCCTGTCGTACGACGACTGCCGACGACCCCCGACGACCCCCGACGACTCCCGACGGCTGCCGACGACTCCCGACGGCTGCCGACACCGCCGGAAACGGAAAGCGGCGTGTGCCGGACCAAGGGGGGAAGAGGTCCGGCACACGCCTGGGAGGAAGGTCCGCGGGTGGTCAGACCTTCACAGGCTCACGCTCGTCGTCCCGCGGGGCCGGGACGTCCGAGTGGCCGCTGTCGCCGTGCGGCGCGTGGTCGTCGACGAGGGTCTTCTCGTCGAAGGGGATCTTGCCGGCGAGGACCTGCGAGGCCCGCTCCTTGTCGATCTCCTTCGTCCACGTGCCGACCAGGACCGTCGCCACCGCGTTGCCCGCGAAGTTCGTCAGGGCGCGCGCCTCGCTCATGAAGCGGTCGATGCCGACGATCAGGCCGACACCGTCGACCAGCTCGGGCCGGTGCGACTGCAGACCGCCGGCCAGCGTCGCGAGACCCGCTCCGGTAACGCCCGCGGCGCCCTTCGAAGCGATGATCATGAAGACCAGCAGCGAGATCTGCTCGGACGCGCTCAGCGGCGCACCCGTGGCGTTCGCGATGAACAACGAGGCCATCGTCAGGTAGATCGCGGTGCCGTCGAGGTTGAAGGAGTAGCCGGTCGGGACGGTGATGCCGACCACGGGCTTGCTGACGCCCATGTGCTCCATCTTCGCGATGAGCCGCGGCAGCGCGGACTCGGAGGAGGAGGTGGAGAGGATCAGCAGGAACTCACGGCCCAGGTACTTGAGCAGCGTGAAGATGTTCACCCCGGCGACCAGGCGCAGCAGGAGTCCCAGCACCACGAAGACGAACAGGGCACAGGTGATGTAGAAGCCGATCATGATGACGGCCAGCGACTTCAGCGCGTCGAAACCCGTCTCGCCGACCACCGCGGCGATGGCGCCGAAGGCACCGATGGGCGCGGCCCACATGATCATGGCCAGGATGCGGAACACCAGACGCTGGATGTGTCCCATGCCGCGCAGCACCGGCTCGCCCGCCGAACCCATGGCCTGCAGCGCGAAGCCCGCCAGCAGCGCGACCAGCAGCGTCTGCAGCACCTCGCCCTCGGTGAAGGCGGAGACCAGCGTCGTCGGAATGATGCCCAGCAGGAAGTCCGCGGTGCTCTCCCCGCCGCCGGACGCCTGCTCCGCGCCGGCCTCGCGTGCCGCGTCGGTCAGGTGGAGTCCGGAGCCCGGCTCCAGCAGATTGCCGACCACCAGGCCGATGGCGAGGGCGACGGTCGACATGACCAGGAAGTAGCCGAGGGCCAGACCGCCGACGGCGCCGACCTTGGCGGCCTTGCGGACCGAGCCGATGCCCAGCACGATCGTGCAGAAGATCACCGGCGAGATCATCATCTTGATGAGGTTCACGAACCCGGTGCCGATGGGCTTGAGCTCGACGGCTACCCCCGGGGCGGCGAAACCGACGATGATGCCGAGCACCACCGCGCCGATGACTGCCAGATACAGATAGTGGGTACGGTCCCGCTTGCCTGCGGCTGTAGTGGCCACGGGGGTGCCTCCTCGTTCGAATGTTCGTCCACGTCCCGATGGATCTCAGCGACTATCCATCAGGCTGTGAGACCGGTCACCCTTGCGTTCGTTTCGTTCACACAAATCCGGCCAGGCAGACTGGCGGCATGCGCATCCCCCGTCCCCGCAGCCTGGCGGCCCAGCTCTTCGCGATGCAGGTCGTGCTGGTCGCCGCGATCGTGGCCGGCTGCGCGCTCTTCGCCTACCTCACCGACCGGTCGCAGGCAGAGGAGAGCGCGCGCCTGCAGTCCCGGGCCACCGCGGCCGCCGCCGCGCGCTCCCCCTCGGTGTCCGAGGCCGTGCGGTCGAAGGACCCGTCGGCGTTCCTCCAGCCGTACGCGGAGGGCCTGCGCAAGGACGCCGGCATGGACTTCGTCGTGATCATGGATCCCCAGGGGCGGCGCTGGACGCATCCCGAGCCGGACCGGATCGGACGTACGTATCTCGGCCACATCGAGCCGGCACTGGACGGTCGGGTCTACAGCGAGCAGTACGTCGGGACGCTCGGACTGTCGGTGCGCACGGTGGCGCCGGTGTACGACGGCGGGCGGGTCGTCGCCATCGTCAGCGCGGGCATCACCGTCGAGGAGATCACCGAGCAGGTGCGCGACCAGGTCACGGCGCTGCTCGCCATGGCCGGTGCGGCGCTGGTGCTCGGCGGGGCCGGTACGTATGTCATCAACGCCCGGCTGCGGCGGCACACCCACGGGATGAACGCGGCGGAGCTCGGCCGCATGCACGACTACCACGAGGCCGCGCTGCACGCCGTGCGCGAAGGCCTCGTCATGCTCGACGGCGGCCGCCGGATCGCGCTCGCCAACGACGGGGCGCGTGAGCTGCTCGGGCTCGGCGAGGACGCCGTGGGCCGCCATGTCGCGGACCTCGGGCTCCCGCGGCCGCTCACCGGGGCGCTCCTGGCCTCCGAGCCGCGCGTGGACGAGCTCCATCTCTCGGCGGACCGGGTCGTCGTCGTCAACAGCCGGCCGGTGGTCGGCGGGGAGCAGCGCGGCACCGTCGTGACCCTGCGCGACCACACCGAGCTCCAGGCCCTCTCGGGTGAACTGGACTCCGAGCGGGGCTTCACTCAGGCCCTGCGGTCCCAGGCCCACGAGGCCGCCAACCGGCTCCACACGGTCGTGTCACTGATCGAACTCGGCCGGGCGGACGAGGCGATCGTCTTCGCCACGGCCGAGCTGGAACTGGCCCAGGCCCTCACCGACCGCGTCGTCGACGCGGTCGGTGAACCGGTGCTGGCGGCGCTGCTGCTCGGCAAGGCGGCACAGGCCAACGAGCGCGGCGTGGAACTGGTCCTCGCGGAGGACAGCCGCATCGACGACGGCGTCATCCCGCGCTCGCTCCCGTCCCGCGACCTGGTGACGATCCTGGGCAACCTGATCGACAACGCCGTCGACGCGGCGTCGGAGACGGGCACGGGCCCCCGCCCCCTCTCCGGCACGCCGGCGGCGGCCCCTCCCTCGGCTCCCGCGCCCCGCTCGCCCGGAGCGCAGGCCGAGGCACCGGACGAGGTGTCGGAGTCCCTGCTCGCGGCCCCGGCCACAGCGGCCACGCCCCCGCCCGCGGCTGCCCTGCCGGCCCCGTCCGCGGCAGTCGCCGGCGCGGCCGTACCGGGCCCGGCGGTGGCACTGCCCGCCTCCCGCACGGCCGGCGAGCCGCCCGCGCACGGCGCGGACACCCATGACCCGCACCCGCACGGCACGCCGTCGCACCCCGGTGCCGCGTCGCCCGTCGGCGGTCCCTCCGTCGACACCGCGGGCGCACCGCCGGCCCGCGCCGCACGCGCGCGGGTCACCGTGACCGCCCGGGTCGAGGACGGTGAGCTGCTGCTGCGCGTCGGTGACACCGGCGCCGGTGTCGACCCGGACGACGCCGCCGAGGTGTTCCGGCGCGGCTGGTCCACCCATGGCGCGGGCCGCGGCCTCGGTCTGGCGCTCGTGCAGCAGGCGGTGCACCGCGGCCGTGGCACCATCGTGCTGGCCCAAGGTCCGGACGGCGGCGCGGAGTTCACCGTGCGGCTGCCGCTGCATCCCGCGGAGGTGCCTGCGTGACGATCAGAGTTCTGGTGGTCGAGGACGACCCCGTCGCCGCCGACGCGCACGCCCTGTACGTAGGACGGGTCGCCGGGTTCAAGGTCGCCGGGATCGCCCACTCCCGGGCCGGGGCCGTACGCGCCCTGGAGCGCACCGACGTGGACCTGCTGCTGCTCGATCTGTACCTGCCCGACGGGCACGGCCTGGCGCTCGTACGGTCGCTGCGCGCGGCCGGTCACTCCGCCGACGTCATCGCCGTCACCTCCGCCCGCGATCTGGCGATCGTCCGCGAGGGAGTGTCGCTCGGGGTCGTGCAGTACGTCCTCAAGCCGTTCACGTTCGCCACCCTCCGCGACCGGCTCACCCGCTACGCGGAGTTCCGTGCCTCCGCCGGCGAGGCGAGCGGCCAGGACGAGGTGGACCGGGCGCTCGCGACCCTGCGCACTCCCCGTGTCACCACATCCCTCCCCAAGGGCCTCAGCGGTCCCACGCTGGAGGCGGTCACCCGGACCCTGCGCGAGTCGGCGGAAGGGCTCACCGCCACGGAGGCGGCCGCGGCCGTCGGCATCTCGCGGATCACCGCGCGCCGCTATCTGGAGCACCTCGTCACCGCCGGCCGGGCCGCCCGCGCCCCCCAGTACGGCCAGATCGGCCGCCCGGAGCTCCAGTACCGCTGGATCAGCACCGTCCGCTGAGCCGTCAAGTCCCGTGTCCTGCACAGGGATTGCTTTTGTCAACTGACCGGTCATACGGTCACCGGGCAGCAGCCCACGCGCCCCGCAGCACGCTCGCGGCAGCAAGCGGACCGCAGTCCTGCCCGGCGCCCCCGGCTCCGAGGAGGTCGTGCCCGTGCGCCCCACCGCCCCACTGGCCCTCACCATCGCTGTCACCGCCCTCGCGGCGACCCTCACCGCCTGCGGCAGCGGGTCCGGCGGCGACCCGGACACCGTGGAGGTCGTCTACAACCGTTCCACGGACAACAAGATCCGCTTCAAGGACGCCTATCTGGAGGCGGTGAAGCGGCAGTTCGAGAAGGAGAATCCGGGCAAGAAGGTCAAGCTCGTCCCGATCCAGGCACCCGACAACGACTACGCCACCAAGGCCCAGCAGATGATGCGTTCCCCGAAGACCGCGCCGGACCTGGTCTACGAGGACACCTTCCGCATCAACTCCGACATCAAGGCCGGGTACTTGAAGCCGCTCGACGACCAGCTCGCCGGCTGGGACCAGTGGGACCGGTTCGTCGACACGGCGAAGGCCGCCGCCAAGGCCGAGGACGGCAAGACGTACGGCATTCCGGACGGCACGGACACCCGTGGCCTGTGGTTCAACAAGGAGATCTTCGCGAAGGCGGGCCTCCCGGCCGACTGGGCGCCGAAGAACTGGGCGGAGATCCTCGACGCCGCCCGCACCGTCAAGGAGAAGGTCCCCGGCGTCGTCCCGCTCAACGTCTACACCGGCAAGGGCCCCGGCGAGGCGGCCGTCATGCAGGGCTTCGAGATGCTGCTGTACGGCACGGGCGAGGACCCGCTCTACGATCCCTCCGCCAGGAAGTGGGTGACCGGAGCGCGGGGCTTCGAGGACGCCCTCGATTTCGTCGGCACGGTCTACAAGGAGAAGCTGGGGCCGGACGTCTCCGACGCGCTCGACCCCAATGTGGGCACCCGCGTCGCCACCGAGTGGTTCCCGGAGGGCAAGCTCGCGATCTCGCTCGACGGATCATGGATGGGCCAGAACTGGATCAACAAGGGCCCCAAGGAGTGGCCCGAGTGGAGCGAGAAGCTCGGTCAGGCGCCGATGCCCACCCAGCACGGCCAGGCGCCGGGCAAGGTGTCGATGTCGGGCGGCTGGGCGTGGTCGATCCCGGCGAAGGCCGAGAACCCCGACCTCGCCTTCGAGTTCGTGAAGACGCTCCAGACCAGGCAGAACGCCACAGAGTGGTGCGTCGTCGGCGCGCAGATCGCCGTGCGCGAGGACGTGGCGGCCGATCCGCGTTATCTGAGCTCCATGCCGGGCATCGAGTTCTTCACCGGCCTCGTCCGGTACACGCACTACCGGCCGGCGCTGCCCGTGTATCCGCAGGTCTCGACGGCGATCGGCGAGGCGATGGAGCAGGTGACCACCCAGGACGCCTCGGCGGCGGACGCGGCGAAGGCGTACGACGAACAACTGAGGACCATCACCGACGGCGCCGTCGTCGCCAAGTGAGCGACCGGTGAGCGCCCCCCGAACGGGATGGTGGCGGTGGGTACCGCTCGCCCCCGCCACCATCCTGCTGCTTCTGTTCCTCGCCGGCCCGATCGGCTACTGCGTGTGGATCGCCTTCACCGACACCCAGCTCACGGGCCAGGCGGGGTCCGAGTTCGTCGGATGGGACAACTTCCGCCGCGCCTTCGCCGACGACGACTTCCGCAACGCCGTCGGGCTGACCCTCGTCTTCACCTTCGTGTCCGCGATCGTCGGCCAGAACACCCTGGGCCTGGCCCTCGCCGGTCTGATGCGTGCCGCGTCCCGGCCCGTGCGTACCCTCACGGGAACCCTGGTGATCACCGCGTGGGTGCTGCCGGAGATCGTGGCGGCGTTCCTGCTCTACACCTTCTTCCGGCGCGAGGGCACGCTGAACGCGATCCTCGACTGGCTGCATCTTCCGTCGCAGAACTGGCTGTTCACCCTGCCGATCCTGGCGGTGTCCTTCGCCAATGTGTGGCGCGGCACCGCGTTCTCGATGCTCATCTACTCCGCGGCGCTGTCGGAGATCCCGCGTGAGGTGACGGAGGCCGCCGAGGTCGACGGGGCGTCCGGCCCGCGCCGCGTCCTGTACATCACCCTGCCGATGATCCGGCGCTCCATCGGCACGAACCTGATGCTGAACACCCTCTCGACCCTCTCGGTCTTCGGCCTGATCTGGGCGATGACCCGCGGCGGGCCGGGCAACCGCAGCCAGACCCTGCCGGTGTTCATGTACGACCAGGCGTTCCTCAAGTCCTTGATCGGCTACGGCACGGCGGTGGCGCTGCTGCTGTTGCTGGTGGGGTCGCTGTTCTCGGTCGTCTATCTGCGGCTGATGAAGGTGGAGCTGTGATGCGCCGCGCGGCCCGGGCGCGCCTCGCCGCCGACACGGCGCTGCTGGTGACCGCGGCGGCGTTCGCGGTGCCGCTGCTGTGGCTGGTCCTCGCCTCCGTGGACGCGGAGGCGGATCTACGGCTGCGGGTCCCCTCGTCGGTCACGGCCGACAACTTCGACGCGGTGCTCACCGACGAGATCACGTTCACGCCGATGCTCAACAGCCTGCTGCTGTGCGGCGGCGCGACGGTGGTCTCCGTGGTGTGCGCGGCGCTGGCCGCCTATCCGCTCTCGCGCCACCGGTCGCGCTGGGGCCGCTCGTACCTGCTGGCCATCCTGTTCACGACCTGTCTGCCGATCACCGCGATCATGGTCCCGGTGTACGGCCTGTTCGTGCAAGTCGATCTGATCGACACGATGTACGGCACGGCGCTGTTCCTGGCCACCGCCCAACTTCCCTTCGCCGTCTGGCTGATGAAGAATTTCATGGACGGCGTCCCGGTGGTTCTGGAGGAGGCCGCGTGGACGGACGGGGCGTCGAACCTGCAGACACTGACGCGGGTGGTACTGCCCCTGATGGGCCCCGGCGTGACGGTGGTGACGATCTACACGTTCATCATGCTCTGGGGGAACTTCTTCGTCCCCTTCATGCTGCTGCTGAGCCCTGAGCAACTGCCGGCGTCCGTCTCGATCTTCACGTTCTTCGGCAACTACGGCTCGGTCGTCTACGGACAGCTCGCGGCGTTCTCGATGCTGTACTCGGCGCCGGTGCTGGTGCTGTACATCCTGATCTCCCGCAGGCTGGGCGGCGGCTTCGCGCTGGGCGGGGCGGTGAAGGGGTGACGGACGCGCCCGTGACGCCACGGCCCGCCCGCTCGGCGGCGGGGTACGCTCCCGGCGTCGCGGAACCGCCCGGTAACCGCGGTGACCCACTCCCCACCGGCCCGGACATGGCCGTCCAGACGGTGCGGGCGCCTGATCAGGTCGGAGCTTTCGACAAGCCGTGTCTTTGGGTGTACGCACCGTAGTCAGGGGGCCACTGCCGCCCCTAGGTTGTGCGCGTGCAGCACAACCCCTCCCCTCCGTTCAACGCCCCCGCCGCGCGCCGACTGCGCGAGGCCCTGGGTATGGCTCCAGGTCATGTGGCGTACGGGCTGCGGGCCCAGTACGGGCTGCCGGTCACCCCCGAAACCGTGACGGCATGGGAGCGGGGACTCGCCGTCCCCGGCACCCGGGAGCTGACCGCGCTGGCCGGCGTGCTGTGGTGCTCACCGGGCGAGCTTCTCTCCACCGCGACGAGCCTGCGCGAACACCGGATCGCCCGCGGTCTCGCGCCCGACGAGCTGGCCCGGCGGCTCGGCATGGACGCCTCCGCCTATCTGCGGATGGAGGAGTCGGGCAGATGGCGGGGCAACGAGCGGCAGACCGCGGCACTCGCCGGGGCGCTCGGCCTGGCGCCCCGGGAACTGCTCGCCGCGACCGGCCGCGACAAGGACCTGGCCGAACTGCTGCGGGACGCGGTGACCTCACGCTGGCAGGCGTACGTGCGCCCGGTGGGCAAGATGCTGCCGCTGGAACGCGGCCATCTCCAGGACGTCCTCCAGCAACTGCACGCCGACTACCAGTCCCGGATGGTGGCCACGCTGAGCTGGGGCGCGGCCTCCGACGACACGGGCGAGCCGGGACGCGAGTTCCTCGACCGGATCGTGGACCACTTCTGGGAGCTGGCCCGCGGCCCTCAGCATTAGGGCCTCTCGTTCGGATCACGCCGGATCCGAACGAAGGACCCTAGGATCGCCCGGGCCTCGGGTCGAACGAGAACAGCTGGCCCGTGCCGTCGTCGGTGCAGGCGAGCTGACGGATGTCGGCGCCCTTCTTCTCGCTGTCGGCGGCGTCCACCCCGGCACACAGGCCGCTGTGGACGGGGCGAAGCCGGTAGCCGCGTACGGGCTTGCCCACCGGTTCCACGCGGAAGGCCTCCGCCGGGCCGCGTTTGCCGCACTCCTGGTCCTCCACCGGCGCGCCGGCCTCGGTGGACTTCTCCTGGACGCCGGTGCAGCCCCAGCCGAAGGTGGTGTGGAAGGTCTCGAGCCGCCAGTCCGTCCCGAGCCGTTTCAGGGAGAACCTGGGGACGGAGTCCGGCGAGCACGGCTGCTGGTAGAGCTGGCCGTTCTGCCCGCCCTGCTCCGCGAGGCACAGCCCGGAGTCCACGGCCCGTATCCGCACCGGTCCGGGAGCGGGCCCGCTCACCCCGGGCGGCTCGGCGTCCGCCTCCGAGCCGCCGCCGAAGTACGGCACGGCCGCGGTGACCGCCGCGGCGATCACGACGGCCGCCACCGCCGCCGGCAGCGCCCGGGGCCGTCGCCGTGGGCCGGACGGCGCGGGCCACCCCGCGTCCGGACGCGGGGTGGCGCCCGGCCGGGATGACACCCGCTCCGCCGCGGAAGGCGCCGCTTCGGTGCCGGAACGTGGTTCGCTTCCGGACTCCGTGAGGGCCGGCGCCGGTCCACCCTGTCCCGTGCCCGTCGCTTCCGGGGCCGCCACCGCCGGCCGCTCGCGGCGGGTCAGCTCCTTGCGTACCCGCAGCCACGCGTCGAGTTCGCCCGGTCCCGCCCCGCAGGCCCGCACGAACGCAGCGACGAGTTCCTCGCGCGGGAGCGTGGTGCGGCCGAGCATGTTGGCGACGGTGGAACGCGGCAGCACGTCCCCGACCGCTTCCGCACGGGACGTCAACTCCCGGTAGGTCAGGCCCGACCGGTCCTTGAGCGCCTGCATCGCGGCGACGAACTCGGCAGGGTCGCGCACCCGCTCCGGATCCGGAGCACCGCTCCCGGCGACGTCCATTCGCTGCTCCCCCTCTGCCGCCCACCTGCTGGGACAAGGTGGGACACGTCCCGGACAGGGAACAGCCTTGCGAGCGGCGGCGGGTAACTCAAGAGTGGTCTTCGCCAACCACCGGCGGGGGAAACGCCGAACGGCCTTGATCGCCACGGGGGGACGATCAAGGCCGCTCGGCCGGGGCGAATCCTCAGAAGACGGACTCCGCCTCGAACATCCGGTCCGCCGGGACGGTCTTCAGCCGGGTGACCGCGTGCGCCAGTGGCACCATCTTCACGTCCGTACCACGCAAAGCGGTCATCATGCCGAACTCGCCCCGGTGCGCGGCCTCCACCGCGTGCCACCCGAAGCGGGTCGCGAGCACCCTGTCGTACGCCGTGGGCGTGCCGCCTCGCTGGACGTGGCCGAGAATGACCGGCTTGGCCTCCTTGCCGAGCCGGCGCTCCAGCTCGGCGGCGAGCCGGTTGCCGATGCCCTGGAAGCGCTCGTGGCCGAACTGGTCGATCTCACCCTTCGCGTACTCCATGGAGCCCTCGGCGGGGTGCGCGCCCTCCGCGACGCAGATCACCGCGAACTTCTTGCCGCGGGCGAAGCGCTCCTCGACCATCTTGACGAGGTCGTCCACCTCGAAGGGCCGCTCGGGCAGGCAGATGCCGTGCGCGCCGCCGGCCATGCCCGATTCCAGGGCGATCCACCCGGCGTGCCGGCCCATGACCTCGACGACCATGACCCGCTGGTGCGACTCGGCGGTGGTCTTCAGCCGGTCGATGGCCTCCGTGGCGACCATGACGGCGGTGTCGAAACCGAAGGTGCGGTCGGTGGAGGAGATGTCGTTGTCGATGGTCTTCGGCACGCCGACGACGGGCATCCCCGCCTCCGACAGCATCCGGGACGCGGTGAGCGTGCCCTCGCCGCCGATCGGGATGAGGGCGTCGATGCCGTACTGCTTCGCCAACTCCGCCGCGTTCTCCGCCGCTTCGCGCAGCCGGCCGCGCTCGAGGCGGGCGGAGCCGAGGATCGTGCCGCCGCGGGCGAGGATGCCACTGACGGCGTTGAGGTCGAGCGGACGGTAGTGGCCGTCGAGGAGGCCCTTGAAACCGTCCTCGAAACCGATGACTTCGTCGCCGTGACCCGTCATGGCACGGTGCACGACCGACCGGATCACTGCGTTCAGACCCGGGCAGTCTCCGCCTGCGGTGAGCACTCCGATGCGCATCGTGCTGTGTCTCCTGCTCGTCAGTGGTCCTTGTGAGCCCACATCCGATTGTCCCACGGGCGGGGGAACGCCCGCGCTCCCTGCTACTCCGCGCCGCTCGCGGCCGTCGGCGCCGCCGTTCTCGCCCGGCGGGCGCCCTAGCCACCCGCGGAGGTATTGTCAAGAGGGCATTGCCGCCCCGAGCGGCCTTTCGGCGCGCCCGGTTCCGCCGTCCGTACGGCGGAGCCCCGGGCGGGCCGGCGAAGCGGCGGGGGGCCGGGGTACGCCCCGGATCGCACCCATGGACTTGGACGGGAGAGTACGCGTGGCGCGCAGCGTTTACGTGACCGGGATCGACCGCGGAGACGGCCGGCAGGTGGTCGAGCTGGGGGTCATGGAGCTCCTGACCCGCCAGGTGGACCGGGTGGGCGTCTTCCGCCCCCTCGTCCACGACGGCCCCGACCGGCTCTTCGAGCTGCTGCGGGCGCGCTACCGCCTCTCCCAGGACCCCGCCTCCGTCTACGGCATGGACTACGACGAGGCTGCCGCGCTCCAGGCGGAGCGGGGCACCGACGAACTGGTCTCCCGTCTGGTCGAGCGCTTTCTGGCGGTGGCCAGGGAGTACGAGGTGGTCCTGGTCCTCGGCACCGACTACGCGGGCACCCAGCTCCCGGACGAGCTGGCGCTCAACGCCCGGCTCGCCAACGAGTTCGGCGCCTCCGTGATCGCGGTGGTGGGCGGCAAGGGCCAGACCCCGGAGTCCGTACGGGCGGAGACGCGCAACGCCTTCCGCGCCTACGAGGCCCTCGGCTGCAACGTCCTCGCCATGGTCGCCAACCGGGTCGCCCCCGACGAGCGGGCCGGCATAGCCGAGCGGCTCGCGGCCCGCCTCCCCGTCCCCTGCTACGTGCTCCCCGACGAGCCCGCGCTCGCCGCCCCCACGGTCGCCCAGATCACGCACGCCCTGGGCGGCACGGTCCTCCTCGGCGACGACTCGGGGCTCGCCCGGGACGCCCTCGACTTCGTCTTCGGCGGCGCGATGCTCCCGAGCTTCCTGCCCGCCCTGACCCCCGGCTGCCTCGTCGTCACCCCGGGCGACCGTGCCGACCTGGTCGTGGGCGCGCTCGCCGCGCACTCCGCGGGCACGCCGCCCATCGCGGGCGTACTGCTGACGCTGAACGAGCGCCCCAGCGAGGGGATCCTCACCCTCGCGGCCCGCCTCGCGCCCGGCACCCCGGTCGTCTCCGTGACGGGGACCAGCTTCCCGACCGCGGCGGAACTGTTCGCGATGGAAGGCAAGTTGAACGCCTCCACGCCGCGCAAGGCGGAGACCGCGATCGGCCTCTTCGAGCGTCATGTGGACACCGGGGACCTGCTGGCCAGGCTCGCGGTGGCCCGCAGCGGCCGGGTCACCCCGATGATGTTCGAGCACGAACTGCTGGAGCAGGCCCGAGCGCAGCGCCGCCGGGTGGTTCTGCCGGAGGGCACGGAGGAGCGGGTGCTGCGCGCGGCCGACGTGCTCGTCCGCCGCGACGTGTGCGACCTGACGCTCCTCGGCGACACCGAGGTCATCCGCAAGAAGGCCGCCGACCTCGGCATCGACCTGTCGGCCGCCCAGCTGATCGACCCCCACACGTCCGAACTGCGTCAGCCCTTCGCCGAGCGGTACGCGCAGTTGCGCGCCCACAAGGGCGTGACGGTCGAGCTGGCGTACGACGTGGTGGCGGACGTGAACTACTTCGGCACGCTGATGGTGGACAAGGGCCTGGCCGACGGCATGGTGTCAGGCTCGGTGCACTCCACGGCGGCCACGATCCGCCCGGCCTTCGAAATCATCAAGACAAAGCCGGAGGCGTCGATCGTCTCGTCGGTGTTCTTCATGTGCCTGGCCGACGAGGTCCTCGTCTACGGCGACTGCGCGATCAACCCGGACCCGGACGCGGAACAGCTCGCCGACATCGCGGTGCAGTCCGCCGTGACGGCCGCCCGCTTCGGCGTGGAGCCGCGGATCGCGATGCTGTCGTACTCCACCGGCACGTCGGGCTCCGGTGCCGACGTGGACAAGGTGCGCGAGGCGACGAAGCTGGTGCGCGCGTCACGCCCGGACCTGCACGTCGAGGGACCCATCCAGTACGACGCCGCCGTCGAGCCCTCCGTCGCCGCCACCAAGCTGCCGGACTCCGAGGTCGCCGGCCGGGCCACGGTCCTGATCTTCCCGGACCTGAATACCGGCAACAACACCTACAAGGCCGTGCAGCGCTCGGCCGGCGCCGTCGCGGTCGGTCCGGTGCTCCAGGGCCTGCGCAAGCCGGTCAACGACCTGTCGCGCGGCGCCCTGGTCAGCGACATCGTCAACACGGTCGCGATCACCGCGATCCAGTCCCAGGCCCAGGAGCTCCCCGCATGACCGCCCCGCAGTCCCCCACGCGCGTCCTCGTCCTCAACTCCGGCTCGTCGTCGCTGAAGTACCAGCTGCTCGACATGCGCGACTCGTCCCGGCTGGCGGTCGGTCTGGTGGAGAGGATCGGCGAGGCGACCTCGCGGCTGGTGCACACGCCCCTCGAGGGCGGCGGCGAGCGGCGCGAGCGCACGGGCCCGATCGCGGACCACGACGCGGCGCTCAAGGCGGTGTCCGAGGAGCTCACGCAGGACGGGCTCGGACTGGACTCCCCCGCGCTCGCCGCGATCGGCCACAGGGTGGTGCACGGCGGTCTGAAGTTCCACGCCCCGACCGTGATCACCGAGGAGGTGATCGCGGAGGTGGAGCGCCTCGTCCCGGTCGCGCCGCTGCACAACCCCGCGAACATCACCGGCATCCGCACGGCCCGGGCGCTGCGCCCGGACCTCCCCCAGGTCGCCGTCTTCGACACCGCCTTCCACACGACGATGCCGGAGGCGGCCGCCCGGTACGCCATCGACGTCGAGACCGCGGACGCGCACCGTATCCGCCGCTACGGCTTCCACGGCACCTCGCACGCCTACGTCTCGCGGGCCACCGCGGCGCTGCTCGGCAAGGACCCGTCGGAGGTGAACGTCATCGTGCTGCACCTGGGCAACGGCGCCTCCGCGTCCGCGGTGGCCGGTGGCCGGTGTGTGGAGACCTCGATGGGGCTGACCCCCTTGGAAGGTCTCGTGATGGGTACGCGCTCCGGTGACATCGACCCGGCGGTGACCTTCCACCTGAAGCGCGTCGCCGGCATGAGCACCGACGAGATCGACGCACTGCTCAACAAGAAGAGCGGTCTGGTGGGCCTGTGCGGGGACAACGACATGAGGGAGATCCGCCGGCGGATCGACGAGGGCGACGAGCGGGCGCGGCTGGCGTTCGACATCTACGTCCACCGGCTGAAGAAGTACATCGGCGCGTACTACGCGGTGCTCGGGCGGGTGGACGCGGTGGCGTTCACGGCGGGTGTCGGCGAGAACGCCGCCCCGGTGCGAGAGGCTGCTCTCGCGGGTCTGGAGGAGATGGGCCTCGTGGTGGACGCCGGGCTGAACGCCGCCCGGTCGGACGCGGCGCGGCTGATCTCGCCGGAGTACGCACGGGTGGCGGTCGCCGTCGTGCCGACGGACGAGGAGCTCGAGATCGCGCGACAGACCTTCGAGCTGGTGACGGGAGACGTGAAGAAGGGGGTGCCCGACAGCCCGACAGCCTGAAGCGCTGGAAGGCCGGAAGGCTGAACGCCTGAGCGGGCCGGCGCCCATTTGTACATTCCACCAGACGGAATATTCCGCAGGGAAACAAACCGATAGGATCCGCCTTATGCGCCGTTCCAAAATCGTCTGCACACTGGGCCCCGCCGTCGACTCATACGAGCAGCTGAAAGCGCTCATCGAGGCCGGTATGAACGTGGCCCGCTTCAACTTCAGCCACGGGACCCACGCCGACCACGAGGAGCGGTACCACCGCGTCCGCCAGGTGTGCGAGGACACCGGCCACGCCGTTGGCGTGCTGGCCGACCTTCAGGGCCCCAAGATCCGCCTGGAGACCTTCGCCGAGGGACCGGTCGAACTGGTCCGCGGCGACGAGTTCACCATCACCACCGAGGACGTCCCCGGCGACAAGTCGATCTGCGGGACGACCTACAAGGGCCTGCCCGGTGACGTCTCCAAGGGCGACCAGGTCCTGATCAACGACGGCAACGTCGAACTGCGGGTCGTCGAGGTCGACGGGTCGCGGGTCAAGACGATCGTCGTCGAGGGCGGCGTGATCTCCGACCACAAGGGCATCAACCTGCCCGGCGCGGCCGTCAACGTCCCGGCCCTTTCCGAGAAGGACGTCGAGGACCTGCGCTTCGCACTGCGCATGGGCTGCGACATGGTCGCCCTCTCCTTCGTCCGTGACGCGAGCGACGTCAAGGACGTCCACAAGGTCATGGACGAGGAGGGCCGCCGCGTCCCCGTCATCGCCAAGGTGGAGAAGCCGCAGGCGGTCGAGAACATGCAAGACGTCGTCATGGCCTTCGACGGCGTGATGGTGGCCCGCGGCGACCTCGCGGTGGAGTACCCGCTCGAGCGCGTGCCGATGGTGCAGAAGCGCCTCATCGAACTGTGCCGCCGCAACGCGAAGCCGGTGATCGTGGCGACCCAGATGATGGAGTCGATGATCACCAACTCCCGCCCCACCCGCGCCGAGGCGTCCGACGTCGCGAACGCGATCCTGGACGGCGCGGACGCGGTCATGCTCTCCGCGGAGTCGTCGGTCGGCGCGTACCCGATCGAGACGGTCAAGACGATGTCGAAGATCGTCACCGCCGCAGAGGAGGAGCTCCTCTCCAAGGGCCTCCAGCCCCTGGTCCCCGGCAAGAAGCCCCGCACCCAGGGCGGTTCGGTCGCCCGCGCGGCCGCCGAGATCGCGGACTTCCTGGGCGGCAAGGCGCTGATCGCGTTCACCAAGTCCGGTGACACGGCCCGCCGCCTGTCCCGCTACCGCGCGGAGCAGCCCATCCTCGCCTTCACGACGGACCAGTCCACCCGTAACCAGCTGACGCTGAGCTGGGGCGTGGAGTCCTTCCTCGCGCCCTTCGTGGAGACGACGGACGCGATGGTCGAACTCGTCGACGCGGAGCTGCTCAAGCTCCAGCGCTACAACGCGGGTGACGTCATGGTGATCACGGCCGGCTCGCCTCCGGGCGTCCCGGGCACGACGAACATGGTGCGGGTGCACCACCTCGGCGGCGAGGCCCGCGGCTGACCCCACTCCCCTGCCCACAGGCGGCCCCCCGACCTCACGGCCGGGGGGCCGCCGTCGTGCGTCCGGGCGCCGCCACCCTCCCCGGACCCCGGACCGGGCGTATCAACTCCTTGACACAGTCCGGGAGCTGGGCAATTGTGTCACCACCTTGATACACCCGACGGACGGAGAAAGGTGGTCGGCATGTCTGCTGCCTCGACGGCGGAAGGCACCTGGCGCACGTGGATCGACACCCCCGTCCGATGGGCGGGCGCGGGCGCCGGCGTCGCGGTCGGCGTACTCGTCGACTTCAGTCCGGAGCCGGACGTCCAACTCCTCTACGCCTTCCCCGCGTTCGGCCTGTGCGTCATGGCCGGAGTACTGGCGGCCGATCTGATCGCCCGCCCGCGGCACAGCTGGATACGGGTGGCCGAAGTGACACCCCGCCGCGTCCGCGACCACGTGCCCCGCGCTCTGGCCGCGTTCCTCGCCGCGCAGGCGGCGATCCTCACGGTGCTCGTCGTCATTGCCGCGAGTACGGCCTCGGCGGACTCCAAGGGACGCCCGGGACGGGCGCTCGCCGTCGAGTGCACGGCCGGATCCCAACTGCTCGGCCCCTGGCCCGGCCTCTACTACGCCTGGCCGGCGCTGGGCGGCATGGCCCTCGGCACCGTCGCCTGCGCACTGCTGCTGCGCCGCGTGACCTTGCGCTCCCAGACGGACGACCAGCGCCGGACCCAGGCACGAGCGGCGGTCGGCGCATGGGGAGTGCTCGTCACGGCCCCGCTCTTCGCCGTCTCGTTCACGATGGCGGTCGTCGTGCTGAGCCTGTCCTGCGCGGGCGCCGCGAAGGTCTTCGCCCTGACGGCGCTGGCCCTCACCGCCTTCACCTCCGCTCTGAGCGGCTGCCACTGCCTGGGCGTGCTCCTGCTCCCCCAGGCCTACACGGAGGCGAGGTCATGACCGCGCACAGCGTCCGCATCACCGTCAACCACGCGGCACCTGTCCCGCCCTACGAGCAGGTCCGGGCCCAGCTCGCCGACCTCATCTCCGTCGGCCGGCTCCGCCACGGCGACCGGCTGCCCTCCGTCCGCCAGCTCGCCTCCGACCTCGGCCTCGCCAACAACACCGTGGTCCGCGCGTATCGCGAACTGGAGAGCGCGGGCCTCGTCAGAACCCGCCGCGGCTCCGGCACCCAGGTCATCGCGCCCCCGTCGATCGCCGACTCCAAGGAGAAACTCGCGGAACAGGCCCGCCTCTTCGCGATCACGGCACGTCAGCTCAACGCGACGGACGAGGAGGCTCTGGCGGCGATCCGGCACGCACTGGCGTCGACGGACAGCGTCTGAGACGGCGGCGAGCTCTGCCCGGCACGGGCCGGCGTACGTCTGGGTGAACGCACCGCCGGCTCCCGCAGCGTCAGGTCGTGACTTCCACACCCTTCGCGTCCCACGCCCGGGCGAACCCGCTGCCGCGAGCCGAAACGGTCACCGTCCCGGCCCCGTGGTCGATGTCGCCCGCGATCTCGCCCGGCGCGATCCGCCGCCCGACGGAGTCGCTCCGGTAAAAAGCCTCTCTCCAGCCACTGTCGCCCCAAAAGCTTCTTCCGACAGGGGAATCGCCGTGCAATGATCGAGCCGCCTTCGGGGGGAAGGCGGGGGGACGCGCGCTTGACCTGCGCGCCACAGAATCCACTTCATCGCAGACCAGTTGACGCTTCGTCACATATGACAGCCACCCTGGCACTGCCATGCGTACTTCCCTCCTGGGCCGACCTTTTGCCGAGAAGACAGGCTGAGAAGTGCGAAGAAGACTGCTGGCGAGACGCGGGCGTGCGCGGCACGCAGCATGGGCACGGGGAGTCGCCGGTACGGCGCTGCTCACCGCGTCATCAATCCTGGCGGGCCTGATGTACGCGGTGCCCGCCCAGGCCGACGAACCGGGTGACGATCCGACCGATCCGTGGAAGCGGACACTGAGGATCAGTCTGGGCGCCGACGCCCGCCACGACCGCTGCCGAGTGGGACGCGTCGTGCACTACGGTGGCCCCGAAATGAAGGCGGCTGCCAACACTGCCCTGTCGGGCACGGACGCGGACGTGAAGGCCGCATGGAACAACTGGTACTGGATCTCCGGACCTCTGGGTGAGGCCCGGGAACGCGACGAGGCGGCGGCCGGCGCCTACGGTGACGCCTTCCAGGCCCGCCAGAGCAAGCTGAACGAGACCAACAAGCCGTACGCGTCCACGAACAGCTCCGGCGGCCGAGAATTCCACGCCCCTGAATTCGGCGAGGAGATCCTCACCTTCGCCCGAAGGGCGCGCGAGCTCTCCCACAAGATCGGGGACGACCCGACGCCCAGGCCGGGCAAGTCGTCCCTCGACAAGGCCAAGGAGGTCATAGCTGCCTTCAACACCGAGGGCGATGACTGGGGCACGGCCTACAAGCCGTTCGCCAGGGACGAGGTCGTGGGCCTGCACAACGGCGAGAACGGCTCGCCGGGGTCGGCCAACGACGTCGCCACGGTGCTCCGCTTCGGTGGCTTCCTGAAGGAGGCCCCGGAACCCGGTTCCCCGGAGTACCGGGCCGAGGTCGAATCGCTCAAGATCGCCTGGGCGGGCTGTGACAGTAATAACCCGGTCGACCACTACCGGGCGCTCACCGGTGTCGTCGTCGAGGCCCACACCGAGTGGGAGGCGGAGTACGCCGGCCAGAGCAAGCAGCGCGGCGAGATCATCACCGCCGAAAGCGCGGTCAACAAGCAACTCCGGGTCGCCACCGACGCCATGGTGGAGGCCATCCGGCAGGCCTGGCAGGCCGACCAGATCCTGTTCTTCCAGAAGTACTGGTCAGCCCGGCCGAACAGCATCCTCAAGCCGAAGCCGGCCGTGTTCACCCAGGCCGCCAAGGACCTCACGGCCGCGCGCAACGCTGCCGCCGCGCAGGTGACGATCGCCGACAAGGCCGTAGCCGCGGCCAAGACCGCCTCGGACAAAGCGTCCGCGTCGCAGAGCGCGGCGTGGGCGATCTCCGATGCGGCCAAGCTCCCGCGCGGCCGCGGTCTGATGTACGCGCAGCAGTCGGTACAGGTGGCGAAGGCCTCGTACGCCGCTGCTCAGGCGGCCGCGAAGACCACACTGACCGCGTCCAACGCGGCGAAGGCCACAGCCGCTGACAGCCAGGCCCTGCTGGCGCTGGCAAAGACCCAGTCGCACGCCCTGCAGACGGAGTTCCGCAAGGCTGCCGCGCAGGAGGCCGCTGCCCAGGCGAAGGCTGCCGCTGCCGCCGCCGACGCCCAGGCCAAGGAAGCCGCCGCCAACGCCACCAAGGCGAAGAACGCACAGGCGACGGCTGAGGCGGCGGAGAAGACCGCGCAGGCGGGCGCCGCCGAGGCGAAGAAGCAGCGCCAGATCGCGGAGAAGGAGAAGGCGAACGCGGCTGCCGAACGCGCCAACGCGGCGCGCGAGCGGGAGAAGGCGGCCGCGGCTGAGCTGCGGGCACAGTCGGAGCGCGACGCGGCGGGCCGTGCCCGGGGCACAGCCGAGACCGCGGGTGCACTGGCCGCCCAGAAGCGCGAGGAGGCCGAGGACGCCGAGGCAGAGGCGTATCTGGCCCGCGACCTGGCTGCCGAGGCTGAGCGCGAGAAGAACGCCACGGCGTCGCGTGCGGCGGCACTTGAGGCTGCCGCCGCAGCGGCCAAGGGGACCGGTGCCGCGGCCGAGACCCGCGAGGCGGCGAACGATGCCCGCAGTGCGGCCAATGACGCCTCCGCCGCTGCCACTCGGGCGCGAACCGCGGCCAACGACGCGTCCGATGCCGCGGTCAACGCGCGCGCCGCGGCGACCCGTGCCGAGGGCGCTGCCTCACGCTCGCGTGCGGCAGCGGACAATGCGTGGTCGGCCTACATGACGACCCACTCCGCCGCAGCGACTGCGCATGCGGCTGCGGCCGAGGCCATCGATGCCGCTGCCGCGGCCAGGCAGAACGCAAAGAACGCCGAGGCCGAAGCGAAGAAGGCTCAGGCCGCAGCGGTCAAGGCACGCCAGGAGGCGACAGCCGCGCGGTCGGAAGCCGTGAAGACGGCCGCGTGGGCGGCGAAGACCGCTGGTTTCGCCTTTGCCGCGGCCCAGGCCGCCACGGCCGCGCGCGACGCGGCGAACGCGGTGACCAAGGCGGCCGACCAGGCGATCGCGATCGGAGCGCCGTACCAGGAGACCGATGTGTCGGCCGCGTTCGCCGTACTGGTCGGCCAGAGCGCGAAGACCCATGCCGAGCAACAGGCGGCAGCGGCCAAGGCCAAGGCCGACGAGGCCGCGAAGGCCGCGGCAGCAGCGAAGGTGCTGGCCGACAAGGCCGCGGGTGACGCCAAGATCGCGGCGCAGGCTGCGGCGGCGGCAGCGGCGGACGCGGCGAAGGCACTGCAGGCGGTTGCGGCGGCGCGGGCATCCGCGGCCGAGGCGGCGAAGGCGGCAGCCGCCGCCAAGAAGGCCGACGCCAACGCCCAGAAGTACGACCAGCAGGCGGGCGTCGACGCGATGAATGCGGGCTTCGCGGCGAACGACGCGGCGGCGGAGGCTGCCGCGGCCGACCTCGACGCCACGGAGGCCGAGCGGGATGCGTCCAGCGCCCGCGGCGCGGCAAGCGCCGCGGAGAAGGACGCGTCGAGTGCCCGGAACACCGCGACGCAGGCGGAGAAGGACGCCGACGCCGCCGAGACCGCGGCGAAGAATGCCGACGGAGCGGCCAAAGACGCGGATGCCAGCGCCGACCGCGCCGAGGCCGCGGAGCGCAAGCGGCTCGAAGAGGCCCGCAAGGCCGCGATGGAGAACGGTGACACGGGTGCCGAAGGCCCGCGCGAGCCGGGCCTGAGCGCCGACGACGAGGCGATCCTGCTCTCCCAGTGCGGTCAGAAGTGCGTGGACGACTACCGCGAAGCGCTGGCTGCAGTGAACAAGTCCGTCATCGACTGGGTGAAGGAGAACGGCGGAGAGATCCTGCTCGAGGTGCTCGGCGTGAACAACGTCAAGCGCTGCTTCGGGCAGGGCGACATCGAGAGCTGCCTGTGGTCACTGGTGGACGTTGCGAGCCTCGCGGTCATCGTGGGGAAGATCCCCGCGATCGGCAAGGCGATCGTGACGGTGGTGAGCGGTATCGCCAAGTTCTTCGAGAAGGCCCAGTGGGGCAAGAAGATCCTCAAGAACCTCAAAACCGTCATCGAGAAGTACCGCAAGGGCGAGGAAATCGCCGAGTGTGTAACGGACGCCGCGGAGTTGTACCCGGGTACCGCGCAGAGCCCGGGTGCCCAGAGCATGAAGGCCGCATCCGGCGCCAAGGGGGCCCTGTCGGCGAAGGCCGCAGGCGGCAAGAAGAGGTTCTGCGGTATCAAGCATGTCTCTCCCGTCAGCGGGGACTGGTGCACCAAGAGGGGCGCGCACATCAACCTGCTCAACGGTGCGGAGGTCGGGCTCCAGACCACGCACGAGCGGGGTGGCATTATGGGCGTCCCGCTCCGAATGAGTAACGGCAAGGTCCCGACCGAGGCCGAGGTCAAGGCCACCATTCAAACCATCATCGATGACGACGCCATGCGCGAGGATCTGATCGCGAAGACCAGAGATGCGATGACGATCTTCAACCAGGACGCCAATAACAAGAAGTACAACGAGAACCTCAAGCCGGGTGAGAAGCGGCGGCCGCTGAAGTTCGGGTGCGCGACGAACTTCGCGCCCAAGCTGAAGCGCCTGATCGACGCACTGAACATCATCACCGAGCAGAAGGCCGGTCGCGGCTGACCCTCTGTGGTTTGCCGAGGGGGCCGGTCCGCGCCAACGCGGAACCGGCCCTCGTCCGTTCTAAGAGTCCGCGAGGCAGGTGTGTTCGACGTCCTTCGAGATCACGCTGTGCAGCGTGGCGCGGGCGGGTGCGTCGGGGTCCGGGACGTGGAAGGTGAAGTGGACGTCCTGCGGGTACTCGCCGACGATGACGGTGAACTGATCTCTCACCGCGGGGAGCTCCCACAGTTCCCAGTCGGTCCCGGCCGACGCGAGTACCTCTTTGAGGTCCGCGAACGTGATGGTCGCCGCGATGGTCCGCGTCTCTCCCTGCCCGCTCGGCACGTCCACGGTGTCGGTCCAGGTGCTGAGCGCCACCTGCTTGATCCTTCGGCAGCGGCAGACCTCCAGGCGCACGTCCCCGTAAGCGAAGGTCCGGGGCCAGGATTTCTTCGGGTTCGGGAAGTAGTCGGCATCGACGGGCGGACCGAGTACGCCGGCGATGTCGTCGAGCGCGGCTCCCGGCCTGAGAATGCCCACCCCGCCGACCTTCGCGTAGTCGGTCAACACATCCCTGATGTCCATGCATGCATGATCTCAGAGAGCGTCGGTCCCCCGCCGCGCGCCGCCCGCACGACTGTGGGCCGCACCCCCCTGAACGGGTGCGGCCCACAGCCTTTTTCGCGGCTCCCGGTGGTTCGGGGGTTCAGCTCTTCGCGCCGGTGAAGTAGTTGTGCAGGCCGGGGACCGTCAGCGTCCCGCCGAACTGGCCGGCCTGGGTGACCTTCACGTCGGTGAACATGGCGAAGGGGACGTTCAGCGGCGGCGGGGTCTCCGGGCTGAAGGTGATCGGGATGATGCCGAAGAGGTTGCCCTTCAGCTCCTCCGTGTACATGGTCACTTCACCGTCGCGGATGGTCGAGGTGGAGCCCTTGGCGGCCTCGACGTGCGCGGTCGTGCCGTTCGGGCCGACCACGAGCTGGTGCAGGTCCTTGATGTCCACGCCCGTCGCGGTGAACTTCAGAACCTTCTTGATCTTGCCGCTGCCGGTCTTGACCTCCACGATGCCGTGGTAGTCGAGACCCGTCAGCGTGAGCATCGAGCTCTCGAGGATCCACGGGTCGTCCGGGAGCAGCGGCCGGCCGGGCTCGAGTTGGGCGTCGGCCAGGGCCTCCGGGTCCGGGGTGGGGCACGGGAAGCGCGGCTTGGCGCCGTCCGGGATGGCCTCGTCCTGCTTGGGGTCGAGTCCCTTGACGTCCTCGTCCAGCTCTTCGACCTCGGCGCCGGCCTTGTCCGCCGCGTCCTTGATCGCTTCCTTGGTCTTGTCGACCGTGTCGTCCACCGTGTCGCCCACCGCGTCGGCGGGCTTCTCCGCGGGCTCCTCGGCCGGTGCCTCCGACGGCGCATCCGAAGGTTCCTCGGCCGGCTGCGTCGCGGTCTCGCTCGGCGACGGCGTCTCGGACGGCTCGCCCTTCAGCGTGTCGCCGATCCCGTCGATGAGGTCCTTGACCTTGTCGCCCACACCCAGCGGGTCGAGCGGGTTGGTCGACTGGCTCGGGGACGGCTCGGGCGCGGGCGCCGCCTGCTCGGATCCGGCCGCGGAGGCGGACGGGCTCTCGGCGGGCTTCGGCTCCTGTGCCCCGTCGCCCGTTCCGGACGTGGCGCTGGGCGTCGGCTCCGGATCGGCCGTGTCCGACGGGGACGGTGACTCGGACGGCTTCGCCGACTCCGACGCCGATGGTGACGGTGACTCCGACGGCTCGTCGGAGCGGGTCACGCACGGGCCGGGAGCGAAGGGGATGTCCTTGTCGTCGGCCAGGGCCAGCTTCGGAGTGAGCCCCATGCCGACGAACACGGCGGTGGGCATCGCGGCCAAGGCTATCGCCTTGCTCGCGGGCATCTGGAACTTGTGGAACAGGGACTTCCTGGGCGCGGCGTGGCGCGGCCCCTTTCTCTCCCGCGAGCCGTCGCCGCCCGCGTCCGCGGTCAGCGGTGGTGTCACGTCACCCGGCACTGTTCCTCCCGCCGTTGCCTTCGATGGATGTCTCGTGCGTGTCCGCGCCGAAGCCGTCACGCTGCTCCGGAACGGCGGGACTGTCGGGCGCGGCCTGCTGGACGGCGGGCGTCTCGTCGGCGTTCGCGGGCCTGCCGGGCACCCAAGACAGCGAGAGCGCGCCGCCCGTGAGGGACAGGACGAAGCCGATGACGAAGCCGCCCAGGTTGGCGATCGGAAGGGAGACCAGCGCCAGGAGAATCGTGGCGACGCCCGCGAACACCCGTACGATGTGCTGGAACCACATCGTGAGACCCAGCGTGACCAGCAGGACGCCGATGATCAGCGAGCCGGCCCCCGCCGTCGTCTGCATCGCGAGGTTCATGTGGCCGATTTTGAAGGTCGCATACGGGAAGTAGGCGATGGGGATCCCGCCGAGCAGGGTCAGCAGCCCCGCCCAGAAGGGCCGCTGTCCCCGCCAGGTACGGAAGTTCCGCCGAAGGACGCGGATGTAGTGCTCGTCCCGCCCCTGTGACACTGCAGTCTCGGCGCTCATGGAAAACAGCTCCCTGGTACTGGCGTTGCTGTGTGAAGAGAGTGGCGGGCGGGCGAAGCTGCCAGAGTCTCACCCGCCCGCCCGGACGGGGCTACCGTCAGTAGCACTCGACCTTGGGGCCGTCGCCCTTGTGCAGGCGCATGCTCAGACCGCTGAGCTCGAAGGTGCCGGCGGTCGTCGCCCACGCCTTCTGCTCGACGTCGGTCAGGACCGCCCGGTCGGCCTGCTGCGCGAACCCGTTGGGCAGGATCGAGGTGTCCTTGACCGCCGGGCCCTTGCCCGCGGGGCCGGGGCCACCTTCCGGGTTGTCCGTGTCCTTGGCCGCGACGCCGATGTCGATGTTCTCGAACCTGGCGTTCGCGTCCAGCTCGGACACGTCCAGGTAGAGCTTCTCGGCCTTGACGTCCGTGCCCTTGTCGCCGGCCGTCAGCTTCAGCGTGATCTTGCCGACGAACGGGACGTCGGTGACGACCGACTGGCACATCTTGGTGATCGACGCGTTCTTGAACGTCGAGATCGCGACGGGGTGCGCGACCTTCTCGTCACCCTTGAGGTCCTTGTACCCCATGTCGACGCCGCCGTACTGGGAGAACCCGGTTCCGACGAGCTTTCCGGCCGTGACCTTGAACTCCTGGCCGGACACCGCGAAGGACGCGGCGAGCGCCCCCTGTGCCAGGCCGACGCCTATCGCAGCCGTCGCGGCCACGCTCGGCACCATGACCAGGGCGAACCGCTTCCATCTGGTTCCACCGCGAGCCATAGACTCCATGACTTTCCTCCTTCTCGGACGTACATCTCCGGTCCG
The DNA here is from genome assembly GCF_040677245.1 of Streptomyces kurssanovii. NCBI lineage: Bacteria > Bacillati > Actinomycetota > Actinomycetes > Kitasatosporales > Streptomycetaceae > Streptomyces > Streptomyces kurssanovii. Next base: position 39,196 of record NZ_JBFAQK010000048.1, read on the forward strand.
GACCCGCGGGCCCGTCCTGGGATGGGAGAAGTGCTACGTCCTCGGGAAGGAGAGCGCCTGGTCTCCAGGCGCGACGTGCGTCCGAAGAACACCGGCGATCACCCCCGAGCGACAACCACTGGTCGCGCCTGACTCGTCACGCACAACCTGCCGGACAGGCCCTGCCGTTCTGTGGCAGGAACCCCCCTGTCCGCGACCGGCGCCACTGACGCCGATCGGCCCGGTGGGGACCCAATGGGCCGCGGCACGACTGGAAGCCGGGCTGGTGCGGTATTGGACCGAGCGTCGCCGATCGTGGTCCATTCCACGCCAGGGCACAAGGGGGTTCGTTACTGGCTAGTAACGGCCTGATAACCACGCCACGACCGCGCGATGTCGCGCGAGCACGCTGGGTGCCGTCCGGACCGCCGACACAGAGGGCGATAGCCATCGATAACCGGACAGAACAAGGGCGTTGCTGTACTCGGAGTAACCCGGGGACCCGATTGCCAAGTTTTGGCAAAGCCGAGCCGCGTTTTGTCACTGTGTCGCCAAAACGGCGGTGACGCCGTGTCAGCGCCACCGCCGCAAATCCGTCAGAACGCCATCCTCAGGACACCCTTGTCATAACGGCTGTCAATGAACGTCCGGCGGGGGCCCGGTGAGAAGCCGCCGAAACATCAGCGACATCACAGGAGTCGTCAGAAGAGCACCCGCGCGAGCGCCTGCCGGGCCGCCGTCACCCGCGGGTCGTCCTGACCGACCACCTCGAAGAGTTCCAGCAGCCGCACCCGCGCCGCGTCGCGCTCGTCCCCGGCGGTGCGCCGCACCGTCTCCACGAGCCGGCCGAAGGCGTCCTCGACGTGACCGCCGACGAGATCCAGGTCCGCGGCGGCGATCTGCGCCGAGGCGTCGGCCGGGTCGGCGGCAGCGGCGTCGCGGACCTTCTGGGGGTCCATGTCCTTTACCCGGCCGAGGAGTTCGGCCTGCGCGAGACCGAGCTTCGCCTCCGTGTTGCCCGGGTCGTCGGACAGCACGTTCTTGTACGCCTGGACCGCGCCACCGAAGTCGCCCGCGTCCAGGGCCTGCACGGCCGCTTCCAGCAGTGCGTCGTAAGGGCCGGCCGGGACGGGGGCCTGAGCGGTCTCGCCCGAGGCGTCCGGGTCGACCGCGATGCCGGTGAGGCCGAAGCGCTCCTCGGCCACCTGCACCAGCTGGTCCAGCGTCTGGCGGATCTGCGCCTCCGGCGCGGCGCCCTGGAAGAGGGGCAGCGCCTGGCCGGCCACCACCGCGAACACCGCGGGGATGCCCTGGATCCCGAACTGCTGCATCAGCATCTGGTTGGCGTCGACGTCGACCTTGGCGAGAACGAACCGGCCGTTGTACTCCGTGGCGAGGCGCTCCAGCAGCGGGCCGAGCTGCTTGCACGGCTCGCACCACTCGGCCCAGAAGTCGATGACGACCGGGACCTCGGTGGAGCGCTGGAGGACGTCGCGCTCGAAGCTCGCCTCGTCGGTGTCGATCACCAGGCCGGCAGGGGACACGGCTTGGCCGCCGCCCTGACGGGCGGCCTCGGCCCGCGCCTGCTCCGCCTTCGCCTTGGCCTCGTTGGCCGCCTTCACCGCGGCGAGGTCGACGACGCCGCTCATGGACATGTTCCTAGGCTGCATGAGTACATCCTCCCCCTTCCGCGCGCACAAATGAAAAGCCGCCCGCCGCTGCCGCCGGCAGACGGCCCGAGGGTGCGACCCCTCCGTCGACCGTGTTCGACTCCGCGGCCGGTCCTGCGATTCCGAGATGTCGGCGCCGGGTCCCCACCAAGGCGCCTGTGGTTGTCGCGACGAGCCGGTCATGGCTTTCGCTACGGGTCGTAGCGTATCTGCGTGGGTCCGGCGGTGTGAAGCATTTTCCGGTGAGCTGCCTCACAGCCGCCTTTCTCCTTACCGGCGGGTATGGTCGCGGGCATGTCCAGCAGCACCTACCCCGAAGCACCACGTACGGGTCGTACGGGACGGCCTCGCAGCATCGAGGCCGATACGGCGATCCTGGAGGCGACCCGCGCCTCCCTCGTCGAGCTGGGGTGGTCGAAACTGACCATGGGGGACGTCGCCACGCGGGCGGGGGTCGCCAAGACCACGCTGTACCGCCGTTGGGCGAACAAGAACGAGCTGGTCGTCGACGCGGTGGCCGTCCTCTTCGACGAGCTCGAGCTCGCCGACCGCGGCAGCCTGGTCGCGGACGTGGAGGGTGTGGTGCTCCAGTTCGCCGAACTGCTCGGGCAGCCCGAGACCAAGACGGCCCTGATGGGCGTCGTCGCGGAGTCCACCTGCGACGAGGCGCTGCGGGCACGCATACGGTCGGCGATCGTCGAGCGGCAGAAGCGGCTCGTCGTCGAGGGCCGGGAACGCGCTCAGGCCCGCGGCGAGCTTCCGTACGAGGACGACCCCGAGGCGGAAGCCCGCAACACGGACCTGATCTTCGACGTGGTCGCCGGCGCGGTGGTCCACCGGGCGCTGGTGAGCGCGCAGCCGGTGGACGCCGAGTGGGCGCGGCGGTTCACGTCCCTGCTGGTGTCGGGTCTCGCCGCCCTGCCCCGGTGAGCCGGGCGGCGAGGGGCCCGCGACGGGCTCAGAAGCCGGGCGGCTCCGTGTAGATGCCCCACTCGTCGCGCAGGGCGTCGCAGATCTCGCCCAGCGTGGCCTCCGCCCGTACGGCGTCGAGCATCGGCGCGATCATGTTGGAACCGTCGCGGGCGGCGGTCAGCATCGCCTCCAGCGAGGACCGCACGAGCGCCTCGTCGCGGCCGGCCTTGCGGTCGGCCAGCACCCGCACCTGCTCGCGTTCGACCTCGTGGCTGACCCGCAGGATCTCCAGGTCGCCGGTGACGGAGCCGGTCGCGGTGTTGACGCCGACGACCTTCTTGTCGCCCTTCTCCAGGGACTGCTGGTAGCGGAAGGCGGACTCGGCGATCTCGCCGGTGAACCAGCCGTCCTCGATGCCGCGCAGGATGCCCGAGGTGATCGGGCCGATCGGGTGCTGCCCGTCGGGGTGGGCCCGGCGGCCGCGTTCCCTGATCTGCTCGAAGATCTTCTCCGCGTCGGCCTCGATGCGGTCGGTGAGCTGCTCGACGTACCAGGAACCGCCCAGCGGGTCGGCGACGTTGGCGACGCCGGTCTCCTCCATGAGCACCTGCTGCGTGCGCAGCGCGATCTCGGCGGCCTGCTCGCTCGGGAGGGCGAGGGTCTCGTCGAGGGCGTTGGTGTGCAGGGAGTTGGTACCGCCGAGGACCGCGGACAGCGCCTCGACCGCGGTGCGCACCACGTTGTTGTACGGCTGCTGGGCGGTGAGCGAGACACCGGCCGTCTGGGTGTGGAAGCGCAGCCACTGGGCCTTGTCGGTCTTCGCCCCGTAGACCTCCTTCATCCAGCGCGCCCAGATCCGGCGGGCGGCGCGGAACTTGGCGATCTCCTCGAAGAAGTCGAGGTGCGCGTCGAAGAAGAAGGACAGGCCGGGCGCGAAGGTGTCGACGTCGAGACCGCGGGAGAGCCCGAGCTCGACGTAGCCGAAGCCGTCGGCGAGCGTGTAGGCGAGCTCCTGCGCGGCCGTCGCTCCGGCCTCGCGGATGTGGTAGCCGGAGACCGACAGCGGCTTGTACGCGGGAATGCCCTGCGCACAGTGCTCCATCAGGTCGCCGATCAGTCGCAGATGCGGCTCGGGCTGGAAGAGCCACTCCTTCTGCGCGATGTACTCCTTGAAGATGTCGGTCTGCAGCGTGCCGTTGAGCACGGCCGGGTCGACGCCCTGGCGCTCGGCGGCGACCAGGTACATGCAGAAGACGGGGACCGCGGGACCGGAGATGGTCATCGACGTCGTCACGTCGCCGAGCGGGATGTCCTTGAAGAGGACCTCCATGTCGGCGGCGGAGTCGATGGCGACACCGCAGTGGCCGACCTCGCCGAGCGAGCGCGGGTCGTCGGAGTCGCGGCCCATGAGGGTCGGCATGTCGAAGGCGACGGAGAGCCCGCCGCCGCCGGCGGCCAGGATCATCTTGTAGCGCTCGTTGGTCTGCTCGGCGTTGCCGAACCCGGCGAACTGGCGGATGGTCCAGGTGCGGCCCCGGTAGCCGGTGGGATGCAGTCCGCGGGTGAAGGGGTACTCACCGGGCCAGCCGATGCGTTCGAAGCCCTCGTAGTGGTCCCCGGGACGGGGGCCGTACACGGGCTCGACCGGGTCCCCGGAGAGCGTGGTGAAGTCGGCGTCCCGCTTGCGGGCCTTGTCGTAACGGGCCTGCCAGCGTCGGCGGCCTTCCTCGATCGCGTCAGCGTCCATACCTCGAATTTACTAGGACGTCCTAGTAAATGTCGATGGCAAAGCGCCGCGAGCCCGCTCGCGGCGCTTTGCGGGTGCTACGCGTCGGCCGTCGCCGGGGTGGCGTCGCCCGCGATCAGGGCGCGCGCCTCACGCGTGATCTTCGGCTCGACGAAGAACGAGGCGAAGGGGATGCAGCCCGCGGCCAGCACCCACAGCAGCTTGCCGAACGGCCACTTCGCCTTGGAGCCCAGGTCGAAGGCGAAGACGACGTAGACGATGAAGAGCACGCCGTGGACCTGCGAGATCAGCATGGTGTCGCCGGTGTCGAAGCCGTACTTGGCGACGATCGCCACGGTGAAGACCAGCAGCCATACGGCGGTGACGTACGCCATCACCCGGTAACGGAAAAGCACATTCGCCTTCATGGCATCGAGCGTAACCGGGCGGCCGCGGCGATCGTCCCGCGGGGCGCGTGACCTACTTCTCGTCGAAGTCGCCGGCCGCGACCCGCAGCGGGCGCAGCAGCGCGAAGATCTCCGCACACTCCTCCGCGTCGTACGTGCCCAGGCCGAAGTCCATCGCCATCAGGTCGCGGGTGGCGGCCTCCACCACCTCACGGCCCTTGTCGGTGATGGACGCGAGCGTGCCGCGGCCGTCGTTGGGGTTGGGCCGCTTGTCGACCAGGCCGGACCTGACCAGCCGGTCCACGGTGTTCGTCACCGACGTCGGGTGCACCATCAACCGCTCGCCGATCTTGGACATCGGCAGCTCGCCCGCCCGGGAGAAGGTGAGCAGCACCAGCGCCTCGTAGCGGGCGAAGGTCAGGCCGTACGGCTTGACGACGGCGTCGACCTCGGCGAGCAGGATCTGGTGCGCGCGCATGATCGAGGTGATCGCTGCCATCGAGGGCACGGGTCCCCAGCGCTGCTGCCAGAGTTCGTCGGCGCGGGCGATGGGGTCGAAGGGAAGGCTGAGCGGCTTCGGCACGGCACCGACCTTACCGACTGGTCACATGCTGGTCAGCCCTGTCTCGCTCTTCGGTCGATTCAGTCTTTCGGCCCAGCGCTCCTCCCGCTCCGGCCGCCCGGCGGTGCGGTCGGGAATCCTCCCCTGGGCGCGGAGCGCCCGAGGCGGTGCCGGACCGCGCGCCGCGCCACGGGTCCGAGGTCGTCGAGGGCGGCGACCAGGGCCGCGAGCTGCCCAAGCGCCTCCAGGGCGCGCTCCGCGCCGCCGGGGTCGACGCCCTCGTAGAGCTCCAGACCGACGAACGCGGCGGCGACGGCACGGGCGAGTCCCGCGGGATCGGTGAACTCGGCGATCGGGGTCCCGGCGAGGACCCTGGCGAGCACCTCCTCGATCTCGGCGATCCACAGATCCAGGCCGGCGGCGGTGGCGGGCGCGAGCCGGGGCTGGGTCTGGGCGCCCGCCAACAGCTGGGAGAGGACGGCGACATGCCCGCCGGCCCGCTCCTCCTCGTGCATCCGGCGGCCGAAATCCAGCAGCTCCGCCAGGGTGGTGACCGCGGCGAGACGCTCGCGGTAGCGGGCGACGCGCTGCTCCGCGCCGTGGCGGCAGGCGGCGGCGAGCAGTTCGTCGACGGAGCCGAAGTGGTAGAAGACGAGCGCCTGGTTCACGCCCGCCGCGGCGGCGACCGCGCGTGCGGAGGTCTTGGCGAAGCCCTGTTCCGTCAGGGTCCGCAGAGCCCCTTCCAGCAGCTTCTGCCTGGTCTCCTGGCTCACGCCCGTATCTCCTCGCGTACCGGGCGCAGCCCCGCGCGCACCCCGTGGGAGCGTACGTCGCTGTAGTGGGCTGTGAATGAGCCCTCGTAGCCGAAGAGCGGCCCGAAGCGGCGGTTGGTCACCCGCACCCGGATACGGAAGCGGCCCGTGGCGTCGTCGTACGACTCGCGGACCTCGGCGTCGCCTCCGATCAGGCCGGGCACCCGGACGTCGACGGGCCCTTCGCGGAAGCGGTGCTCGCCGGAGCGGATGAGCAGCGAACCGTCCGGCTCCGCGGACAGGTGGAGATCGCTGGCCAGGTGCTGATGCGTTCCGAGGTAGTCGAGCACGCGGTCGCCCTCGGGGGCGAGGACCATGGTGGCGTCGAACCGGCGCGGCCCGCCGGGAAGGGCGAAGGTGCGGACGAAGGTGACGGTCTCGCGCCCGTGGGAGTCCGCGTAGGGGATGTTCTCGATGGTGAAGGGGACGTCGCGGCCGGTGCCGGGGACGAGGATGTTGCGGCTGCCGCCGAGCGCGAGGAACGGTTTGACGAAGGCGGGACCGTGCCAGATGCGGTCCATGACCCCGTGCCCCGTGCACGCCTCGCCGCTGTCGAGCCCGACGGAGAAACGCCGCCGGAGCTGGGGGTGGAGCCGTTCGAAGGCCTCTCCCATGGCGGTGCGGAAGATCGACGTCATGAGTGCTCCAGCGTGCCGAGGAGGGCGGGTTCCGAGGTGCGCGCCGGCGGGGTGCGCAGACAGCGCCGGGCTGCGGGGGTGACGGGCGAAGGCGGCAGGAACAGCGCGGCGGCGGCCGTCACGACCGCGACGGCCGGGGGCGTGTACGCGACGGCGAGGACGACGGCGAGCAGCCGTACGGCCGACTCCGCCAGGGCGTGCGCCAGCAGCCGCTCGGGGCGGATGCCCTTCTCGCACCAGAGCCGCAGCCGGTCGAAGGACCATGCGGTCGCCCAGCCCATCAGCGGCCGGAAGAGCAGCCGGTCGGCCGCCCTGCCGAAGCGTCCCCACCGCGGCCGGTAGTCGTATCCGGTCAGGAAGCGGATGCCGTCGGCGGTCGGGACGTAGCGCCAGCAGCCGCTGCCCTCCTTGAGCAGTGAGAGCGGGTGCGGCGAGGCGAAGCGCAGTGCGGAGACCCGGTCGCCGTCCCGGCTCCTTTCGCCGGCGCTCACGCCGGTGCCGGCGACGGTCAGAAAGGGCAGGACACGGGTCGCGTAGCGGAAGTGCTGCGGTTCACCGTCGGCGCGCGGCAGGTAGGTGATCTCGGTGAAGCGCAGATCCCACCGCTGATGCCGGGACGGCTCCTGCGTGCGGTCCCAGAGCGTCTCCATGCCGGCGCGGACACGCGTCTCGATGTACAGCCTCATCCCGGCCCCCTGCTCCCATTTTGAGCGACTGCTCAAAACTCAGGTTAGCCGGGGGCGGACGGTCGCCGGCCCCGGGGTACGGCAAAGCCCCCGGCCTCTGTGCGACCGGGGGCTTCGGAGTGCGCGGCGGCGTCAGTCCGCCAGGTGGCGTTCCACCGTCTCGACCTTGGAGGTGAGGCCGTCGGTGACGCCCGGCCGGATGTCGGCCTTGAGGACGAGCGAGACGCGCGGGGCGCGGGCCTCGACGGCGGCGACCGCGCGCTTCACCACGTCCATGACCTCGTCCCAGTCCCCCTCCACGGAGGTGAACATCGCGTCCGTGCGGTTCGGCAGCCCCGACTCCCGCACGACCCGGACCGCGTCGGCGACGTACTCGCCGACGTCCTCGCCCACCCCCAGGGGCGTGACGGAGAAGGCGACGATCACGCGTCGACCACCTTCTCGCGGCGGGCGCGGGAGGCGATGACGGCGGCGTCGGCCTCGCGCTTGAGCTTGCGCTCGGCGAAGAAGCCGCCGAAGGGCAGCACGGAGAGGACGAAGTAGAGCGCCGCGGTCTTCAGGTCCCACTTGGTGCGGTTCCACGCGTCCAGCCAGAAGAGTACGTAGAGCACGAAGAGCAGACCGTGGATCGCACCCATGACCGGGACCGCGTTGAACTCCGTCGTGCGCTTGAGGACCGAGCAGACGAGCAGCAGGAGGAACGAGACGGCCTCCGGCGCGGAGACGAGACGGAGGCGGTGGAGGGAGGAGGCGGTCTTGATGTCCACGGGTCACCTTCGGTGGCGAGGGGATGGGCGGGGGGCATGGATCTTGTGAACACATGCACAAGCTCGCGGACCATTGTGGCAGGCCACTTTGCGAAGTCTTTGTCAGGGTCCGGATCCTCCCCGAGGACGCTGTTCGGGGCAGGTTTCACCGGATAACGTCGGCCCGTGGCAACGTTTCGGCTCCAGGGGAGCAAGGTGCTCGCGGTCGAGATGACCGGTGACGCCGTCAGAGCGAAGAACGGGTCGATGGTCGCGTACGACGGCCAGATGGCCTTCAAGAAGATGTCCGGCGGCGGTGAGGGCATCCGGGGGATGGTCACCCGCCGGCTCACCGGCGAGCAGATGACCATGATGGAGGTCAAGGGGCAGGGCACCTGTTACTTCGCCGACCGGGCGAGCGAGATCAACCTCGTGCAACTGCACGGCGACAAGCTCTACGTCGAGTCGAGCAATCTGCTGTGCACCGACGGCGGACTGCGCACCGGCACGACCTTCACCGGGCTGCGCGGGGGCGCGAGCGGCAACGGCCTCTTCACGACCACCGTCGAGGGCACCGGCCAGGCGGCCATCATGTCGGACGGCACCGCCGTGGTGCTGCGCGTGACGCCCCAGTACCCGCTCTCGGTCGATCCGGGGGCCTACATCGCCCACCAGGGAAATCTGCGCCAGGACTTCCAGTCCGGGGTGACGTTCCGGACCTTCCTCGGCGAGGGCGGCGGCGAGGCGTTCCAGATCCGCTTCGAGGGTGACGGGCTGGTCTACGTGCAGCCGAGCGAGCGCAACACCGTCGGAGGGGACGTCTGATGCCGTTCCGTGAGATCAACTCCAAGATGGTCGAGGCGACCGTGACGCCCGGCCAGAAGATGTTCAGCCAGCGCGGCGCGATGCTCGCCTACCGCGGCGATGTCAGCTTCACGCCGAACATCACCGGCGGCCAGGGCGGGCTCGCGTCCATGATCGGCCGCCGCGTGGCGAACGAGGCGACACCGCTGATGACCGTCGAGGGCAACGGCACGGTGATGTTCGGCCACGGCGGGCACCACATCCAGGTCGTCCAGCTGACCGGCGACACCCTCTATGTGGAGGCCGACCGGCTGCTCGCCTTCGACGGCACGCTCCACCAGGGCACGATGTTCATGGGCTCGCAGGGCGGGGTCATGGGCATGGTCCGCGGCCAGGTGACGGGCCAGGGCCTGTTCACCACGACCCTCAAGGGCCACGGCGCGGTCGCGGTGATGGCGCACGGCGGTGTGATCGAGCTGCCGATCACCCCCGGCCGGCCGGTCCATGTGGACCCGCAGGCGTACGTCGCCCACCACGGCGACGTACGGAACAAGCTCTCCACGGCGCTCGGCTGGCGCGACATGGTGGGGCGCGGTTCCGGTGAGGCGTTCCAGCTGGAGCTCAGCGGCAGTGGTGCGGTGTACGTCCAGGCGTCGGAGGAGAAGCTGTGAGCACGCCCCTGGTTTTCGACCCGACGACGCTGCCGAGCGACGACAACGTCAACGCGTACACCTTCTGCGTGGAGCTCAAGGGCTCCCAGTGGTTCCTCCAGAAGGGCAAGATGATCGCCTACTACGGGCGCATCGACTTCAACGGAATCGGCCACGGCCGCCTCGACCGGCTGCTGCGGACCTCGTTCCACTCCCCGCTGCACGCGAGCGACTGGGTGGTGGCGGAGGGCAGCGGCAAGATGCTGCTCGCCGACCGCGCCTTCGACGTGAACTCCTTCGACCTCGACGACGGCAACCTCACGATCCGCGCGGGCAATCTGCTGGCGTACCAGCCCACGCTGGCGCTGAAGCAGTCGATCGTGCCGGGCTTCCTGACCCTGATCGGCACCGGGAAGTTCGTGGCGGCGTCGAACGGGCCCGTGGTGTTCATGGAACCGCCGGTCCGGGTGGATCCGCAGGCACTGGTGGGGTGGGCGGACTGCCCGTCGCCCTGCCACCACTACGACCACGGCTACATGACCGGCGTCATGGGCGGCGTCCGGGCACTGACGGGCATCGGCGGCGCGTCGGGCGAGGAGCACCAGTTCGAGTTCGTCGGGGCGGGCACGGTGCTGTTGCAGTCGAGCGAGGCTCTGATGCCCGAGCAGGCGACCGGGGTCGTCGGTGCGGAGCCCGGCGTTCCGGGCGGTCACGCGCCGGCCGGGGGCCCGGGCCAGCACGGTTCCGCACCGCGCCTTCCCGGCCAGCTGGGGGACCTCCAGCGTCGCTTCGGGCTGTGAGCGGTAGTCTGCGGAGTGTGACGTCGAACGTCTGCGCCCCTGTGCACCCGCAGGTGCGCGGGGTGCCAGGCGTCACACCCCCCGACTTCGTCCGCTTTTCAACTTCTTAGGTAGAATCCATATATGGAGACCGAGACGGCCACTCGCTGGCTGACCGATGACGAGCAGTGCACCTGGCGCACGCATCTGGAAGTCAACAAGCTGCTGATGCACCAGCTCGAGAAGGACCTCCAGCCGTTCGGCCTGACCAACAACGACTACGAGATCCTGGTGAACCTCTCGGAGTCGCCGGACCGGCGGATGCGGATGAGCGACCTGGCGGCGGCGACGCTGCAGTCCAAAAGCCGCTTGTCGCACCAGGTCACCCGTATGGAGAGCGCCGGCCTGGTCCGGCGGGAGAACTGCGAGTCGGACCGGCGCGGACTGTACGCCGTGCTCACCGACGAGGGCGTCGCGACCATGCAGAAGGTGGCGCCGCACCACGTCGCGTCCGTCCGCAAACACTTCATCGACCTGCTGTCGCCGGAGGCACTCGCCGAACTGCGGGAGTCCCTGACCCCGGTCGCCGAGCACCTGCGCGGACGGCGCGGCAAGCTCTAGCGGCAACGTCCGGCGGCAGAGCCCCGCGCGTCCTCGCGCCGGGCCGGCCACGGGCCGGTGACGGCGCCGCTAACCGCGGGCCGCGTCCGGCAGGGCAAGTTCGAACACCGCCCCGCCGGCCGGCGAACGGCCGACCGTGAGGGTCCCGCCGTGGCGGTGTGCCACATCGCGGGCGATGGCCAGGCCGAGGCCGGCACCGCCCTCGTCCCTGGTGCGCGCGTCGTCGAGCCGTACGAACCGTTCGAAGATCCGCTCACGCTGCTCCTCCGGGACGCCCGCGCCGTCGTCGGCGACGGCCAGCACGATCCGGCCACCCTCCCGGCGGACGGAAGCGGTGACCGAGGCGACGGCGTGACGCTGGGCGTTGTCGAGCAGATTGCCGATCACCCGCCCCAGCTGGGCGCGGGAACCGGCCACCTGCAGCCCCTGTGTCACGGCCTGCTCGACCGGTACGCGGTCGCCGGCCCTGCGTGCCACCTCCTCCGTCAGCAACTGCGCCGGATCCAGAAGCGACGATCCTGGCCGCTCCCCCGCGTCCAGCCGCGCCAGCAGCAGCAGGTCCGCCGCCAGCTGCTGGAGCCGCACGGTGTCCTCCACCGCGCCGGGCACATTCAGCAACTCCGGGTGCGCCGCGCCCACTTCGAGCTGCGTGCGCAGCGAGGCGATGGGGCTGCGCAGCTCGTGCGAGGCGTCCGCGACGAAACGGCGCTGCCGCTCCACGGACGCCTCCAGGGCGGCCAGCGTCTCGTTCGTCGTACGGGCGAGCCTCGCGACCTCGTCCCCCGAGCCCGGCTCCGGCACGCGCCGCGAAAGATCCTCGGAGCGGGTGATGGCGGCCATCTCGCGCCTGATGCCCTCGACGGGCCCCAGCGCACGGCGGGTCACCAGCCAGGTCACCGAACCGACCACGGCGAGCAGCAACGGCAGGCCGATGAGCATCGCGTCGCGCACGGTGGTGACCGCGTCCTGCTCGGTGGTCAGCGGCGCACCCGCGTAGACGGTCGCCGTCCGGTCGTCGTCGAGGCGGACCTCCACGGCGGCGAAACGGTAGTCGGCGCTCTCCCCGTCCACGGTGGCGGTGCCGGATGCGAACCCAGGATCGTCGGAGGAGACCTCTCCCCTGACGGGGTCGTCGTCATCGTCGCCGTCGCCGTCACGCGGCTGCGCCCGGGGCCGGACGTCCGCGCTGCCGGTCCCGGAGACGGCCTCGAGATGCTCGCTGACGGCGAGCACCCTGCCGTCGTCGCCGACGACCTGGACGGGGCGTTCGTCGTCCTCGTCGGGCAGTTCCAGCTTTCCGTAGGGCACACCGAGCGCGATCTGGGACGCCACGTCCCGGGCGGAGACCTCGGCCTGCAGATCGGTGCGGTCGATCAGGTTCGCCCGCAGGGAGAGCAGCACGGCGGTCCCGGCGGCGATCAGCGCCACGGCGACCACGAGGGTGGCGCCGAGCGCCGCCCTGGCCCGGACCGACCTCATGACGACTCCACCGCCACCAACCGGTATCCGGCGCCGCGCACGGTCAGGATGCGGTCCGCGCCGAGCTTGCGGCGCAGGGCGCTGATGTAGACCTCGACGATGTTCGGATCACCCTCGTAGGCGAAGTCCCAGACGTGCTCGAGGATCCCGGGCTTGCCGACGACTTCGCCGGTGCGCGTGGCGAGGTGCTCCAGCACCGCGAACTCCTTGGCGGTCAGGACGACTTCCTCACCGCCCGCGTGGACACGGCGGGTGGCGGTGTCCACGCGCAGGTCGCCCGCCGTCAGCACGGGCGAGCCGCCCGCCCTGCCGCGCCGCCGCAGCAGCGCCTTGATCCGGGCGACGAGGACGACGTACGAGAAGGGCTTGGTCAGGTAGTCGTCCGCGCCGGTGTCGAGGCCCTCCGCCTCGTCGTACTCCCCGTCCTTGGCCGTCAGCATCAGGATCGGCACGTCGTGGCCGGCGGCGCGCAGAGCGGCGCAGACGCGGTAGCCGTTCATGCCCGGCAGCATGATGTCCAGCACGACCAGGTCATGGACACCCTCGCCGGCGCGGTGCAGTCCCTCGAGTCCGTCGTGGACGACGTCCACGGCATAGCCCTCGGCGGTCAGGCCCGCGGCGAGGGAGAGCGCGAGCCGCCTCTCGTCCTCCACGATCAGCAACCTCATGCGCCCAGGGTCCCAAACGGAAGCTGAAGATCTCTTCAGGCGGCTTCAGGCTGCGTTCAGCATGGCGCGGCAAGAGTGGATCCCGTTGCTGACGCAGCAGCACGACTCGGCACAACGACTCGGGAGAACCACATGAAGCGCAAGCTTGTCATCGCGACCGTGGCGGCGGCGGTGCTGATCGGCGGCGGTACGTACACGGCCGCGGCGGTGTCGGACGACGACAACGCGTCGGCCGGCGCGGCGGGCTCGGCGCGCGTCACGGTCGCGGACCGCGACGACCACGACGACCGCGACGACGACGCGTCCGAGGGCAGGTCCGCGGCCCCCGCCGGGTCCGTCACCGCGGCGCAGGCCGTGGCCGCGGCCCTCGAACACACGCAGGGCACGGTGAGCTCCGTCGACCTCGACGACGACGGGGACCGCCACTGGGAGGTCGACGTCCTCGGCAAGGACGACCGCGAGCACGAACTGCACGTCGACGTGCGGACCGGCGCGGTCCGTGAGGACAAGGCCGAGGCGGAGCACGACGACCGGGACGACGTGCGCGCCGCGTCGGTGGACGCCCGCGAGGCGATGGAGGCGGCGCTCAGGTCCCACCCGGGCGCGGTGGTGACGTCGGTCGACTTCGAGGACGACGGGGCGGGCCGGTGGGAGGTCGAACTCGGCGAGGACGACGCAGACGAGGTCGAGCTGACGGTCGACACGAAGACGGCGTCGGTCACGCCCGCCGCCGCGGACGACTGACCTTCCCCCACCCCGCCCCTTCCCGAACCGGGCTCCGCCCGGCCCCGCTGCGGGGGCTCCGCCCCCGGACCCCCGCGCCTCAATCGCCGGCGGGGCTGATTTCGCGCAGCGAAATCCAGCCCGCCCGGCGATTGAGGGCACCGCGCGAAGCGCGGTACGC
>NZ_JBFAQK010000049.1:0-53237 GCF_040677245.1 Streptomyces kurssanovii
CAGGGTCTCCGTCATCCCGTACCGCTCGATCACCCGGCGCCCCGTCGCCTCCGCGATGCGGGCGTGGTCGGGCAGCGGCAGGGCGGCCGAACCGGCCGAACAGCTCACGCACCCGCCGGCCGGATCGCTCCGCGCGGCCGCGCCCTTCCGCATCCGGTCGCGCCCACCGCTCAGCCGCGCCCCAGCGCGTCACGTACCGCTTCCTCCGAGCGTCCCACCACCGCGGACCCGTCGTCCGCCGTGATGATCGGGCGCTGGATGAGCTTCGGGTGCTGCGAGAGCGCCGCGACCCAGCGGTCACGGGAAGCGGCGTCCCGGGGCCAGTCGGCGATGCCCAGCTCCTTGGCGACGGCCTCGCCCGTGCGCGTGATGTCCCATGGCTCCAGGCCCAGACGTTCGAGGACGGCGCGGATCTCGTCCTCGGTCGGTACGTCCTCCAGGTAGCGGCGCACGGTGTACTCGGCGCCCTCCGCGTCGAGCAGGTCCACGGCGCTGCGGCACTTGGAACAGGCGGGGTTGATCCAGATCTCCATGAGCTCCACGGTACCGCTCGTGGGCCCCTCAAACGCCGTCTGGCCAGGGGAAATTGTCAGTGCCCGCCGGTAGAATGAACAGTAGTTCGGGATGGTCCCGCCACCGCGCCAGGAGGTTGCCGATGGCCGTAGCCACACTCACGACGAAGCCCCTGACCCCGCCCAGCAAGAAGCCGCTCCCGGCCGGACAGCCGCGCGAGTGGTACGTGTCCCACAACCGCCGGCTGAAGGCCATGCGCCTCGCGATCGCCCTGCTCGACTCCGGCGTCTACCACCCGGCGACCGCCGACAACCGGCGGATCCGGTCGACGGCGGAGCGCATCGGCGTCCATGTCCCGTCCGACACGACATGCCGGATGGTCAGGGCCCTGATCCGCTACGGGCGCTGAGCCGGCCGGTTCACGAGGAGGCGGGGTGCCGGGGATCCGGCGCCCCGTTCCCGTACCGTTCCACCAGCACCGGGTCCCCGACCGACAGCGTGCCCTCGCGCACCACGGCCGCCTTCGCGCCGAAGCTCACCTTGTTGTCGTAGGCGGGCTCCCGTCGGTACGTGGCGAGCGTGCGCACCGGTTCGGGGCCGGCCCGCAGTCCCGTGCGCTGGTCCACCAGCGGCACGGAGCAGCGCAACGCCCGTACGGAGTGGGCGAGTCGCACCCCGCCGGCCTCCAACCGCCGCATGACGTCCTCGTCGTGGGGCTCCGCGCACCCGTCCAGCACGATGTTGGCGCGGAAGCGGTCCATCGGCACCGGCTCCCCGCCGGCGGCCACGATCCGCGCGTTCAGCCCGTCCAGCGACGCCTGGGACACGACGAGGACGGCATGGGCGTCCGCGAAGGCGACCTTGCCCGGCGTCTCGCCCCACCCGTCCCGGTCGAACCCACTGGGCACCCGCACCAGCCGCGACTTGGCGCCGAGCACCTGGGAGAACCACTCGGCGGCGTCCTCACCCTGGTCGGGGCAGTGCCCGACCGGCTTGTCGAACAGGCTCACCGGCCGCGGCTCCCCCTCGGGATCGACCGCCACGACCACGCTCTCGATCCCGTGGGCGCTCAGCCGCATCGTCCGCCCGCCGTCGAGGAGTTCCGGCCGGACCGCGGCCATGGCCGGGGTCCTGCGCTGACTCCGGAACGACCCGTCGACGGCGTCGACGACCATGAACGTCCGGTCGTGCTCCAGCCCCATGGCGCCGACCCGAGCCGACCCCACGGCCGTGCCGGCACAGCCCTTGACCGGGTAGTACGTCAGCGACTGCACGGTGATCCCCATGTCACCCGATCGTAGCCGCGTACGCCCCCGCGGCCCGCCGCTCACAGGCGGGCCTCCAGCCGCTCCTTAGCGGCCGGCCACTCGTCGGCCAGCATCGAGAAGTACACGCTGTCGCGCCACGTCCCGTCCGGCCGCCGCCGGTGCCGCCGCAGCACACCCTCCCGCTGCGCCCCGAGGCGCGCGATGGCCTCCTGCGAGCGCCGGTTCATGTGGTCGGTCTTCAACTGGACGCGCCCCATGCCGAGTTCCTCGAAGGCATGGCCCAGCAACAGCAGCTTCGCCTCGCTGTTCACGGCGGTCCGCCAGTGCGCCCGCCCGTACCAGGTCCAGCCGATCTCCAGGCGTTCGTCCCGCACGTCGACGTCCGAGAACGTGGTCCAGCCGACGGCCCGCCCGGACCCGAGGTGGATCACGGCGAACGGCACGTACCTGCCCCGCTCCGCCTCTGCCAGCAGCTCGCGGAGTGTGTCACCGAGTTCGGCCTCGCTCTGCGGGGCCGGCCCGCCCTGCCAGCGCCAGACCTCTTCGTCCTTCCCGCCGGCGGCGAAAAGATCGGGGAGATGGCCCTCCGTGAGCGGTTCGAGGCGCACATGGCGGCCGGTGAGCGTGACGGGGGAGGGTGCCTTGGCGG
This sequence comes from Streptomyces kurssanovii, assembly GCF_040677245.1. Taxonomy (NCBI): domain Bacteria; kingdom Bacillati; phylum Actinomycetota; class Actinomycetes; order Kitasatosporales; family Streptomycetaceae; genus Streptomyces; species Streptomyces kurssanovii. Next base: position 2,431 of record NZ_JBFAQK010000049.1, read on the forward strand.
TCATGCCCAGAACTTAGACCGATCCTGCACTAGAAGCAACCATATTATGCACTAGTGCATAAGTCGGTGATGGCTGTCATTCGCCGTTGCGGAAGGGTGACCCTCCTGCCACAGGCGCGGAACCGGAACCTGGCCGCGAACGACCGCCGGCCGCGCCTTCCCGTGAGGGAAGAGCGCGGCCGGCGGCCCCTGAAACCCGGGACCTCTCCCACCGGTGCGACCGGTGGAGATGATCTTTAGAGGTCGAAGTAGAGCTCGAACTCGTGCGGGTGCGGACGCAGCTGGATCGGCGCGATCTCGTTCGTGCGCTTGTAGTCGATCCACGTCTCGATCAGGTCGGACGTGAAGACACCGCCGGCGAGCAGGTACTCGTTGTCCGCCTCGAGGGCGTCCAGCACGGCCGGGAGGGAGGTCGGGACCTGCGGGACGCCCGCGTGCTCCTCGGGAGCCAGCTCGTAGAGGTCCTTGTCGATCGGCTCGGCCGGCTCGATCTTGTTCTTGACGCCGTCGAGGCCCGCGAGCAGCAGCGCGGAGAACGCCAGGTACGGGTTGGACGACGGGTCCGGCGCGCGGAATTCGACGCGCTTGGCCTTCGGGTTCGAGCCCGTGATCGGGATACGCATCGCGGCGGAACGGTTGCGCTGCGAGTAGACCAGGTTGACCGGGGCCTCGAAGCCGGGGACCAGGCGGTGGTAGGAGTTCACCGTCGGGTTGGTGAAGGCCAGCAGCGACGGGGCGTGCTTGAGGATGCCGCCGATGTAGTACCGGGCGGTGTCGGACAGGCCCGCGTAGCCCTGCTCGTCGTAGAACAGCGGGGCGCCGCCCTGCCACAGCGACTGGTGGACGTGCATGCCGGAGCCGTTGTCACCGAAGATCGGCTTGGGCATGAAGGTCGCGGTCTTGCCGTTGCGCCAGGCGACGTTCTTCACGATGTACTTGAAGAGCATCAGGTCGTCGGCCGCGGCGAGCAGCGTGTTGAACTTGTAGTTGATCTCGGCCTGGCCGGCGGTGCCGACCTCGTGGTGCTGGCGCTCGACCTGGAGGCCGTTCTTGTCCAGCTCCAGGGAGATCTCCGCGCGCAGGTCGGCGAAGTGGTCGACCGGCGGGGCCGGGAAGTAGCCGCCCTTGTAGCGGACCTTGTAACCACGGTTGTTCTCGATGGCGCCGGTGTTCCAGGCGCCCGCCTCGGAGTCGATGTGGTAGAAGGACTCGTTCGCCGAGGTCTGGAAGCGCACGTTGTCGAACACGTAGAACTCGGCCTCGGGGCCGAAGTACGCGGTGTCGGCGATGCCGGTGGAGGCGAGGTACGCCTCGGCCTTCTTGGCCACGTTCCGCGGGTCACGGCTGTACTGCTCGCCGGTGATCGGGTCGTGGATGAAGAAGTTGATGTTGACCGTCTTGTCGCGGCGGAAGGGGTCGACACGGGCCGTCGACAGGTCGGCACGCAGCGCCATGTCGGACTCGTGGATCGCCTGGAAGCCGCGGATCGACGAGCCGTCGAAGGCGAGCTCCTCGGCCGGGTCGAACGCCGCTGCCGGGATCGTGAAGTGCTGCATCACGCCAGGCAGGTCGCAGAACCGGACATCGATGAACTTGACGTCCTCGTCCGCGATGAACTTCTTGACGTCATCGGCGTTCTGGAACATCCAACTCCTCCTACTCCCACCCGGGAGGGGCGGGGTTGCAGCTCGTCCGTGCGGCCAGTGCGGTGGCACACGCTGGTATCGACCGTAGGCGGACGGGATTTCTCCAGCATGACCCATTTGTTTCGACGAAGTTAACCGGACGAGGGTCACAGTGCGGGAACGGCCCCGGGCGCATGAGGGTGAAACGGGGCCCAGTACCGTGGACGGGTGGACAACAGGCAAGCAATCGGATCGTGGCTTTCCGGGCCCCGCGCGGCCGCGGAGGACATGGGTGTCGACTTCGGGTACCGGGGTCAGCGGCTGGGCCTGCCGGAGCACGGCCCGGGCTCCGTCGCCCCCCTCGGGCGCCGCTTCGGGGCCCTCTTCATCGACTGGGGACTCTGTTTCCTGATCGCATACGGACTGTTCGCGGGCGGTGACCAGCAGGCCGCCGGAAACTGGGCCCTCGGCATCTTCCTCGTCCTCGGCGTCCTGACGGTGGGCACCGTCGGCTTCACGCCGGGTAAGCGCCTCCTCGGGCTGCGGGTCGCCTCCGAGAACGGCGGACGCCTCGCCTTCGGATGGGCCGTGGTCCGGACGCTGCTGCTCTGCCTCGCGATCCCCGCGCTCGTCTGGGACCGCGACGGCCGCGGCCTTCACGACCGGCTCTCCCGCGCGGTGCAGGTGCGGCTCTAACCGTCCGCGGGCTGCTGCGTCCGGTTCACTCGGGCCACGGCCCGGACGTCAGGCACGGCCCCCCGGCTGACACGCACCCGGACGCCAGCCGCAAGGGCCCGCGGCACACGAGGCACCGGCCACGGCCGACGTGAGGCAGCCACGGGCGGGACGCCCCGCCACCGCCGGCCCGCAGCCGGCACCGGGCATCCGCAACGGTGGCACCAGGCACCCGCCGGGCAGACCAGCGGCACCGGCCCCGCCGGCCCTCGCGCACCAGCCCCGTCCGGCACTGCGCCTCGTGCAGCGTCACCGTCGGCCCCTGGCCGCGGACAACCGCCAGAACCGGTCACGGGGGCACCAGCCCCCGCCGGGCACCCGCCAGACACGCGGGGGCACCAGCACCAGGCAGCCGGGCTTGGCCGACAGGGACCGGTACCAGGCACGCGGGCACCTGCCCCGTCGGCAACCGCTGGCACCAGGCCCTGGGCAACCGCCATGACCGGGTATCCGGGCACCGGCTCCGCCGGCACCCGTGCACGAGCCCGCTGGGCACCGGCACCGCGCACGCGGGCATCGGCTCTGCCAGCACCCGCGCACGAGCCCCGCTGGGCACCGGTACCGGCCGGGCGGCGGTCCCGCCGGTACCCGCACCGCGGGTACCGGCCCCGCCGCACCAGGCCCCGGCCACCGCCGGCACCAGCGCCGCGCACCGGCATCAGGGCTGCCGACCTGGGCCCGGCGCCGTCGGCACCCGTCGGCACGGTGCACCGGCACCGGCAACCCCGGGCACCAGCGCCGTCGGCACCCGTCGGCACGGTGCACCGGCACCGGCAACCCCGGGCACCAGCGCCACCGACCTGGGCCCGCCGCCTGCCCCCGTCGGCAGGGTTCACCGGCACCAGGCCAGTCAGGCCCGGCCGACAAGGACCGGCACCGGCGCAGACGTGAGGCGGGGCCCGGACGTCGTCCGGGCCCCGCCTCACGTGTGTCGGTACAGCGCGCGTCAGCGCGTCAGCGCATCTTTCCGCCGCGCGGCATCCGCATGCCCTTGGGCATCGGGCCCTTCGGCAGCGGCATGTTGCTCATCAGGTCGCCCATCGCCCGCAGCCGGTCGTTGGCCGCCGTCACCTGCGGGCCGGTGAGCACCCGCGGAAGCTTGAGCATCGTGGTGCGCACCTTCTTCAGCGGCACCTGGCCCTCGCCGTTGCCGACCAGGATGTCGTGCACGGGGACGTCCACGACGATGCGGTTCATCTTCTTCTTCTCGGCCGCGAGCAGTGCCTTCAGCCGGTTCGGGTTGCCCTCGGCCACCAGCACGATGCCGGCCTTGCCGACGGCCCGGTGCACCACGTCCTGGTTGCGGTTCATCGCCACGGCCGGGGTGGTGGTCCAGCCGCGTCCCACGTTCTGCAGGACCGCGGCCGCCGCCCCCGGCTGGCCTTCCATCTGTCCGAAGGCCGCGCGCTCGGCACGCCGCCCGAAGATGATCGCCATCGCCAGGAAAGCCAGCACGAAGCCGAGGATCCCCAGATAGACCGGGTGACCGATCAGGAAGCCGATCCCGAGGAAGACACCGAAGGTGACGATTCCCACACCCGCGACGACAAGACCGACCTTCGGGTCGGCCTTCCGGGTCATCTTGTACGTCAGGGCGATCTGCTTCAGTCGCCCCGGGTTCGCAGCAGCGTCAGCGCTGTCTGAATTTGCCTTCCTCGCCATACCCGAAGTTTACGTGGCCTATGACGTGCGGGTCGCCACGGCCTCCAGTACGTGCTGAGCCTCCACCCGGTCCTTGGCGCGGCGGCGGTCCTCGAGGACCGCGGTCCAGGCGTTGCGGCGGGCGGTGCGCTGGCCGGCGCCGAGGATGAGGGACTCCATGGCGCGCAGTGCGCCGGTGACGGACGGGATCGGGTTGGCACTGACGTGGCGTGCCGGCACGGCCTGCATGGTGGCGATTCCCCCTCGGGGTGAACGGCGGTGAGTGGGAGCTGTGCGTGAGTCGAGCGTCACTGACTGGTGTTACCAGGGCATGACCGGCCGGTCAAACGCTGATGAAGGGCGGATTCGCGGGTCGTGGAGATCCGGGAACGAGAACGCGGCCCGTACCCCGCCCCCGACCTGCGGGGAGGGTGCGGACCGCGTCCAATCGGCCATTACCGGCCGGTAATCACTTGTGCCTGAATTCACACAGCCTGGGCGGCGTCGACATCGGCAGTGGCGGTGCCACGGGCCTCCATCGCCTGCTGGAACAGACGGCCGGCCCGGTACGAGGAACGGACCAGCGGGCCCGACATCACGCCGGAGAAGCCGATCTCGTCGGCCTCCTCCTTGAGCTCCACGAACTCGTGCGGCTTCACCCAGCGCTCCACCGGGTGGTGGCGCACCGACGGGCGCAGGTACTGGGTGATCGTGATCAGCTCGCACCCGGCGTCGTGCAGGTGCTGGAGCGCCTCGCTGACCTCTTCGCGGGTCTCGCCCATGCCGAGGATCAGGTTCGACTTGGTCACCAGCCCCGCTTCACGGGCACGCGTGATGACTTCGAGCGAACGCTCGTAGCGGAAGCCGGGGCGGATCCGCTTGAAGATGCGCGGCACGGTCTCGACGTTGTGAGCGAGCACCTCGGGACGCGAGGAGAAGACCTCGGCCAGCTGCTCGGGCACCGCGTTGAAGTCGGGGATCAGCAGCTCGACCTTGGTGTGGCCGCCTTCGCGGTCCGCGGTCATCGCGTGGATCTGGCGCACGGTCTCCGCGTACAGCCAGGCGCCGCCGTCGTCGAGGTCGTCGCGGGCGACGCCGGTGATGGTGGCGTAGTTCAGGTCCATCGTGACGACGGACTCGCCGACGCGGCGCGGCTCGTCACGGTCGAGGGCCTGCGGCTTGCCGGTGTCGATCTGGCAGAAGTCGCAGCGCCGGGTGCACTGGTCACCACCGATGAGGAAGGTGGCCTCGCGGTCCTCCCAGCACTCGAAGATGTTGGGACAGCCCGCCTCCTGGCAGACCGTGTGCAGCCCCTCGCTCTTGACCAGTTTCTGCAGCTGGTTGTACTCGGGGCCCATCTTCGCCCGGGTCTTGATCCACTCGGGCTTGCGCTCGATGGGGGTCTGGCTGTTGCGGACCTCCAGGCGCAGCATCTTGCGTCCGTCGGGTGCGACTGCGGACACGACCGGCTCCCTACAGCTTCGATTCTTCGGCGAACACCAGGGTACGCCCGTTAAAAGTGCGGCCTTACGTTCGGCCAACCTGTGGCCACAGGACCGCATTCCCGCCCGCCTTCCGGGCCGGGGTGCCCGGCCCCGCGGGACGGGGCCGGTTCTCCGGCTCAGACGGGCGTCTTCTCCGCCTCGGGCGCCGTCGAGGGCACCGCGTCACGCACGATCTCCCGGGGCCGCGGCTCCGCGTTCTCCAGCACCTCCCGCAGGTGCCGCTCCAGGACGGGCAGCACCTCGGCGATGGTGATGTCGCGGCCCAGCTCGTTCGCGAGCGAGGCCACTCCCGCGTCCCGGATGCCGCACGGCACGATCTTGTCGAACCAGGTGTTGTCCGGGTTCACGTTCAGGGCGAAGCCGTGCATCGACACGCCCTTGGCGATACGGATGCCGATCGCCGCGAGCTTGCGGTCCTCGCGGCGCTGGCCGGCGTTGGAGGGCGCGTACTCGGGGCCGTTGAGCCGCGGGTCGAACTCCTCGTCCGTCAGCCGCGGGTCGAAGTCCAGCGAGAGGCCGCCGACGGCCGGGCGCTGCTCCACAGGGTCGCCCAGCACCCAGACACCGCTGCGGCCCTCGACCCGGCTGGTCCCGACGCCGAACTCGGCGCAGGTGCGGATCAGCGCGTCCTCGAGACGGCGTACGTGCGCGATGACGTCCACGGGGCGCGGCAGCTTGAGGATCGGGTAGCCCACCAGCTGGCCGGGGCCGTGCCAGGTGATCTTCCCGCCGCGGTCCACGTCGACGACGGGGGTGCCGTCCAGCGGCCGCTCACTGTCCTCGGTGCGCCGACCCGCGGTGTAGACGGGCGGGTGCTCCAGCAGCAGGCATGTGTCGGGGATCTCGTCGGCGAAGCGGGCGGCGTGGACGTCACGCTGCTTCTGCCATGCCTCCTGGTACTCGACGGCTTCGTCGCCGAATCCCAGTCGGACGAACCGCAGGTCACTCACGGCTGTGCCTCCCTCGAACCTCCGCCCGGTGATGACCGGACCCAGCCACTGTACGGCGGGCGGGAACCGGGCGGCCGGGCAGGGCGGACCGTCAGCTCCCCGGTCCGGTGAGCCGTCAATCCTCACACGATCGGATGAATCTGGGGCGAAGGTGGCGGAACAGCTGTGGATGGCCGCTAAATTCGCGCCGTTCCTCCCCCAGGGCTTCTCCCCCCAGAGCTACGCCTGGGGGGACCCCCAGGAGGTACCCCCATGGGCTGCTCCCGGCCCGGAAGGCAGGAGACGCCACAACCGATGACGGAACGGACCACCCCGCGCACCCCCAACCGGCAGCTCGCCGCGCTCATCGCGGAGGCCGGATTCTCCCACGCCGGCCTCGCCCGCCGGGTGGATCAGCTGGGCCTCGAGCACGGCCTCGACCTTCGCTACGACAAGACCTCCGTGACCCGCTGGCTGCGGGGGCAGCAACCGCGCGGAACGACGCCCGCGCTGATCGCGGAGGTGTTCACCCGCAGACTCGGCCGCCGGCTGTCCGCCCAGGACCTGGGGCTCGACGCCTGCGCCCCCGTCTACGCGGGGCTGGAGTTCGCCGCCACCCCGGAGGAGGCCGTGGACATCGTCAGCGGCCTGTGGCGCAAGGACTCCGGCAGCCACGCGGAGCTTCGCAAGATCGCTTTCACACCGGCCGGACTGGTCGTGCCCAGCCGGGACTGGCTGATCGGCGGCGCCGACGAGCGCGTGGGCCGGGGCGAGGCGCACCCGGGCTCAGGCCGGGTGCCCCAGCAGGGACCGAGGGTGGCCGTTCCACGGCAGCGCGCCGCCGGCGACCGGGGGCCCGGGCAGAAGGTCTCCGGTGGTGACATCGCGGCGCTGCGCGCCGTCGGCGAACTCTTCCGCGCCCTCGACCACGCCTACGGCGGCGGCCACGCCCGGCAGGCTCTGGTGCGCTACCTGGAGCACGAGGCCGAGCCGATGCTGCGCGGCACGTACGGCGAGACGACCGGGCGGCGCCTGTTCGCCGCGGCCGCCGACCTCACCAGGCTGGCCGGCTGGACCTCGTACGACATCGCGGCCCACGGACTCGCCCAGCGGTACTTCGTCCAGGCGCTGCGGCTCTCCCAGGCGGCGGGGGACCGGGCGTACGGGTCGTACGTGCTCGTCACCATGAGCCGGCAGGCCGTCTACCTCGGACACGGCCGGGAGGCCGTGCAGCTGACCAGGGTCGCCCAGCAGGGGGTGGGGCCGTCGGCCCCACCACCGGTCCAGGCGCTGCTGCACTGCGCGGAGGCCCGCGGGCACGCGGTGCTCGGCGAGACGCGGGCGTGCACCGCCGCGCTCGTGCGGGCGGAGCGCGCCCTGGAGGCCGCCCGGCCCGGGGACGACGTGCCGCACTGGGCGCGCACCTTCGACGAGGCACAGCTGGCGGACGAGTTCAGCCACTGCCACCGCGACCTGCGGCAGTACCGCAGCGCCGTGCAGCACGCGGAACGCTCCCTCCAGCTGCGCGCCCCCGCGTTCGCCCGCAGCCGGCTCTTCTGCCGGGTCGTCCTGGCCTCCGCCCGGCTCGGTCTGGGCGAGCTGGACCAGGCGTGCGCGCTGGGCGCGGAGGCGGCGCTCCAGGCGTCCGAGATGCGGTCGGTGCGGGCCACGGAGTACGTCCGCGAGTTCGAACGCCGGCTGGAGCCGTATCGCGACGCGGCACCGGTCCGGACCTACCGCGACCGGGTGGCCGCCCTGGGCTGACCTCGGCCGGCGGGCGGGGTGGCGGCCCCGCCCGCCGGCGTTCTCGCGACTCCGTGGGGCCTCAGGCCGCCGCGGTCAGCGCCGTGGCCGCACACCCCGGCCGGATCCCGAAGTCGCTCAGCACCGCGTCCGCCGCCCGCCGCCCGGAGAACAGGGCACCCTGCACCGTGCCCGTGTCGCGGTGGTCGCCGCAGACGTAGAGACCGGACAGCACCCGCACCGGGCGGCGCAGATCGTGCGGCGCCGGCATCGCGGGCACCGCCTCGGGGTCGTGGTGGACGGCGAGGAGCTCCCAGTCGTCCGTCGCCCTGCCGTACAGATTCGCCAGCTGCCGCCGCACCCGGCGGTCCAGGTCGTCCGGCGGTGTACCGAGCAGCGTCGAGGAGATCAGCACCCGGCCGTCGGAGGCGCGCGACGGATCGACCTCGCTCATCACCGCCGTGTGCGACACCGGCCCGCTCCGGTCGGCCGCCAGCACCAGCGACGGCTCCCCGAGCGGGGACTCGGGCGCCGTGTGGTGCACCACCGTCATCGGACGGAACGAGGGCACCCGAAGCCCCGGCAGCAGTCCGGCCGCCGCTCGCGCTCCCGTCGCCAGCAGCACGGAGCGGCAGCGGATCTCGCCGAGCTCCTCGGTGGTCACGGACGTCGTCGCGACATCGGTCACCCGCACGCCGGTCCGTACGGCCCCGGACGGCAGCCCCGCCGCCATCAGCTCCGGCAACGTCGCCGCGCCGCCCGCCGGCACGCACAGACGGCCGCGCGCGTAACCGCGCAGCACGAGGTCCGCGCAACGACTGGAGGTGCCGGTCAGCTCCGGGTCGCCCAGCAGCGCCGACAGCAGCGGACGCAGGAAGCCGTCCACCGTGCGTGCGGGCAGGCCGCGCCCGTACAGCGCCTCGGCGGCGGACCGTTCAGGGCGGGCGAGGAGACGGTCGACGGGTGTCGCGGCGAGCCGCGCCAGGGACGCGCCCAGCCGTGCCTGGTCGAGCTGGCGGGGCCGAGGGGCGCTCGCGAGGGCGCGCGCGACGGAGAATGCGACCCCCGCGCTCTGGGCGGTGTGGGGCGATGCCCGTCCCGCACCCCGCCTCGCGTGGGCGGAGCCCCACCGCCCGGTGGTCCCCACCTCGCCGGTCCGCTGCAGCCGGCCCCCGCTGTGGACCAGCACACCGGGCGAGAACATCCGCAGGTCGGCGTCCTGGAGCACCGCGGTGCGGCGCAGCTCCGGGAACGCGGTACTGAGCAACTGGCCTGTCCGGTCGAGCCGGAAGCCGTCGAGCTGCGTGGTGGCCATCCTGCCGCCCACCACCGGGGCGGCCTCCAGGACGCTGACCGTGACACCCGCACTGGTCAGCCGGTGGGCCGCCGACAGTCCGGCGATCCCGGCCCCGACGATGACGACATCCGCATCATGAGCGGTGCTGAGCACGTGCCCCTCCCCGAGGTCGGCGCGGCTGGTGGGGAGCTCATGCCCCCAACAGGCCCGAGGAATACCCGAGTTCTGTTCGAGACTAAAGAGGTACGCGGCCGCCTGAGGTAGCGCACATCGCGGAGCACCGGAGCGCGGGGGCGCACACCGCGCTCCCCGCCCGCCGGACACGGTCTAGCGCAGCGCCGCCCGGATCGCGTCGTCGATGCGCGGGAAGGCGAACGGGAACCCCGACCCCAGCAGGACACCCGGCAGCACCCGCCCGCTGTTCAGCACGTCCTCCGCCAGCCCGCCGAGTACCACCCGCAGGGCCGGCGCCGGCACCGCGAACGGCGTCGGACGGCGCAGCACCCGGCCCATCGCCGCTGTCGCCTCCCGGTTGGTCACCGGCTCGGGGGCCGTCAGGTTCACCGGGCCGGACAGGGACTCGGAGTCGATGATGTGCCGCAGCGCCGCCACCGCGTCGTGCAGCGCGATGAAGCTCCAGTACTGCCGGCCCCCACCCAGCCGTCCGCCCAGCCCCGCCTTGAAGAGCGGGAACATCCGGCCCCAGGCACCCCCGTGCCGCGCCACCACAAGTCCCGTACGCGCCAGGGCCGTTCGCACACCCGCCTCCTGCGCCGGGGCCGTGGCCTCCTCCCACTCCACGCACACACCGGGCAGGAACCCCTCCCCGGGCGGCGCGCCCTCGTCCACGGGACGGCCACCCGTGTCGCCGTAGTAGCCGACCGCGCTGCCGCTCACCAGTACCCGCGGCGGCACGTCCAGGGAGGCCACGGCCTCCGCGATCGCCGCCGTGCCGAGGACACGGCTGTCGCGGATCTCCTTGCGGTAGGCGTCCGTCCAGCGGTGGTCGCCCACCCCGGCCCCCGCGAGGTGCACCACGGCCTGGCAGCCGACCAGGCCGGCCACGTCCACGTACTGCCGAGCGGGATCCCAGTGGACCTCGTCCCCGGCGCTCGCCGGACGCCGCACCAGACGCACCACCTCGTGCCCGTCCGCGCGCAAGGACCTCACCAGTGCCCCGCCGATGAGCCCGGAGGCGCCGGTGACGGCAATTCGGGTTCTCTGCATGGGCCCATCCTGCCCCGGTGGTCCGACATGGCACAGTGGCCCCATGCCCGAGTCGCACATACGCCCCGCACGACCTGACGACGACGCGGAGCTGGGGGAGCTGGACCGCGCCGCCTGGTCGCCGCTGCATGCCGTGACCCCCCGGCCGCAGCCGCCGTACGACTCGTTCTTCGACGCCAACCACCGCCCGGAGCAGTTCCTCGTCGCCGAGGACGGTCATGGGGCGATCCTCGGCTACATCCGGCTGGCCCCGCCGACCCCGCTCGCCTGCAACCGGCACGTCCGCCAGATCCAGGGCCTCGCCGTGGACGGGCGGGCCCGCGGCCGCGGTGTCGGGCGGGCGCTGCTGCGGGCGGCGTGCGACGAGGCCCGGCGGCAGGGAGCCGTGCGCATCACCCTGCGGGTGCTCGCCCACAACGCGCCGGCGCGAGCGCTGTACGAGGCGGAGGGCTTCGTGGTCGAGGGGATACTGCCCGGCGAGTTCCACCTCGACGGCCGCTTTGTGGACGACGTGCTGATGGGCCGCGCCCTCACGGCGTAGGCCGCGCCCGCCGGGGCCCACGGACCGTCAGCCGCTGCCGAACCGCTCCCACAACCGCGGGAAGCGCTCGGCGAGCACCGCGTCGTCGTCGAGGTCGAAGGGCGTGCCGGCCGGCTCCGCCGACTGCACCGGGATCCCCAGGTCGGGCGCGTCGGCCCCGGTCAGCTGCTCGTACGCCTCGTCGGCGGCGTAGCCCAGTTCCTCGCCGTCGCCGTCGACGTCCTCGTCGAAATCGTCCAGCAGCTCGGCCAGGGCGTCCGGCTCGTGCACCGCGCTCTCGAAGATCTCCCGGCCCTGGCCGATGAGCCAGCAGCGGAAGTAGTCGAAGGCGTCGTCGCTCGCCCCGTCGAGCAGGACGGCCGCCGCGCCCCACAGGTCCCAGTGGTAGGCGCGGTTGTAGCGGGCCTCGAAGTGCCGTGCGAAATCCAGCACGGAGTCGGGGTCGAGCTGCAGCAGCCGTTCGACGAGCAGCTCCGCGTGTTCCTCGGGGTCGCCCTCGGCGGCCTCGCGGGTGCTGTCGATGATCTCCCAGAACTCCGTCTCGTCCATCACGGGACAAGCATCGTGGTTGGCGGGGGCCGTCGCACGCGGAGCATGCCGAAACGCGGCTGTTTCGCAATACGGGGCTCCCGGTCGGCCCAAGCCCGACAGAAGGTGTCCGGTTTCCGTGCGACGGTCGGCTCATGACGACGAAGAACAAGCCGCTCGGCGGCAGGATCGTGCTGGTCGCGGGCGCCACTCGTGGCGCGGGCCGTGCCATGGCCGTGGAACTGGGCGCCGCGGGCGCGACCGTGTATGTGACCGGCCGGACCACCCGCACCAGCGTCAGCGAGGTCGGTCGCCCCACGGAGACCGTCGAGGAGACCGCCGAACTGGTCACGGCGGCCGGCGGCGAGGGCATCGCGGTGCCCACCGACCACCTCGACCCGGAGCAGGTGAGAGCACTGGTCCGGCGCGTCGAACGCGACCACGGACGGTTGGACGTCCTCGTCAACGACCTCTGGGGCGGAAACTTCCTGCTCGACTTCGACACCCGGATGTGGGACGTCGACCTGGAGCGCGGACTGCGGATGCTGGACCTGGGCGTGAAGAGCCACATCATCACCAGCAGCATCGCGCTGCCCCTGCTGGTCCGGGAGCCGGGCGGCCTGGTCGTGGAGGTCACCGACGGCACCGCGGAGACCAACAAGGGGTTCCGGGAGAACTTCTACTACGACCTCGCCAAGAACGGCCCCATCCGGATGGCCTTCACCCTCGGAGAGGAGCTGAAGAGCGTCGGCTGCACCGCCGTGGCCGTCACCCCGGGCTTCATCCGCTCCGAGGAGATGCTCGACATCTTCGGCCTCACGGAGGAGAACTGGCGCGACGGCGTCGACAAGCAGAAGCACTGGGCCCTGTCCGAGTCGCCCGTGTACCTGGCCAGAGGCGTCACGGCGCTCGTCGCCGACCCCGGGCGGTCCCGCTGGAACGGCCTGTCCCTCGACAGCGGCCGGCTGGCCAGGGAGTACGGCGTGACCGACGCGGACGGCAGCCGGCCGGACGTCTGGGGATACATGCTGGCCGAACAGGCGGGCGGCACACCGGCGGTGGAGGACTACCGGTAGAGGTCCCGCAGCGCGGCCGCCGCCCCGGCGAAGCGGTCCCGGAGCTCCGGCGGCCCGAGGACCTCCACCTCGGGCCCCAGGGACAGCAGTTGGCCGTACGCCACGTCCAGCGACTCCACGGGCAGCGTCAGCGTCACCCGCCCCCGGGCGTCCGGCGGACCGGCCGCCGCCAGCGCCTCCTCGGCGGCGGCGCGGTCCGTCACGTACGGCAGCCGGCGCGCGCCGTCCCCGGTCACGCGGACGACGGCCTCCGCGCGGAGGATCGACCGGGCGAACTGAGCGGCCCGCTCCTGCCAGAAGGCGGCCAGATCGAAGTCCTCGTCCCGTTCGAACCGCTCCTCGTCCGCCTCCACCGACGAGAACCGGTCGATGCGGTAGACCCGCAGCGTGCCGTCCGCCCGCGCGCACAGGTACCAGACGCCCGCCTTCAGCACGAGCCCGTACGGTTCCAGCCGCCGTTCCACCTCGGTGTCCCCGCGGCGGTACGCGGCCCGTACACGGCGGTCGTCCCACACGGCCTCCGCGAGGACCGGCAGCAGTTCAGGGGTCTTCGGCTCCTGGTACCAGCCGGGGGCGTCGAGGTGGAAGCGCCGGGCCGCGGATTCGGGCGCGTTCCGCAGTGAGGGGAGCAGCGCCGCGGACACCTTCAAGCGTGCCGCGGACGCCGCGTCCTCGAGCCCCATGTCGCGCAGCGCGCCCGGCAGCCCGGACAGGAACAGGGCCTCCGCCTCGTCGCGCCCCAGACCGGTGAGCCGGGTGCGGTACCCGCCGATCAGCCGGTACCCGCCGGCCCGGCCGCGGTCCGCGTAGACCGGGACTCCGGCTTCCGACAGGGCGAGCGCGTCGCGGGTGACCGTGCGCTCCGAGACCTCCAGCTCCCGTGCGAGCTCGGCGCCGGTCATGGAGGGCCGCGACTGGAGCAGCAGGACCATCTTGATCAGCCGGGCAGCGCGCATGCCCCCATCATCGCGCAGCGGGTGCCAGCGGTACCTGGAGCTCCGTCACCCACTTCTCCTTGTCCGGCGGACACTCCAGGTACACCTCACGGGCGTAGCCGGCCGAGCGGTGGCCGCCGGCGTCGATCCAGCGGGCCAGGTTCTGCTCGGTGGGCATGATCGTGTCCATCGGGCCGCGGTGCACGATCGTCGCCGCCCGCTCCACGGCGGGGAGTTCGGTGATCTCGAAGTCCGGCCCAGGCTGTGTCTCCGCGGAGACCGAGCAGCCGGCGTGCACCACGATGCCGTCGCCGTCCGGCGCGTCCTCGTAGTAGGCGATGCCGGGTCCGGCCGGGGTGACGCCTGCCGCCTTCAGCCGGGTGAACAGCTCGTCGTACAGCGGGCTGATCACCGGGCCGATGTGCTCGGGCGCGTAGCTGGCGGCGACGGCGGACAGTTCGGCGACGCGGACCGCCGGGGTGCTCTTGATCATGACGTCCTGCATGGGCATACGACCCTCGCTCTCGATCGACCGGAGCCTCGCCTCGACCTGCGCCAGCCTGGCGGCCGCCGCGGCCATCGCCTCCCGCAGCTCCGCCTCGCGCAGCTTGAGCATCCCGCGCAGCTCCTCCGTGGTCACCTTCTCGTCGAGGATCTGCCGCACCTGCTGAAGCGTGAAGCCGAGGTCCTTGAGGGCGATGACGCGGTTGAGTGTGGCGAGCTGGGCCGCGGAGTAGTAGCGGTAGCCGCTGAAAGGGTCGGTGTGCTCGGGACGCAGCAGCCCGACCGCGTCGTAGTGACGCAGCATGCGGGCCGACACACGGCCGTGCCTGGCGAAGTCTCCGATGGTGAACATGACGTCTCCCAGTGCACGGCTTCACACGGTGTCAAGGTCAAGCATCGGACACGGAAGGCCCCCGCGGGCAGCTGCCCGCGGGGGCCTTCACGAACGAGCGGGCCTACAGGCCGTAGCGCTCGCGCGCCTCCTTGATGGCAGAGGCGGGGACCTCACCGCGCTTCGCCAGCTGGGCCAGTGCGGCGACCGTGATGGACTGCGCGTCGACACCGAAGTGGCGGCGGGCCGCGTCACGGGTGTCCGACAGGCCGAAGCCGTCGGTGCCGAGCGAGGACCAGTCCTGCTCCACCCACTGGCTGATCTGGTCCGGCACCTGCCGCATCCAGTCGGAGACCGCGAGCACCGGGCCGGGCGCGCCCTCCAGGGCCTGGGTGACGTACGGGGTGCGCTGCTCGCCGCGGAGCAGGGCCGCGTCGGCCTCGAGCGCGTCGCGGCGCAGCTCGCCCCACGAGGTCGCGGACCAGACGTCGGCGGCCACGCTCCAGTCGTCCGCCAGGAGCCGCTGGGCCTCGAGCGCCCAGTGGATCGCCGTACCGGAGGCGAGCAGCTGGAGCCGCGGGGCGTCCGCGCCGGCAGCGCCCTCCTTGAAGCGGTACAGGCCCTTGACGATGCCCTCCTCGACGCCCTCCGGCATGGCGGGCTGCGGCTTGGGCTCGTTGTAGACCGTGAGGTAGTAGAAGACGTCCTCAGGGTTCTCGCCGTACATCCGGCGCAGACCGTCCTTGACGATCACCGCGATCTCGTACGCGAACGCCGGGTCGTAGTTGAGCGACGCCGGGTTGGTGGCGGCGATCAGGTGCGAGTGGCCGTCCGCGTGCTGCAGGCCCTCACCGGTCAGCGTGGTGCGGCCCGCGGTGGCGCCGACGATGAAGCCCTTGCCGAGCTGGTCGGCGAGCTGCCACATCTGGTCGCCGGTCCGCTGCCAGCCGAACATCGAGTAGAAGATGTAGAACGGGATCATCGTCTCGCCGTGCGTCGAGTACGACGTGGCGGCGGCGATGAAGTCGGCCATGGCGCCGGCCTCCGTGATCCCCTCGTTGAGGATCTGGCCGTCCTTGGCCTCCTTGTAGTACATCAGCTGGTCGCGGTCGACCGGCTCGTACGTCTGGCCCATGGGCGAGTAGATGCCGGCGGACGGGAACAGCGACTCCATACCGAAGGTACGGGCCTCGTCGGGGACGATCGGCACCCAGCGGCGGCCGGTCTGCTTGTCCCGCATCAGGTCCTTGACCAGGC
Organism: Streptomyces kurssanovii; assembly: GCF_040677245.1. Lineage (NCBI taxonomy): Bacteria > Bacillati > Actinomycetota > Actinomycetes > Kitasatosporales > Streptomycetaceae > Streptomyces > Streptomyces kurssanovii. Next base: position 18,305 of record NZ_JBFAQK010000049.1, read on the forward strand.
GGACGAAGGCCATGGTCGTGGCCATCTCCTGCTTGCCGGAGCCCTTGTGCAGCGCCTTGAAGGCGCGCTCCTCCGGCTGGGGCAGGGGCGCGGAGGCGTGCATCCGGCGGGCCGGGGCGGGGCCGCCGAGGGCCGCGCGGCGCTCCTGGAGGTAGCGGACCTCGGGGGAGTCGGCGCCGGGGTGGCCGTAGGGCACCACACCGCTGTCGAAGGCGCTGTCCGCGATCGGGAGCCCGAGCAGGTCACGCATGCCCTTGAACTCGTCGATCGTCAGCTTCTTCATCTGGTGGTTGGCGTTCTTGGACTCGAAGCCCTTGCCGAGGGTGTGGCCCTTCACCGTCTGCGCGAGGATCACGGTCGGCGCGCCCTTGTGGGCGAGCGCGGCACGGTACGCCGCGTACACCTTGCGGGCCTCGTGGCCGCCGCGGGAGGTGTGGAAGCACTCGGCGATCTTGGCGTCGGTGAGGATCTTCCCGAGCTCGACGAGCGCGGGCTCCGCGCCGAAGAAGTGCTCACGGATGTAGGCCACGTCGCGGGTCGCGTACGTCTGGAACTGCGCGTCCGGGACCTCGCGGAGCCGGCGCACCAGGGCGCCCGTGGTGTCGAGCTGGAACACCTCGTCCCAGGCCGAACCCCACAGTGACTTGACGACGTTCCAGCCGGCGCCGCGGAACTGGGCCTCCAGCTCCTGCACGATCTTGAAGTTGGCGCGGACCGGGCCGTCGAGACGCTGCAGGTTGCAGTTGATCACGAAGGTCAGGTTGTCGAGCTGCTCGCGGGAGGCGAGGGCGAGTGCCGCGGTCGACTCGGGCTCGTCCATCTCGCCGTCACCGAGGAACGCCCAGACGTGGGAGTTCGAGGTGTCCTTGATGCCGCGGCCCTGGAGGTAGCGGTTGAACCGCGCCTGGTAGATCGCGGACAGCGGGCCGAGGCCCATGGAGACGGTGGGGAACTCCCACAGCCAGGGCAGCCGGCGCGGGTGCGGGTACGAGGGGAGGCCCTTGCCGCCGGCTTCCTGGCGGAAGTTGTCGAGGTGGTCCTCGGTGAGCCGGCCGTCGAGGAACGCGCGGGCGTAGATGCCGGGGGAGGCGTGGCCCTGGATGTAGAGCTGATCGCCGGAGCCGTCCCCCTCCTTGCCGCGGAAGAAGTGGTTGAAGCCGGTCTCGTAGAGCCAGGCCGCGGAGGCGAAGGTGGCGATGTGGCCGCCGACGCCGTGCTTGGAGCCGCGGGTCACCATGGCCGCGGCGTTCCAGCGGTTCCAGGCGGTGATACGGGCTTCCATCGCCTCGTCGCCGTCGAAGGCGGGCTCGGCGGAGGTCGGGATGGTGTTGACGTAGTCCGTCTCCAGCAGGCGGGGCAGGGCCACACCGGCCTTCTCGGCGTGCTGGAGCGTGCGGCGCATCAGATACGCGGCGCGGTGCGGGCCTGCGTGCTCCGCGACGGCGTCGAGGGACGCCGCCCACTCGGCGGTTTCCTCGGCGTCGCGGTCCGGGAGCTGGTCGAGCTCGCTCGGAAGCTTGCCTACGGGGTCGGTCATGATCGCCGCCTTCCGGACAGGAGGGGGGTTGAGATAAGGGGGTGCCGTGTCTGGCAGGACAGGGCGACGGGTCTGGTGGACCCGGGGACGACTGTAAGTCTCTGATCGATGATCGATCAAAGCCTGGGGTGAAATTGGCATCGGGTGCCTCAAAAGTGGGCACGCTGTGCCGCGACGAAAGGGTCTAATCGGGCGCGTGAGTGCACGTTCGAGCGGGCCCGCCGCCAGCCGTGCGGCAACGGGGAGAAGGTCCGCCCGCCGGCTGTCGCATGCGAAGAGCTACGGGCGAGGGACCGGCTGTGACCCGACTACGCGTGCGGGGACCGGCTGTGACCCGGCTACGCGCGCGGGGCGCAGCCGAGGACGTGAGCCTTCACCAGCGAGCCGATCTCCGGATCACGCCTGCGGAAGGCCTCCACCAGGTCCTGGTGCTCCTCCGCGTACGACTTCTGCACCGTGCCCAGCCAGCGGATCGACAGGGCCGTGAAGACCTCGATCCCCAGACCCTCCCAGGTGTGCAGGAGGACGCCGTTGCCCGCCGCCCTGACCAGCTCCCGGTGGAAGGCCACCGTGTGGCGCACCTGCCCCGCCGAGTCCCCGCTGCGGTCCGCCTCGTACAGCGCCGCCACGTGCGGCTCCAGCGTCGTGCAGTCCTCCGCGAGGCGCACCGCGGCCAGTTCGGCCGCGATCTGCTCCAGGCCCGCTCGCACCGGGTAGCTCTCCTCCAGGTCCGCGGCGGTCAGATTCCGCACCCGTACGCCCTTGTTGGGCGCCGACTCGATCAGCCGCAGTGACTCCAGCTCGCGCAGCGCCTCACGCACCGGCGTCTGGGAGACCTCGAGTTCGGTGGCGATCCGGCGCTCGACGATGCGTTCCCCCGGCTTCCAGCGCCCGCTGACGATCCCCTCCACGATGTGCTCGCGGATCTGATCGCGCAGCGAGTGGACGACGGGGATGGTCATGGAGCGCTCCTTAAAGCCGCGTCGACCTGTGGCCCTTAGACAATACGGCTGCGCCCCCGCCCGGAAGTACTCCCGGGCGGGGGCGCAGCAGGTGAGGCTGGTTACAGCGGTGCCGCTCAGAGGCCGAGCTCGACCTCGAACTCACCGGCCTCCAGGATCTGCTTGACGGCCGTCAGGTAGCGGGCGGCGTCGGCGCCGTCCACCAGACGGTGGTCGTAGGAGAGCGCGACGTACGTCATGTCGCGGATCGCGATCGTCTCGCCGAGGTCCGGGTGGTTCACGACCACCGGGCGGCGGACCGTGGCACCGATGCCCAGGATGGCGACCTGGTTCGGCGGCACGATGATCGTGTCGAACAGCGCACCGCGCGAGCCGGTGTTGCTGATGGTGAAGGTCGCGCCGGCGAGGTCGTCCGGCGTGATCTTGCTGGCGCGCACGGCTCCGGCGAGCTCGGCGGTCTTCTTGGCGATACCGGCGAGGTTCAGGTCGCCCGCACCCTTGATGACCGGCGTCATCAGCCCCTTCTCGGAGTCCACGGCGATGCCGATGTTCTCCGAGTCGAAGTACGTGATGGTGCCCTCGGCCTCGTTGATCCGGGCGTTGATGACCGGGTGGGCCTTCAGGGCCTGGGCGGCGGCCTTCACGAAGAACGGCATCGGGGAGAGCTTGACGCCCTCACGGGCCGCGAACGCGTCCTTCGCACGGGCACGCAGCTTCATCAGCTTGGTGATGTCGACCTCGACGACCGAGGTCAGCTGCGCCTGGTCGTGCAGCGCCTTCATCATGTTGTCGCCGATGACCTTGCGCATGCGGGTCATCTTGACCGTCTGACCGCGCAGCGGGGACGCCTCGAGCTTCGGAGCCTTGGCAGCGGCCGGGGCGGCAGCGGCGGCGGGCGCCTGCGCGGCGGCCTTGGCGGCCTCCGCGGCGGCGATGACGTCCTGCTTGCGGATACGGCCACCGACGCCGGTGCCCTTGACCGAACCGAGGTCGACGCCGTTCTCGGCGGCGAGCTTACGGACCAGAGGGGTCACGTACGCGTCGCTCGCCTCGACGGCGGCGGGCGCGGCCGGGGCAGCGGGAGCCACCGGCGCCTGGGCCTGTGCCGGCGCGGGGGCCGGAGCGGCCGGAGCGGCCGGAGCCGGTGCCGGGGCGGCCGCGGGGGCCGGAGCCGGCGCGGGGGCCGGTGCGGCGGGCGCGGGAGCCGGGGCAGGAGCCGCCGGCGCGGGGGCGGCGGCCGGAGCCGCACCCTTCGCACCGATGACGGCCAGCTTGGCGCCGACCTCCGCCGTCTCGTCCTCCGCGACCACGATCTCCAGCAGCACGCCGGAGGCCGGGGCCGGGATCTCGGTGTCGACCTTGTCGGTGGAGACCTCGAGCAGCGGCTCGTCCTCCGTGACCTCCTCGCCGACCTCCTTCAGCCAGCGGGTCACGGTGCCCTCGGTGACGCTCTCGCCGAGCGCCGGAAGGACGACGTCGGTGCCCTCGGCGGAGCCACCGCCGGCGGCGGCCTCCGCGGTCGGGGCGGGAGCCGGGGCGGCAGCCTCGGTGGACGGCGCGGCCTGCGGCGCCTCATAGGCGGGCGCGGGCGCCTCGGCCGGAGCCGGGGCGGGAGCCTCGGCCTCGGCGGCGGCCGGTGCCGGGGCGGCAGCGGGGGCGCCGCTGCCGTCGTCGATGACGGCCAGCTCGGCGCCGACCTCAACGGTCTCGTCCTCGGCGACCTTGATGGACGCCAGGACACCGGAGGCAGGGGCGGGGATCTCGGTGTCGACCTTGTCGGTCGACACCTCGAGCAGCGGCTCGTCGGCCTCGACGCGCTCTCCCTCGGCCTTCAGCCAGCGGGTGACAGTGCCCTCGGTGACGCTCTCACCGAGCGCCGGAAGGGTTACGGAAACCGCCATGGTTTCAGTTGCTCCTTAACGATGTGCGGAAGTGGTCTGTCGCGCCCGTAACTGACTAGTCGTGGGAGTGCAGCGGCTTGCCGGCCAGGGCCAGGTGGGCCTCGCCGAGGGCCTCGTTCTGCGTCGGGTGCGCGTGGATGAGCTGCGCGACCTCGGCCGGCAGAGCCTCCCAGTTGTAGATCAGCTGAGCTTCACCGACCTGCTCGCCCATACGGTCACCGACCATGTGGACGCCGACCACGGCACCGTCCTTGACCTGGACGAGCTTGATCTCGCCCGCAGTCTTCAGGATCTTGCTCTTGCCGTTGCCCGCGAGGTTGTACTTCAGGGCGACGACCTTGTCCGCACCGTAGATCTCCTTGGCCTTGGCCTCGGTGATGCCGACGGAGGCGACCTCCGGGTGGCAGTACGTCACCCGCGGCACGCCGTCGTAGTCGATCGGGACGGTCTTCAGACCGGCCAGCCGCTCCGCCACCAGGATGCCCTCGGCGAAGCCGACGTGCGCGAGCTGGAGGGTCGGGACCAGGTCACCGACCGCGGAGATGGTGGGCACGTTGGTCTGCATGTACTCGTCGACCAGGACGTAGCCGCGGTCCATCGCGACGCCCTGCTCCTCGTAGCCGAGGCCCTGGGAGACCGGGCCACGGCCGATGGCGACCAGGAGGACCTCGGCCTCGAAGGTCTTGCCGTCGGCGAGGGTGACGCGCACGCCGTCCTGGGTGTACTCGGCCTTCTCGAAGAAGGTGCCCAGGTTGAACTTGATGCCGCGCTTGCGGAAGGCGCGCTCGAGCAGCTTCGAGCTGTTCTCGTCCTCGACCGGCACGAGGTGCTTGAGACCCTCGACGACGGTGACGTCGGTGCCGAACGACTTCCACGCGGAGGCGAACTCGACGCCGATGACGCCGCCGCCCAGGATGATCGCGGACTTCGGAACGCGGTCCAGGACCAGCGCGTGGTCCGAGGAGATGATGCGGTTGCCGTCGATGTCCAGGCCCGGCAGGGACTTCGGCACGGAGCCGGTCGCCAGGAGGACGTGGCGGCCCTGCACGCGGCGGCCGTTCACGTCGACGGAGGTGGGGGAGGACAGCCGGCCCTCACCCTCGATGTAGGTCACCTTGCGGGAGGCGACCAGACCCTGCAGACCCTTGTAGAGGCCCGAGACGACCTCGTCCTTGTACTTGTGAACGCCGGCGATGTCGATGCCCTCGAAAGAGGTCTTGACACCGAACTGGTCGGCCTCACGAGCCTGGTCCGCGATCTCGCCGGCGTGCAGCAGAGCCTTCGTGGGGATGCAGCCGTTGTGCAGGCAGGTGCCGCCGAGCTTGTTCTTTTCGATCAGTGCGACGTCCAGGCCCAGCTGAGCTCCGCGCAGCGCCGCAGCGTAACCGCCGCTACCACCGCCGAGGATCACTAGGTCGAAAACGGTGCTGGCGTCGTTCGCCACGTCACGTCCTCCATGCATGTGCGCCGTTCGCCGGGCCCCCGTCTCGGGAGATGACCGGCCGGTCGGCTGGTGTTCGGCCGCTGTCTCTTCGGCCCTGTGGTGGGGGCCCTGTCCTGCCGAGAACCCATCTTCGCACTTGTTGACGGACGGCGGGACGCGGGGCCGGAGCTTGAGATGGTGAGCTTGAGCGCTTTTCCCCGTTACCGGGGCGTAGTGGGGGCGGGCCGAAGGCGCGGGGGAGGGGTGGGGAACAGGCGCCGCGCGGCGGCACCCGCGGCCCCACCCGCCCCCTGCCGATCCGGTCCGCTAGCCCAGGTCGCCCGCGGCGGTCCGCTCCGCCAGTTTCACCAGCGTGCGGATCGACGACCCGGTGCCGCCCTTCGGCGTGTAGCCGAACGGGGCGCCCTCGTGGAACGCGGGGCCCGCGATGTCCAGGTGCGCCCAGGTGATGCCCTCGCCCACGAACTCCTTCAGGAACAGGCCGGCAACCAGGCCGCCGCCCATGCGCTCACCCATGTTCGCGATGTCGGCGGTCGGCGAGTCCATGCCCTTGCGCAGCTCCGCGGGGAGCGGCATCGGCCAGGACGCCTCGCCGACCTCCTCGGCGATCTCGTGGATCGAGGTACGGAACGCGTCGTCGTTCGCCATGATGCCGAACGTGCGGTTGCCGAGCGCCAGCACCATCGCACCGGTCAGGGTCGCCACGTCGACGATCGCGTCCGGGTTCTCCTCGGACGCCCTCGTCAGCGCGTCCGCGAGCACCAGACGGCCCTCGGCGTCGGTGTTGAGCACCTCGACCGTCTTGCCGCTGTACATGCGCAGCACGTCGCCGGGGCGGGTGGCCGAGCCGGACGGCATGTTCTCGGCGAGGGCCAGCCAGCCGGTGACGTTGACGGCGAGGCCCAGCCGGGCCGCCGCGACGACAGCGGCGAACACGGCGGCCGCGCCGCTCATGTCGCACTTCATCGTCTCGTTGTGGCCGGCCGGCTTCAGGGAGATGCCGCCCGAGTCGTAGGTGATGCCCTTGCCGACGAGCGCGAGCGTCTTGGCGCCCTTGGAGTGCGTATAGGAGAGCTTGACCAGGCGCGGCGGGTTCTGGGAGCCCTGGCCGACGCCGAGGATGCCGCCGTAGCCGCCCTTGGCGAGCGCCTTCTCGTCGAGCACCTGCACCTTGACGCCGTGCTCCTTGCCGGCGGCCGTGGCCACGGCGGCGAAGGCCTCGGGGGTGAGGTCGTTCGGCGGGGTGTTGATCAGGTCGCGGGCGCGGTTGATCTCCTCGGTGAGCGCGACCGCGCGCTCGGCGGCGGCCTTGAACGCCTTGTCACGCGGCTTGGCACCCAGCAGGGCGACCTCGGCCAGCGGCTTCTTCGCGCCGTTCTCGTCGGCCGCCCCCTGGTACGCGGTGAAGGCGTACGCGCCGAGCAGCGCACCCTCGGCGATGGCCTCGGCGTCCTCCACGGACTCTATGGGCAGCGCGAAGGCGGCCTTCTTGGCGCCGGACAGCGCACGTGCCGCGGCACCGGCCGCGCGGCGCAGCGCCTCGGAGCCGTACGCCTCGCCGTCCTCGGGGGCCGCGCCCAGACCGACGGCCAGCACGACCGGGGCCTTCAGGCCGGACGGCGCGGGGAGCTTGGTGACCTCGCCCTCGCCACCGCCGGCGCCGAGGGTCTCCAGGACGGAGGCGAGCTTGCCGTCGAACGCCTTGTCCACGGCCTCGGCGCCCGGCGCGACCACCGGGCCCTTGGCGCCCTTCGCCACGCCGACGACGAGGGCGTCGGCGCGCAGCGTCGCAGCGCCTGCAGTGCTGAGAGTGAGAGCAGTCACGGTGGTGAAATCTCGCTTCCGTTGAGTTCCGAGGGTGCGGCGAGGGCGGATCGACACCCCACACCGGACAAGAGCCTACGCGCGGCCATATGTATCGCTCACGGCGGCGGCGGTTCACTCGTGCGTGGTGTCTCTTTCATGTTCGGCCCGGAGGTTGTCACCGCTCGGCCACACTCACCACATTCGGGCGACGAGGCGTGGGGCCCCGTCGCGTCATCGGCACAGAACTTCCTTGCGTCTGCCAGGCGTTGGGGAAGCGTGCGAGGGGGGAGTCACATGGAGCAGCAGCGTGCGCACGAGGCGGGACGCCGGTCCGGGACCGGGTCCGGCGGCGCCGGCGACCCGGCCGGCGGCGAGGCCGCCCTCGGCCGCCGCCTCGAGGCGCAAACGTTCGGCGGGGACGTGGCGGCCTTCGCCGCTGACCGCCGCGGGCGTGCCGCCGGGCCCGCCCGCGTCCGCCGGGCCGGCACGGGTGCCCGCGGGAGCGGCGGAGGGCCCGAGGGCCCCGGGAAGCGGCGCGCACGGGTGGCCCGCCCGCGCCCCGGACGCGCGGCGGGCGGCCGCTTCCTCGTCGCCGCGACCGCCGCCGTCACGCTGGCGGGGATCCTGCCCGCCGCACAGGCGGCCGCCGCGCCGGTGCCCCGCATCGACCTCGTGGTGCTCGTCGTCGACGACGGGAGCGCGGCCGTCGACGCGATCGTCTCCGAACTGGCGGGCACCGGAGTACCCCACCGGACGCTGGACCTGAACGACCCGGCCCGCCCGCGGGTCGACGGGTCCTTCCTCAGCGACACCGTGGACGGCCGCCCGCGCGCCAGGTTCCAGGGCGTCGTCGTGCCCGACGAGGACCCGTTCGGCGCGGACACCGCCGCCGGGGCCGCGGAGAACGCCGCCCTCTTCGCGTACGAGCGGACCTTCGGGATCCGCCAGGTCGACGCCTACACCTGGTCGCACCCGGGCGTCGGGCTGGAGTACGTCGACAACGGCGGCTACGCCGGCGTGCTCGACGGCGCGCGCAGCGCGGTCACCGCCGCCGGGCGGGCCGGAGTGTTCGGCTACCTCGACGGGCCCGTCACCTTCGAGGACAACTCGCCGCTCGTCGCCGAGAGCTACGGCTACGCCGGCCGCCCCCGCGAAGGCTTCACCAGCCTCCTCGACGCGCCCGTCGGCGACGGCTCCTCACGCGCGAGCCTGATCGGCGAGTACACGCACGACGGCCGCCGCGAGCTGGTCGTGACCTTCGCGTACAACCGGCACCAGCGGCAGTTCCGGGTCCTCGCGCGCGGCATCGTCGAATGGCTCACCCAGGGCGTCCACCTCGGGCAGAGCCGCAACTACTTCTCCGTCCACATCGACGACGTCTTCGCGCCCGACGCCCGCTGGGACACCGCCCGCGACTGCACCCCCGGCGACATCGACTGCCCGGGCGGCGGCGACGGGGGCGGTGCGCCGATCCGGATGACCGCGGCCGACGCCGCGCACGCGGCCGCCTGGCAGCGCAGCGCCGGCTTCACCCTCGACATGGTCCACAACGCGGGCGCCGGCGAGGAGTGGAAGGCGGAGCACGGAGGCAGCGATCCGCTCACCGACCGGCTGCTCGCCGACAAGGCGCAGTACCGCTGGATCAACCACACCTACACGCATCCGTTCCTCGGCTGTGTGCAGGACGCGTCCACCGTGCCCTGGGAGTGCGCGACCGACACCGCGGGCAGCACCCGCTGGGTCGGCCGCGCCGAGATCTCCGCACAGATCCGCGACAACCACGACTGGGCCGTGCGCAAGGGCCTCCCCGTCGACCGCACCGAACTCGTCACCGGCGAGCACTCCGGCCTGAAGACCCTGCCGCAGCAGCCGGTGGACAACCCGAACCTCGCCGGCGCCCTCGCCGACAACGGGGTGAAGTGGATCGCGAGCGACAACTCCCGGGAGCCGCGGCAGCGTCCGGTCGGCGCCGCGCAGACCGTGCCACGGCACCCCATGAACGTGTACTACAACGTCGGCACCGCGGCCGAGATGACCGACGAGTACAACTGGATCTACACGGCCGCCGGCGACGGCGGCAGCGGGGTCTGCGAGTCCAACCCCGCCTCCACCTGCCTGCCGGAGCCGCTCGACACCGCGACCGGCTACGCCTCGTACATCGTCCCGCAGGAGGCCCGCACCGCCCTCGGACACGTCGTCGCCAACGATCCCCGCCCGCACTACGCGCACCAGTCCAACCTCGCCGAGGAACGCCTCCTGTACCCCGTGCTCGACACGGTGCTGGCCGACTACCGCGCCCTGTTCGCCGACAGCGCCCCGGTCGTCAACCCCCGCCAGCGGGAGGCGGGTACGGAACTCCAGCGGCGCGCCGCGTGGGATCGGGCGCTCGCGGACGGCAGGGTCACCGCCTACCGCATCGGCGGCACGGTCACCGTGAAGGCGCCCTCCGGTGTCGCCGCACCCGTCACCGCGCCGGAAGGCACCCGTAAGCAACGGCTGCTGACCACCACGGTGTTCGGCTCCGCCTACGCCGGGACGCGCTCCGAGTGGGCCACGCCCGAACTGCTCCAGTCGGCGATCACGCTCAGGCTGCCGTCCTGACCCGACGGCACGAACCGGACCGCCGACCACGTCCTGGGGGGACACCATCCATGCCGAGCTGCGGCCGACATGTCACCATGCTCACCGAAGGCACCTATCCGCACGCCCACGGCGGCGTCTCCACCTGGTGCGACCAGCTGTTGCGCGGAATGCCGGAGGTCGACTTCCAGGTCGTCTCCCTCACCGGCGGCGGACGCGAGCCGGTCACCTGGGAGATGCCGCGGAACGTGTACCGGCACACGGTGTTCCCGCTGTGGGGGCCGGAGCCGGTCCGCCGCCGGCCGCCCCGGCGGGAACGTGAGCGCTTCCTCGGCGTCTACGAACGCCTCCTGCTGTCGATTCTCGACCCGTCGGCGGGCTGCGACTTCGGCGAGGCGCTGGACGGCCTCGCCGGCTACGCCCGCGCCGGGCAGCTGACGGCGGCGCTCCGCTCCGAGTCCGCGCTGCGGTCCCTGATGTGGACGTGGGCCATGCCGCACCTGGAGCTGTCCGCGGCCCGGCCCACCGTGCACGACGCCCTCACGGCCCTCGATCTGCTGGAGCACACCCTCCGGCCGCTCGCCGCACCGATACCCGACGACTCGATCGCCCACGCCGTCAGCGGCGGCCTCGCCACCCTGCCGGCGCTGGCCGCCCAGCACTTCGACGGTGTGCCGTTCCTGCTCACCGAGCACGGCATCTACCTCCGCGAGCGCTACCTCTGGTACCGCGGCGAGGCACAGCGGGCGCCGGTGAAGGCGCTGATGCTGGGCTTCTACCGCGAACTCAGCTCGCTCGGCTACCGTCGCGCCGACCTCATCACCCCGTGCAACCAGTACAACCGGCGGTGGGAGAAACGGGGCGGCGCACCCGACGACCGCGTCCGCACCGTCTACAACGGGGTCGACCCGCACGCCTTCCCCGACACCGGCCCGGAACCGGAGGTGCCGACGATCGCCTGGGCCGGCCGCATCGACCCCATCAAGGACCTCCGCACGCTGATCCGGGCCTACGCGATGGTGCGCGCCGAACTCCCCGACGTACGGCTCCGGCTGTTCGGCGGTGTCCCCGCAGGCGGTGAGGCCTACCGCACCCGGATGGAGAAACTCGCCGCCGAACTGGGGGTCGTGGACGGCATCAGCTGGGAGGGGCGGATCAGCGATGTGGCGCGTGCCTACGCGTCGGGGAGCGTGGTGCTGCTCTCCTCGATCAGCGAAGGGTTCCCCTTCTCGCTCATCGAGGCGATGTCCTGCGGCCGTGCCACCGTGTCCACCGATGTCGGCGGGGTCAGGGAGGCGGTCGGCGACACCGGTCTCGTCGTGCCGCCGCGTGAGCCCGCGCTGATGGCGGAGGCCACGCTCGGCCTGCTGCGGGACGCAGGACGGCGGGCAGAGCTCGGCCGGCTCGCCCGGCAGCGGGTCGTCGACCGGTTCACGCTCCGGCGCTCGGTGGACGCGTTCCGCCGGATCTACCTCGAACTGGCCGGGTTCCCGGAGCCGGTGACGACTCCGTTCACAAAGGCCGCGGACGCAGCAGGGGTGGCGTTCGCGGAGACCCCAGAGGCGGCACTGCGGTGAGCGGAGCGCCACCCACGGCCCCGGCGGACCCGCTCGGTGAACTCGCCCACCGCATGGACGGCGTGATCGCCCACGCCGTCCACGCCGACGAGATCGCCGCCGTCCTCGAATCGGACGGCATGACGGACGACCACATCCGCCGCACGTACGGCCGCGCCGACTCGTTCGCGCTCGCGGAGGCGCTGTACGAAAGGGTCCCGCGCCGCTACCCGGAGCCTTCGCCACCCGCCGCCGACCCGTGGTGGACCGGGCTCCTCGGCTGCCTGCTGCGCGGCCTCGTCTTCGCCCTCCCGGGCCTCGCGTACGCGCTGGCCGCCCCGCTGCTCGAGGACGCGTCCCTCGCACCGCTGCTGGCCGGCGCGCTCACCGGCTGGGCCTGGAACCAGGCGCTGTCCCACCGGGCCCACTCCTGGCCGGCACTGGGCGACCGGCCCGCCGCCCTCCGCTGCCTGCGCACGGGCACCGCGGCGGGCGCCCTGCTGAGCACCGCGGCCGCCGTCGTGTGCGCCGGGCCGGGCCAGTGGCACGTCGCCGTGTTCGCGTCGGCGCAGGCGCTGTACGGGTCGGCGGCGACGGCCCTGCTCGTGCTGGGCCGCGAACGCGCGCTGCTGTACGCGCTCCTGCCGACGGCCGGGGGCACGGCCGTGACCGTTCTCCATGACCTGCCGCCGTGGTCCCGGACCGCGCTCCTGCTGGCTTCCCTCGCGGCGGCCACGGTCCTGGCGGTGCACGCCACGCGCACCGAGCCCGCCGTGACCGGGCCGGACCGTGCCCGTCGACCGCTCCGACAGGCGCGGGCCCGGCCGCCGCACCGGCCACGGGTCCTCGCGTCCCTGCCGTACGGGGTGTTCGGACTCGGGGCCGGAACTCTGGTGCTGTACACCGCCCTCGGGGACGTGCTCGCGGGCCGTACGGGCGCGGCCGTCGCCGCGCCCGCCGCCGTGGCGCTGACCTTGAGCATGGGCCCCGCCGAACGGCTGCTCCGCCGTTTCCGCGACGGGACCGTCGCCGGGCTGCGCGCGAGCACCACACGCGGGGAGTTCCGCCGGTGCACCGCCGCCGTCCTCGCGGAGTGTCTCTGCGGATACCTGGCGATCCTGTTCGTCCTCGCGGTGGCCGGGACCGTGCTGTGGCCCGGTGCTCCCGCGCTCGGCGGGGTGCGGTCGGCCACCCTGCTGCTCGTCGGCGCGGTGCTGTGGACCGGGTTGCTGCTCCAGTCGTCCGGAGCGGCGAACCAGGCCGCGGCGGTCTGCGCCGGGGCCGCCGCCGTGCAGACCCTCGCGCTGCTCACCGGCACCGGCGGCCCCGCGATCGTCGGGTTGTGCGTGGCCGCCGTGTCGGCCTCGGTGCTCGCCGTACTCGTCTGTGTTCTGCTGGGCCGTGCCACCGCCCACCGCCTCTGACCCAGGAAGCGCCCGTGAAAAGCCTGTTGGTGCCGTTCTACGAGCACCCCGCCGACCGGCCGGACGCCTGGGACGCCGTCGTCGCGGCCGCGTCCCGCCTCTACGGCGTCGTCCTCAATCCGGCCGACGGGCCCGGCACCGCGCCCGACCCCGGGTTCGCCGCGGTCGCGGGGCGGCTGCGACGCGCGGGGGTGCGCGTACTCGGGTACACCGACACGGACTACGGCCGCCGTCCGCACGCCGACGTCGTGCGGGACCTGCTGCGCCACCGGGACTGGTACGGCGCCGACGGCGCGTTCCTCGACCAGGTCTGCTCCGGGGCCGGCACCCTGGCCCACTACCGGCGGCTGGCGGAGGAGGCCCGTTCGGCGGGCGCGGCCACCGTGGCGCTCAACCACGGCGTGCATCCCGACCCGGGCTACGCGGAGTTCGCCGATCTGCTGGTCACCTTCGAGGGCCCGTGGGACGCGTACCGGGCCGCCGGCATCCCGTCCTGGACCGCGGCCCACCCGCCGGAACGGTTCTGCCATCTCGTCTACGCGGCCCCGCCCGGCGCCCGCGCCGGCGCCGCGGTCCACTGCGTCGTCCCGGGCACCGGCGCCCATCCCTGGGGCACCCTCCCGCACAATCTGGAGCCCGCCCGGTGAAACGTTCGCCCTTCCTTCTCCTCGCTCTCCTGCTGGTCCTGCTCGCGGCGTGCACGAGCGCGCCCGACGACGAGGAGGGCGGACCGACGCTCCCTCCCCGGCCGGCGAGGCCCGCCGGCGAGCGGTGGCTGCCCGGTCCCGGCCTGGCCTGGCAGTGGCAGCTCAGCGGCCGCCTCGATCCGACCGTCGACGTGCCCGTCTACGACATCGACGGCTTCGACCACCCCGCCTCCGCCGTCGCCGACCTGCACCGCCGCGGCCGCAAGGTCATCTGCTACCTCTCCACCGGCGCCTGGGAGGACTTCCGCCCCGACGCCGACCGCTTCCCGAAGTCCCTCCTCGGCCGCGGCAACGGCTGGGAGGGCGAGCGCTGGCTCGACATCCGCCGCACCGACCTCCTCGAACCGCTGATGGCCGAGCGCCTGGACATGTGCAGGGACAAGGGCTTCGACGCGGTGGAGCCGGACAACATGGACGGCTACGCCAACCGCACCGGCTTCCCCCTCACCGCCGGCGACCAGCTCCGTTACAACCGCCTGATCGCCCGTCTCGCCCGGGAGCGCGGCCTGTCCGTCGGCCTCAAGAACGACCTCGACCAGATCCCCGAACTGGTCGGCGACTTCGACTTCGCGGTCAACGAACAGTGCGCGGAGCACGACGAGTGCGCCGCGCTCAGCCCGTTCGTCCGCGCCGGCAAGGCGGTCTTCCACGTCGAGTACGAGCTGCCGACGCGGGAGTTCTGCCCCGCGACGCGGGCGCTCGGGCTCAGCTCGATGCTGAAGAAGTACGACCTGGGGGTGTGGCGCGAGCCCTGCCCCTGACCGGGCGCGTCAGCGGGAGAGCACGTAGCAACTGGCCACCGGGACGCCGCCCTCGCCCCAGCGGTCCTCACCGGGCCAGGTGAACCAGTAGTGGTCCTTCTCGACGGACTCCCGGATCCATCGGCCGGGCGCCGCCGTGAACGCCTGTCCGCACTTCTCGCTCGCCCGGCGCTCCGCCTCCTCGGCGCCGGGGTGGTCGAGGGAGAGCTCGGCGTGGCCGAACACACGGGCGTCATGGGGCTGTTCGCACGGGATCGCGACGACCATGTCCAGGACCCGGGTCCCGGTGTTGAGGTCGGCGCACGCCCCCGGCTTCAGTTCGCCGACGGGCCCGACCGTTTCCTTGGCGGACAGGTTCCGCTCGGACGCCGGCGGCATGACCGGCGGCGAGGCGCCGAAGCCGCGCACCACCAGGGTGGCGTGCAGACCGGTGATCGCGCCGAGGGCGCTGTCCTTCCTGTCGAGCAGGGCGGACAGGTCCGCCTCCGCCCGGGTGATCCGGCCCTGCGCGTCCACTGCCAGGGTGAGCGTGACAGGCGCGTCGGTGACGCTCGGGATGGACCTGACCAGCTCTTCCCGAAGGTCCCGGGAGAACATGCCGAGGGCGTTGAACGCCGTCAGTCTCGCCCGGTAGAGGCGGCCTCCGCCGTCTCCCGCCGACTGCTTCACGTCCTGGGCGCCCGACACGATCTCCAGCAACGTGCCGCCGAAGGCCGCTTCCGCGCCGCGCAGTGCGTCGATCGTGTCACCGCTGCCGGAGGGGTCCGACTCGTCGTAGCGCAGCCAGTAGGCGGCCTCGCCGGCACGGATCCGGATGGTCGCCGGGTCGACGGCGATGCGCGACCGTGCGGGCGAGCGGCCTTCACCGAGCCGGGTGCCGAGGAGCGCGTCCTGGGCCTCCGCGGGCAGGCCCTCGGCGACCTTCCAGGCCAGGGAGCCGGACGCGCGGCCGCCGGGGAAGTCCAGACGCCCCTCGGACGTCTGCGTGGTGTCACCGTGCTCCGACGTGAACGTCAGCGTCTGCGTGAAGCTCGCGGTGGCCGCCGCCTGCGTGGCGAGCAGCGCCTGGCGCGGTTGCTGGTGCAGGGACGCGTCGAAGACAGGGTGCGCGGGGGCCTGCTCCTTCGCGGCACCGCCGGAGCAGGCGGTCAGGAGCACGGCGGCTGCGGCGGCCGTGGCGAGCATCGGAAGACGAGGACGTGTGATCACGTCGTTTGGACCGCCCGTTTTCCGGCGGGGTTGTACGCCCCAGGGTCAAGGAACGGGAAAAGATGTCAGCCCAGCGTCAGCGCCACCAGCGCCACCGTGCCCGCCGTCTCCGCGAGCGCCCCGAACACATCGCCCGTCACCCCGCCGAAGCGCCGGACGCAGTGCCGCAGCACGAGTTGGGCGGCCAGCAGACCGGCCGCCACCGCGAGGACGTGGTGCAGTGCGCCGTACGCGCCGAAGAGCGCGCCCGCCCCGGCAGCGCAGCCGCCCACCACGACGCCCACGGCGAGCGCGGCCCGCAGCGGAACGGCCCCCGCGACCGCCGCCCCGAGGCCCTCGGGGCGGGCCGGCGGAACACCGGGGCGGCAGGCGAGGGTCAGCGCGAGACGGGCGGTGACGGCGGTCAGTACCGCGGCAGTCGCACCGAGCGCCCAGCTCCGCGCGTACAGTTCCGCCAGCGCCGCGACCTGCCCCAGCAGCACGAACAGCAGCGTGATCACGCCGAACGGCCCGATGTCGGACTGCTTCATGATGCGCAGCGCGTCCTCCGCGGGCTTCCCGCTGCCGAGACCGTCGGCCGTGTCCGCGAGCCCGTCGAGATGCAGTCCCCGGGTGAGTACGGCCGGCACCGCGGCGGTGGCCGTGGCGGCGAGCAGCGGCCCCGCGCCGAGCAGCGTCAGCAGCCCGCCGGACGCCGCCGCGAGCAGCCCCACGAGCAGCCCCGCGAGCGGCGCGCACAGCATCCCGGCACGCGCGGCGTCGCGGTCCCAGCGGGTGACGCGGACGGGGAGCACGGTGAGGGTGCCGAAAGCGAAACGTATGCCGTGCGCAGAGGCCGCGGCGGCGGTCCGAGGAGTCATCGCGCGAAGGGTAGCCCGAGCCTCATGGCGGTAAATTGCGCATACTGCGCGAAGCGTTCTAAACAGGAGCGGGTGGCATGGGTCACTGGTTTTACCGCAACATCCTGGAACCCGGGAAGCTGCCGATGCTGCTCGCGCTGGCCTCCTTCGTGCTCACGTTCCTGCTCACGCGTATGGTCACCCGGCTGATCAGGGCGGGCCGGGGGCCGTTCAAGAACGTCACTCCCGGCGGGATGCACATCCACCACGTGGTGCCCGGGATCCTCCTCACCGTGGTCGGCGGCTTCGGTGCCGTGGGCAGCGGCAGACACGGCGTCGGAGCCGCCGTCTGCGCGGTGATCTTCGGGATGGGAGCCGGCCTGGTCCTCGACGAGTTCGCCCTGATCCTCCATCTGGACGACGTCTACTGGACCGAAGAGGGCCGCAAGAGCGTCGAGGTCGTCGTGATGGCCACCGCCCTCGCACTGCTGGTACTCGGCGGCTCCGTACCGCTCGGCGTCGACGGGCTGACGCCGGACGAACGCCAGAACCGCGCCGTCGTGATCCTCACCGTGGTGGGCAACCTGCTCTTCGCCCTGATCGCCCTCCTCAAGGGCAAGGCCAGGATGGGCCTGCTCGGCGTGCTCGTGCCGGTGGTGGCGCTGGTCGGTGCGGTACGGCTCGCCCGCCCCGCCTCGTACTGGGCCCGCAGGTTCTACCGGCGCCGCCCGAAGGCCCGCGCCAGGGCGCGACTGCGTTCGGTCCGCCACGACCGGCGCTGGGCGAAACCGCGCCGGGCGTTCCAGGACCTGATCGGCGGTGCGCCGGACCGGGAGCCGCCCCGCGAGCCGTGACCGCGGAACCCGGTCTCCGGCACCCCCGGCCGCCGTGCGTCACATCGCCCCGGTCTCCTCCGCCGCCTCCGGCTCCGCCGGCTCGGGCTGCCGCTCCGGCAACTCCGCCGCCAGCGCGGCCGCCGCCTGCACCAACGGGAGCGCCAGCAGCGCGCCCGCCCCCTCGCCCACCGTCACGCCGTGGTCCAGCACCGGATTGAGCGCCATCCGGTCCAACGCCTTCGTCTGCGCCGGCTCGCCGCTCACCTGGCCCGCGATCCACCAGTCCGGCGCGCGGAACGCCGCCCGCTGCCCCACCAGCGCACACGCCGCCGACACCACGCCGTCCAGGATCACCGGCATCCGGCGCACCGCGCTCTGCAGCAGGAACCCGGTCGTCGCGGCCAGGTCCGCGCCGCCCACCGCCGCCAGCAGCTCCAGCTGATCGCCCAGCACCGGCCGGGCCCGCCGCAAGGCGTCCCGGATCGCCGCGCACTTGCGCATCCAGGCCAGGTCGTCGATGCCGGCCCCGCCGCGTCCCGTCACCACGGACGCGTCCGTGCCGCACAGCGCCGCGATCAGCGTCGCCGCCGGCGTCGTACCGCCCACGCTCAGGTCGCCGAGGACCACGAGGTCCGTACCCGAGTCGGCCTCCTCGTCGGCGATCGCCATGCCGAGGCGCACCGCCTGCTCCGTCTCCTCGGGAGTGAGCGCGTCCTCGATGTCGATACGGCCGCTGCCGCGGCGCACCCGGTGACGCGACACCTCCTCCGGCAGCAGACCCGGATCGCAGTCCAGACCCGCGTCGACGATCCGCACCGGCACGCCAGCCCGGCGGGCCAGCACGGCCACCGGGCTCGCGCCCTCCAGCACGCCCCGCACCAGCCGGTGCGCAGTGCCCGACTCCCGTGCCGACACGCCCAGTTCCGCGACGCCGTGGTCGCCGGCGAACAGCACGACACGCGGCTGCTCGATCGCCCTGACCGGGACGGACGCCTGCGCGGCGGCGAGCCACTCGCCCAGCTCGTCGAGACGGCCCAGCGCACCCGGCGGCACGGTCAGCCGCTCCCGGCGTTCCTCGGCGTCACGCCGCGTACCGCTGTCCGGGCGCTCGATCAGATCGGAGAAGTCGTCGAGATTCAGCCTGCTCATTCGCCGAACAGTACCGGCACCCGCCGGCGCGCGGACGGTCGGCCGGGGACCGCGTCAGGGCGGCACGGCCCCGCCTCCGACGGACCTCAGCCGCGGAGCACCAGCGCCTGGCCCGCGACCACCAGCAGCACGTGCTCGCACTCGTCCGCGAACGCCGCGTTCAGCCGGCCCAGCTCGTCGCGGAAACGCCGCCCGGACGCCGTGGCAGGGACCACCCCGGAACCCACCTCGTTCGTCACCGCCACGACCGTACGGGTCGTCGCCCGGACCGCCGCGACCAGCGCACCGACCCGCTCCCGCAGTGCCCGCTCACCCTCCGCGGCCCACCGCTCGTCGTCCCAGGCACCGGCCTGGTCCATGGCGTCCGTCAACCACAGCGACAGACAGTCGATCAGCAGCGGCGGCCCCTCCGCCTCCAGCAGCGGCACCAGATCGCACGTCTCGGTCGTACGCCACGAACCCGGCCGGCGCTCACGGTGCGCGTGGACCCGGGCCGCCCACTCCGCGTCGCCGTCCCGGGACCCGCCCGTCGCCACGTACAGCACGTCCGGGAACGCCTCCAGCCGGCGCTCCGCCTCCAGCGACTTCCCCGAACGCGCCCCGCCCGTCACCAGCGTCCGCCGGGGCACGTCCGGCACCGCGTGGTACTCGCCGACGATCAGCGTCGTCCCGTCCGGCACCGCACGGGCCCCCGCGGCCGCCAGACGACGGGTCAGCTCGGGGCCGCCCTGGGCGTCGTGGTCGAGATGTACGGCGACCACGTCCGTCGTCGCCCCGATCGCCCCCGACGCCCGCAGCCGGGCGATCGCGTCCGGACGGCCCACCACATCCGCCACGACCATCTCGTACGCGGCCAGCCCCTCCGCGAGCCCCGCCGGGGCCGCGCCCGGCGGCAGGTACAGCAGCCGGTCGCCGTCCGGGGACGTCACCTCGTAGCCCGTGCCCGGGTGGTCCACCGGCATGGCCCGCACCCGGTGCCCGCTGATCAGCGTCAACTCCCGCCCGTCCGGCACCCTCCCCGCCGTCGGGAGGCCCGCCGGCAGATCCAGGGGCGGACCGTCATGAGGATGCGTCAACAGCACCTGCCGTACGCCCACCAGCGAATGCCCCGCACGCGCCGCGGCGAGCGCGGCGCCCGGCGTCAGGTCCAGAAGCAGCGCCCCGTCCACGAGCAACGCGGTCGCGGCCCGCGCCTCCGGGCCGCGGGCGGTGGCGCACACGGCGCAGGGGCAGTCGGGCCGGGGCAGGCCGGCGGGAGCGCCGGTGCCGAGCAGAGTCAGTTCCACGCCCCTGATCCTGCCGTCTCCCCCGGGGCAGTGCGCGCCCGGCTACGCTGCGGGCAGCAACTGATCAGCTTGCCCTAGGGACGTGGGAGGCGCACATGGCGTGGACGTGGCGGTTCGAGAAGTCCGACGGTACGGAGGTCCAGCCGGCGGTGGAGCCGGAGGAGTTCACGACGCAGGGCGACGCGGAATCCTGGATCGGCGAGCACTGGAAGGAGCTCCAGGAGGGCGGGGCGGACCAGGTCGTCCTCTCGGAGGACGACACGAAGATCTACGGCCCCATGAGCCTCCACGAGTCCTGACCCCCGACACGCGTGACCCGGGCCCGGCACAGGAGCGCAACGCTCCCGGCCGGGCCCGGGGCATGGTCACATCTCGCCCAGCGTGACCGTCACCGCCTGCTCCCGCCCCCCGCGTTCCAGCGTCACGGAGACCTTCTCGCCCGGTCGTTCCGACGCCAGCGCCTCCGCCAGGGACGTGATCGTCGTGATCTCCGCGCCGCCCAGCTTCGTGATGAGGTCGCCCGCCCGGATCCCCGCCTTCGCCGCCGGGCCGTCATCGGCCACGGAGACGACCGCGACGCCCGACGGGCGGTAGTCGTCGTCCAGGAAGGTGCGGCCCGTGATGCCGAGGGCGGCCCGGCCCGAGTCCCTGACCTCGCCGTACTTGATGATCTGGTCCGCGACCCTGCGCACCATCGAGACGGGGATCGCGAAGCCGATACCGGGCGCGGCGGCGCCTTCCAGGCCGGGGTCGGACGCCGCCAGCGTCGGGATGCCGATGACCTCGCTGCTCAGATTGACGAGCGCGCCCCCGCTGTTGCCCGGGTTGATCGCCGCCGACGTCTGCACCATGTTGCCCAGGGTCGCTCCGGTCCCGCCGCCCTCGCTGCTCGCGCTGACCGTGCGGCCCACGGCGGAGACGATCCCCTGGGTGACACTGCTCGACAGCCCGAGCGGTGAACCCATGGCCAGGACGATCTGGCCGACCGCGACCTCGGAGGAGTCCCCGAAGCGGGCGGCCCGCAGGCCCGCGGGGACCGCGTCGAGCTTGATGACGGCGAGGTCCTGCTCGGGGAAGGCGGAGACCAGCCTCGCGGTCAGCGGCTGCTCACCGGTGGCGACGGTGACGCTGAAGCGCTCCGTCCTGCCCACGACATGCGCGTTGGTGACGATGTGGCCCTTGCCGTCGTAGACGATGCCGGAGCCGAGGCTCTCCCCGGCCTCGATCTGGACGACGGAGGGCAGCACGTTCCCGATGACTTCCCGGTAGTCGTCCTCGAGCTCGCTCGCGGCGGCCGGAGCGGCGGCGGCCCGGGTGGAGGACAGGGGCTCGGGCCCGGCGGCCGGCGAGCAGCCAGCGGCGAGGGCGGCCGCGCAGAGAACGGCGGCCGCCGTCACCGGCAGCCCGAGCGTTCGACGGGCCGGGCGGGGAGATGCGTCCATGCCCGGAGTATCCCTACGGCCGCCCGGCCGGTGCCCGCGGTGCGCCGCCGATCAGGGGGCGGCGCCGGAGGTCAGATCCGCCGTACGCCGCACAGGTGCAGCAGCGCCGCCACCCTGCGGTACGGGTCGGTGCGTCCGGCGCGCTCCTCCAGCATCAGCACCTGGTGCAGCTCGTCGGCGGCGGGGAGTTCGACGTCGTTGCCGACGTGATCCGTGAAGATCCGCACCCCGTACCAGGCGTGCAGCGGCGCGGCGATGCCGTCCAGCGTCGCGGTGAGGGCCTCGAGCCGGTCGGCGCGCACCTTCAGTCCGAGGCGGTTGGTGTAGGTGTCCGTGTCGAAGGCGTCCAGCGCCGTCTGCCAGTCCCCGGCCGCTCCGGGCCGCATGGCCAGGGCGTCGCCGTTGCGGACGAGCAGGGACAGCAGCCCTCCCGGCGCCAGCATCCTGGCCAGGCCGGCGAGCAGCCCGTCCGGCTCCTCCACGTACATCAGCACGCCGTGGCAGAGGACCACGTCGAAGCTGCCCGGCAGGAAGTGCACGCCGGTGTCCCGGCCGTCGCCCTCCACGAGCCGGACCCGCTCGCGGATACCGGCGGGCTCGCCCGCCAGTGCCTCACGGGCGGCCTTCAGCATCACGGCGTCCGACTCCAGGCCGGTGACCGTGTGACCGGCGCGTGCCAGGCGCAGGGCCTGGGTGCCCTGGCCCATGCCGACGTCGAGCACCCGCAGCCGCTGGCCGACGGGATAGCGCGACGTGATCTGTTCCTCGAGCTGCCGGGCCACCAGCTCCTGGCGGACGGTGTTGCGCAGGCCGCCGGCGCCGGCCAGCCAGTTCGCGGACGCCTCCGGAGTGAAGCCGCCAGGCTGCGACGAATCGGTGCTCAGGGCCGCTCTCCGCGCTTGACCTGCGGCTTGGGCAGGCGCAGCCGACGCATCTGGAGCGTACGCATCAGGCCGTAGGCCACGGCTCCGCGCTTCGGCTCGTTCGGGAAGCGCTCGCGGAGCTGCTTCTTCAGACGGATCGACAGACCGATCGAGTCGACGACGATCAGCACGATCACGCCGAGCCAGAGCAGCAGCGCGATGTTCTGCAGCTGGCCGACCCGGACCATGCTCAGCACCAGGATCACCACCGCCAGCGGCAGGAAGAACTCCGCGATGCAGAAACGGGAGTCGACGAAGTCGCGGACGAAGCGTCGCACAGGGCCCTTGTCGCGGGCCGGCAGGTAACGCTCGTCGCCGCTGGCGAGAGCCTCCCGCTGCCTGGCCAGGTCGGCACGGCGCGCCTCGCGCTGGCGCTTCATCGCCTCCTTGCGGTCCTGCGGCGCACCACTGGAGGCACGACGGCGCTGGCCCTGTGCCTCACTGCGCTTAGGCGTCGGGCGGCCCTTGGGGGCCTCGGGGTCGCGGGGCTGCTTGGAGAGGTCCGCCGTCACCTTGCCGGTGGGGGCCTTCTCTTCCTTGGAACGGCTACGGAACACAAAACCCAAGGGTACGGGTTGCGGGGCATGGACCCCACCCCGGTGGGGAACGATCCCGCAACGGCGTGCGTCCGTAAGGGACAGAACGGGACGGCGGGCACAGCTCCCCTGACAGCCACCTACTCCTTGCGCCGGATCGGAGCCGTACGCAGTCGTCCTTGGGGATGAGCGCATCCGCGCTCGAACAGTGCGGTAATGGATGCAGGGCCCGTACTGTGGGTCCTGTTGGAGTGCTGAAGCCGTAGTCCGTCAGAAGGGGGCGCGCGAAGCCCATGAGCGGTGTCATGAAGCGTATGGGGATGATCTTCCGCGCGAAGGCGAACAAGGCCCTCGACCGGGCCGAGGATCCGCGCGAGACCCTCGATTACTCGTACCAGAAGCAGCTGGAGCTGCTGCAGAAGGTCCGCCGCGGAGTCGCCGACGTGGCGACCTCGCGCAAGCGCCTCGAGCTGCAGCTGAACCAGCTCCAGGGACAGTCCTCGAAGCTGGAGGACCAGGGCCGCAAGGCGCTGGCCCTCGGCCGTGAGGACCTGGCCCGCGAGGCACTGTCCCGCCGTGCCGCGCTGCAGCAGCAGGTCACCGACCTCGAGACCCAGCACCAGACCCTCCAGGGCGAGGAGGAGAAGCTGACGCTCGCCGCGCAGCGGCTCCAGGCCAAGGTCGACGCCTTCCGCACCAAGAAGGAGACCATCAAGGCCACCTACACCGCGGCGCAGGCGCAGACCCGGATCGCGGAGTCGTTCTCCGGCATCTCGGAGGAGATGAGCGACGTCGGCGTCGCGATCCAGCGCGCCGAGGACAAGACGGCCCAGCTCCAGGCGCGGGCCGGCGCGATCGACGAACTGCTCGCCTCCGGCGCCCTCGACGACCAGTCGGGGCTGGCGAAGGACGACATCCAGGCCGAGCTGGACCGCCTCTCCGGCGGCACGGACGTCGAGCTGGAGCTTCAGCGCATGAAGGCGGAACTGGCCGGCGGCCCGGCGTCGAAGCAGGCGATCGAGGGCGGCGCCGCGGGCTCGCAGGACGCCGCACAGCAGCAGAGCAGCCCGCACAAGTTCGACAAGCAGTGACCGTCTGTCCGGACCAGCACGGAGAGTAAGGACTCGTCATGATCGTACGGATCATGGGGGAGGGCCAGGTGGAGGTGGCGGAGAGCCACCTCGCCGAGCTCGACAAGCTCGACGACGAACTGCTCGCGGAGATGGAGAGCGGCGACGGGGCCGGCTTCCGCCGGACCCTGCACGCGCTGCTCGAGAAGGTCCGGGAGCTGGGGGATCCACTGCCCGACGCCTCTCTGGAACCGTCCGAACTGATCCTCCCCGCGCCGGACGCGACGCTGGAGGAGGTCCGTGAGCTCCTCGGCGAAAGCGGCCTGATCCCGCCGGTGGCATAGCGGCCGGCGCGCGCCCGCACTCCAACACGCGCGCCCCTGCCGTACCGGCTGCGCCTTCTTCTTGAACGGGGATCGCGCCGGTCCGCCTCCGGCCGTGCCCCCGAACCGGAACAGTGCCGCTTCGCGGAACCTCCCCTCCCCGCGCCTTCCCGGAACCGGGCCCTGCCCTGACCCGTACGGGGCGGGCCCGGACCCACGCCTCGAACTCCGGTCCCGCGCAGCGGTCGCGTCCGCCGTGCTCCGCGCCCCCTCTCCCACGCCGTAACGTTGCCTGACGTGACCCCATTCGCCGCCCGGTACGACCGCGTCCGCAACTGGCTGCGCGCGCACCCGCTGGCGCTGGACGGCGCCCTCGCCGTGGCCGCGTTGATCTGCATGGTGGCCGGCTCCTTCGCCGATCCGAACGGGCCGCACGGCCCCACCTTCGGCACCCGCACTCCCGACGCGCGCAGCGCGGTCCTGATACTGGTCGCCGCCTGCGCGCTCGTCTTCCGGCGGCGTGAGCCGATGGGCGTGCTGCTGGTCACCGGCGCGGTGTCCGTCGTCGAACTGGTGGCGGGCGACCCGGCGGCCCCTGTCGCGATGAGCGCCGTGATCGCCCTGTACACCGTCGCCTCCCGTACCGACCGTCCCACCACCTGGCGGGTCGGCCTGCTGACGATGACCGTGCTGACCGCCGCCGCGATGGCCTTCGGCTCGAGCCCCTGGTACACGCAGGAGAACCTGGGCATCTTCGCCTGGACCGGCATGGCGGCCGCCGCCGGTGACGCCGTGCGCAGCCGGCGTGCCTTCGTCGACGCCATCAGGGAGCGGGCGGAACGCGCCGAGCGGACGCGGGAGGAGGAGGCGGGGCGCCGCGTCGCGGAGGAGCGGCTGCGGATCGCCCGCGATCTGCACGACGTCGTCGCGCACCACATCGCGTTGGTCAATGTGCAGGCCGGGGTCGCCGCCCACGTCATGGACAAGCGTCCCGACCAGGCCAAGGAGGCGCTCGCGCACGTACGGGAGGCGAGCCGTTCCGCGCTGAACGAACTGCGTGCCACCGTCGGGCTGCTGCGCCAGTCCGGGGACCCCGAGGCGCCCACCGCACCCGCGCCCGGTCTCGCGGTCCTCGACGAACTGGTCACCACGTTCCGCCAGGCCGGCCTCCCCGTCGAGGTCGCCCGCGCCGACGACGGGGACCCGCCACCGGCGGCCGTCGACCTGGCCGCGTACCGGATCATTCAGGAGGCGCTGACCAATGTGCGGAAGCACGCGGGGAAGGACGCCAAGGCCGAGGTGAGTGTGGTGCGGGTCGGCTCGACGCTGGAGGTGACCGTCATCGACAACGGCCCCGCCGACGCGGCCGGTCCCTCCGACGGCGGCGGTCACGGTCTGCTCGGCATGCGTGAGCGGGTCACCGCCCTCGGCGGCACCCTCACCGCGGGACCCCGCTACGGAGGCGGCTTCCGTGTGCAGGCGATACTGCCGCTCAAGGTGCGGGCCGCCCGCGCGGGGGAGGACAGATGACGATCAGGGTGCTGCTCGCCGACGACCAGACGCTGCTGCGCAGCGCGTTCCGGGTCCTGGTGGACTCCGAGCCGGACATGGAGGTCGTGGGGGAGGCGGCCGACGGTGCGCAGGCGGTGGCGCTCACCCGCTCCGAGCGGGCCGACGTGGTCCTGATGGACATCCGGATGCCCGGTACGGACGGGCTCTCCGCCACCCGCGAGATCAGCGCGGACCCGGAGCTGTCGCGCGTACGGATCGTCATGCTGACGACCTTCGAGGTCGACGAGTACGTCGTGCAGTCGCTGCGGGCGGGCGCCTCCGGCTTCCTCGGCAAGGGCGCGGAGCCGGACGAACTCCTGAACGCCATCCGGGTCGCCGCCGCGGGCGAGGCACTGCTGTCGCCCGCCGCGACCAAGGGGCTCATCGCCACCTTCCTCGCGCAGGGCGGAGGGGCGGACGACGGCCGGCACGCCGGGGACTTCTCCGAGCGGCTTTCGGCGCTCACCGTCCGCGAGCGCGAAGTGCTGGTGCTGGTGGCCGGCGGCCACTCCAACGACGAGATCGCCACCCGGCTCGAGGTCAGCCCGCTCACGGTCAAGACCCACGTGAACCGCGCCATGGCCAAGCTGGGCGCCCGCGACCGCGCCCAGCTGGTGGTCACCGCGTACGAGTCGGGACTGGTACGTCCAAGGGTGGAGTGAGCCGGCGGGCGCGCGTACTCCAGCTGCGGTATGCGCGGCGTGAGGAACGGGACCTGGGGGCTAGGGAACGGCCTCTCCTCGTGGCCGAAGGTATAGGCGGGCCTCTGTGCCCGTCCCCGCGCAAGCCACAGAAGAGAGACCCCATGTCCTGGCTGTCCAGATTCAGCCTGTCGCAACGGGCCCTGATAGGGCTGATGTCCATCGTCGCGATCGTCTTCGGTGCGATCGCCGTCCCGCAGCTCAAGCAGCAGCTCCTGCCGTCCATCGAACTCCCGATGGTCTCGGTGCTCGCCCCCTACCAGGGCGCGTCGCCCGACGTCGTCGAGAAGCAGGTCGTCGAGCCGCTCGAATCGAGCATCAAGGCCGTCGACGGCATCGAGGGCATCACGTCCACGGCCAGCGAGGGCAGCGCCGTCATCATGGCGACCTTCGAGTACGGGGACGGGGGCAAGCAGCTCGTCGCCGACGTCCAGCAGGCCGTGAACCGGGCCCGTGCCCAGCTGCCGGACGAGGTGGACCCGCAGGTCATCGCCGGGTCGACGGACGACATCCCCACCGTCGTGCTCGCCGTCACCTCGGACAAGGACCAGCAGGCCCTCGCCGACCAGCTCGAGCGGACGGTCGTACCGGCGATCGAGGACATCGAGGGCGTGGGCCAGGTCTCGATCGACGGCGTCCAGGACCTCCAGGTCTCCGTCACCCCTGACGACGGCAAGCTCGCCGCCGCGGGCCTGAACACCATGGCGCTCTCCGAGGCGCTCAGGACCGGCGGCGCGACGATGCCCGCCGGGTCGTTCTCCGAGGACGGCAAGAGCCGCACGGTCCAGGTCGGCGGCGGCTTCACCAGCCTGCGGCAGATCGAGGACCTGCGGATCGTGCCCGCGCCGGGCACCAAGGGCAAGCCCGTACGCCTCGGTGACATCGCGACCGTCGAGCAGACGGAGGCGAGCCGCGTCTCCCTGACCCGCACGAACGGCAGGCCCAGCCTCGCCGTGCTGGCCACCATGGACAACGACGGCAGCGCCGTCGCCATCTCGGAAGCGGTCCAGGACAAGCTGCCCGGCCTCCGCGCCGACCTCGGCGCGGGCGCCGAGCTCACCGTCGTCTCCGACCAGGGCCCGGCGGTCTCCAAGTCGATCTCCGGTCTGACCACCGAGGGCGCGCTCGGTCTGGTCTTCGCGGTCATCGTGATCCTGGTCTTCCTCGCGTCGCTGCGCTCGACGCTGGTCACGGCGGTGTCCATCCCGCTGTCCGTCGTCCTCGCGCTGATCGTGCTGTGGACCCGTGACCTGTCGCTCAACATGCTCACCCTCGGCGCGCTGACCATCGCCATCGGCCGGGTCGTCGACGACTCGATCGTGGTCCTGGAGAACATCAAGCGTCACCTCGGCTACGGCGAGGAGCGGCAGAGCGCCATCATCACCGCGGTGAAGGAGGTGGCGGGCGCCGTCACGTCCTCCACGCTGACCACCGTCGCGGTGTTCCTGCCGATCGGTCTCGTCGGCGGCATGGTCGGCGAACTGTTCGGCTCGTTCTCGCTGACCGTCACCGCGGCGCTGCTGGCGTCCCTGCTCGTCTCGCTGACCGTCGTGCCCGTCCTGTCGTACTGGTTCCTGCGCGCCCCCAAGGCCGTGCGGGGCATGGACCCGGAGGA
The DNA here is from genome assembly GCF_040677245.1 of Streptomyces kurssanovii. Classification (NCBI taxonomy): domain Bacteria; kingdom Bacillati; phylum Actinomycetota; class Actinomycetes; order Kitasatosporales; family Streptomycetaceae; genus Streptomyces; species Streptomyces kurssanovii. Next base: position 46,463 of record NZ_JBFAQK010000049.1, read on the forward strand.
CGCCCGGCGCAAGGCGGAGGAGAAGGAGGCGCGGAGCCGGCTCCAGCGGATGTACGTCCCCGTGCTGCGCTTCGCGACCCGCCGCCGGCTGACGAGTGTCGCCCTGGCGGTCGTGGTGCTGTTCGGCACCTTCGGCATGGCCGGACTGCTCAAGACGAACTTCTTCGACCAGGGCGAGCAGGAGGTCATGTCCGTCAAGCAGGAACTGCCGCCCGGTACCAGCCTCGAGGCGGCCGACGCCTCCGCGAAGAAGATCGAGCAGGTCCTCGCGGGCGTCGACGAGATCAAGGACTACCAGGTCACCGTCGGCTCGTCCGGCTTCATGGCCGCCTTCGGCGGCGGCACCGGCGCCAACCAGGCGTCGTACCAGCTGACGCTGAAGGACTCGGCGTCGTACGAGAAGGTCCGCGACCACCTCGACGAGGAACTCGGCAAGCTGGACGGCGTCGGCGACACGACCATCGCCGCCGGTGACGGCTTCGGCAGCCAGGACCTGAGCGTCGTGGTGAAGGCGTCCGACTCCGACACCCTCCAGAAGGCGTCGGAGGCGGTACGGGCGGAGGTCGCGAAGCTCGACGACGTGACCGACGTCCAGAGCGACCTGGCCCAGTCCGTGCCCCGTATCTCCGTCAAGGCCACGCCGAAGGCGGCCGACGCCGGCTTCACCGACGCCACGCTGGGCATGGCCGTCGGCCAGGCCGTCCGCGGCACCCCGTCGGGCAAGGCGATCCTGGCCGACACCGAGCGGGACATCGTCATCACCTCCGCCAAGCCGGCGAAGACGATGGACGAGCTGAAGGCGCTGCCGCTCGGCCCGGTGAAGCTCGGTGACATCGCCGAGGTGAAGCTGGTCCCCGGTCCGGTCTCGATGACCCGGATCGACGGCTCGCGGGCCGCGACGATCACGGCGAAGCCGACCGGTGACAACACCGGCGCGGTGAGCACCGCGCTTCAGTCGAAGATCAACGCCCTGGACCTGCCCGAGGGCGCGACCGCCTCCATCGGCGGCGTGTCGGAGGACCAGGAGGAGGCGTTCCTGAACCTCGGCCTGGCGATGCTGGCGGCGATCGCGATCGTCTTCATGCTGCTGGTGGCGACGTTCCGGTCGCTGATCCAGCCGCTGATCCTGCTGGTCTCCATCCCGTTCGCCGCGACCGGCGCGATCGGCCTGCTGGTCGCGACGGGTACGCCGATGGGCGTTCCGGCGATGATCGGCATGCTGATGCTCATCGGCATCGTGGTCACCAACGCGATCGTGCTGATCGACCTGATCAACCAGTACCGGGCCCAGGGCCTCGGCGTGGTCGAGGCGGTCGTCGAGGGCGGCCGGCACCGGCTGCGCCCGATCCTCATGACGGCCCTGGCGACGATCTTCGCGCTGCTGCCGATGGCGCTCGGCGTCACGGGCGAGGGCGGCTTCATCGCCAAGCCCCTGGCGGTGGTGGTGATCGGCGGTCTGATCACGTCGACGCTGCTGACCCTGCTGCTGGTGCCGACGCTGTACGCGATGGTGGAGCTCCGCAAGGAGCGGCGCCGCGCCAAGCGTGCGGCGAAGCGGGAGGCCGCGAAGCCCGCGGAGACGGACGAGACGGCCCTGGAGCCGTCGAACGCCTAGCTCCGTCTGTTCCTTCACGCACCAGGGCCCCGCAGCCGACCGGCTGCGGGGCCCTGGCCGCTGATCTGTGACCTCATGCGTGAGGGGCGCCCCGCTGCGGCGGGACGCCCCTCGGGCGCGTAAGGCGGCGGCTACGGCAGCGCCAGCATCCGCTCGAGCGCGAGCTTCGCGAAGCTCTCCGTCTCCTTGTCGACCTCGATGCGGTTGACCAGGTTCCCCTCGGCCAGCGACTCCAGGGCCCACACCAGGTGGGGCAGGTCGATGCGGTTCATCGTCGAGCAGAAGCAGACGGTCTTGTCGAGGAAGACGATCTCCTTGCCCTGGTCCGCGTAACGGTTCGCCAGGCGGCGGACGAGGTTCAGCTCCGTGCCGATCGCCCACTTCGAGCCGGCCGGGGCCGCCTCGAGCATGTTGATGATGTACTCCGTCGAGCCCACGTAGTCGGCGGCGGCGACCACCTCGTGCTTGCACTCCGGGTGCACCAGGACGTTGACGCCCGGGATGCGCTCACGCACGTCGTTGACGGAGTCCAGCGAGAACCGGCCGTGCACGGAGCAGTGACCGCGCCACAGGATCATCTTGGCGGCGCGCAGTTCCTCCGCCGTCAGACCGCCGTTCGGCTTGTGCGGGTTGTAGAGCACGCAGTCCTCGAGGGTCATGCCCATGTCCCGGACGGCGGTGTTCCGGCCCAGGTGCTGGTCCGGCAGGAAGAGGACCTTCTCACCCTGCTCGAAGGCCCAGTCCAGCGCGCGCTTGGCGTTCGACGACGTACAGATCGTGCCGCCGTGCTTGCCGGTGAAGGCCTTGATGTCCGCGGAGGAGTTCATGTAGGAGACGGGCACGACCTGCTCGGCGACGCCGGCCTCCGTCAGTACGTCCCAGCACTCGGCGACCTGCTCGGCGGTGGCCATGTCGGCCATCGAGCAGCCGGCCGCGAGGTCGGGCAGCACGACCTTCTGGTCGTCGGAGGTGAGGATGTCGGCGGACTCGGCCATGAAGTGCACACCGCAGAAGACGATGTACTCGGCCTCCGGCCGGGCCGCGGCATCCTTCGCCAGCTTGAACGAGTCACCGGTGACGTCGGCGAACTGGATGACCTCGTCGCGCTGGTAGTGGTGGCCGAGGACGAAGACCTTCTCGCCGAGCTTCTCCTTGGCCGCGCGGGCGCGCTCCACCAGGTCCGGGTCGGACGGCGAGGGCAGGTCGCCCGGGCACTCCACGCCGCGCTCGCTGCGAGGGTCGGCCTCACGGCCGAGCAGCAGCAGTGCGAGCGGAGTCGGCGACACGTCGAGCTCGGGGCTGGTCTGGGCGGTGGTCACGACACGCACCCTTTCTTCGTCTGGCAGAGCGCTTTTCGTCTATTTGACGCTATCTATCATAACCGCTTCACGTCACTTTGACGATGGCCATAGTGTCGATGTGACGCACCCCCCTGTCCGCGGGGTGACGCACACCCCGTCCGCAGGCCGGTGCCGCTCCATGGCCGGGTGTGCGAGCATGAAGGGGAAAGACGAGCGGTCCGGAATGAATCCAGGGCCATGCCGGTTGCACCGTCGGCAAGCAGTCCGCACAACCCGGGAGAGAAGCAGATGTCCGTATCGGACGAGACCACCACCGTGAGCGACGGCATCCTCCTGTCCGACGCCGCCGCGGCCAAGGTCAAGGCCCTGCTGGACCAGGAAGGCCGGGACGACCTGGCGCTGCGCGTCGCGGTTCAGCCCGGCGGCTGCTCCGGCCTGCGTTACCAGCTGTTCTTCGACGAGCGTTCCCTCGACGGTGACGTCGTGAAGGACTTCGACGGTGTCAAGGTCGTCACCGACCGCATGAGCGCCCCCTACCTGGGCGGCGCCTCCATCGACTTCGTCGACACCATCGAGAAGCAGGGCTTCACCATCGACAACCCGAACGCCACGGGTTCCTGCGCCTGCGGAGACTCGTTCAGCTAAGAGTCCGGCTGCTCATGCCGAAGGCGGCGGACCCGGTCCCGGGTCCGCCGCCTTCGGCATGAGCAGGGGCGTCAGCCCTTGCGCGGCAGTGGCTTGCCCGTGTTCGCGTCGACGACCTTCCGGCCGTCCAGCGGCTCGTCCAGCGTCACGGACGCCTTGAGCTCCTTCGCCAGCATGATGCAGACCCGCTCGGGGTCCGGGTTCGTCTCCACGATCCGGACCTTCACCTGGTCACCGCTCTCGGTCGCCTTCGCCTCGTAGTTGCTGCAGACGCCGCCCCAGAAGGTGACGCTCAGGGTCCGCCCCTCGACGCTGTACGAGATCTGAGCGGGGCCCTGGTCGGCCGGGTCCTTCGACGGATCCGGCGGAGCGATGTCACGCGCCGGCGGCTCGGCGCTCTTGAGGAAACGCTCCTCCACCGCGGTGTGCGTCACCGTGAACGGGCTTCCCCCGTCCTTCGCCGCCACCTCGAACAGCCACGACGGCACCAGTGCCTGCCGCCCGTCGACATACTGCGCGGAGAGGCCGAAGACGGCCTTGCCGATCGTCAGCCGCTCCGGCTCCGCGGCGGTGCTGTCGGGCTCGCAGGGCGCGTCCGGCTTGATCTCACCCTCGTGCGGGACCGGGGTGGCGCACCCGCCGATGCCGATGCGTCCGCTGTCCTTGCCCGCCTTGTTCAGCTGATCGACCGCCTCGTCGGCGGAGGTCACCGGATACGTGTCGCTCTTCGCGGGCTTCTTCAGCTGCCCGCTGCCGCCGACCACGGTGCCGTCCGCACCCACCTGGACGCCGGTCGTCCAGCCGTACGTCGGCAGACCGCCCACCACCGGATCGGCGTTCACCACGCGCACCGCGCCCATCAGCTGGCCCGCGTTCAGCGCGGCCTCGCCCTGGCCCACGGCCCGCAGCACGGGCGCCGCGGCCTTCTTCGCCTCGGCCTCGCTCACCGGCTTGCCGCCCTCGCCCGCCGATCCGTCCGAGGGGCAGCCCTTGCCCTTCAGGCAGTTGTCCCCGCCCGGCGCGGCGAAGCGGGCGAACGTCCAGGTCCCCGGGGCGTCCTTGTTCACCTGGAGTGCCGGCCCCTGGCCGTCCTTGGTCGGCCCGATCTTCCAGGCCGGCCCCTCCAGACGCGGTGTCCCCGGCAGGCCGAGCGCCTTCGCCAGCCGGGTCACCTCCGCCTCCGTGACCGCCCCCGTCGCCCGGTGCACGGCCGCACGGCCGGGCCCCTCCGGCAGGTCGCCCTTCGCGCTGTAGACGACGCCGCCTCCGGTCGGGTCGGGCTCACCCGGCGCGATCCCGCTCTCGGTACCGGTCCCACCGAGGTCCAGTGCCGGCGGCGGAGGGTTCTTCGCTCCGGCGGCACCGCTCTTGGCGTCCGCGCCGCCCTCGGAGCCGGCGGTCGCGAAGTACGCACCGCCACCGCCGGCGACCAGCACCGCGGCCGCCACAGAGGCGACGACCAGCGGGGAACGCCGACGGCGGGGACTCTCCTGCGTGTTCTCCGTGCTGCTCACCGCATCGCTCCTTGTCTCGCGCCTCCTGCTGCGGAGGACACGTGTGGGACGGAGCGGGGGAGCGCGTGGTTCCCTTCGCCCTTCCCCGGAGCCGGGACCTCGGCGCCGGAGCGGCTTCGGGGCCGGGGTGGCGTCAGTCGCCGTACTCCGACATCGCGTCCACCAGCCGCGCGGACGCGGACGGCACGACGACACCGTGGATGAGGGACGGGTGAACGGGCGCGGGCGCCGCAGCCGCCGGTACGACCCAGTGTGGTGCCATCCGGGCGCAGTCGCCGCGCAGCTGGGCCAGACTGATCTCGGACTCCCGCGGATCCCGCTGCGGCCGCGGCTCGAGCGCCGCCGTGTACGTGGTCATAGCCGCACCGTATGCACCTGGGAGTCCAGGAAAAAAGACCTACTATCGGGTAGTTTCCGCACGTGGCCGGGTTCGGGGACCGGTAGCGTGGACTGTCACTGCCAGCCCGCCTCAGGAGCGCCTCACCGTGCGTATCGCAGTCACCGGCTCCATCGCCACCGACCATCTCATGACCTTCCCCGGCCGCTTCGCCGACCAGTTGGTCGCGGACCAGCTGCACACGGTCTCCCTCTCCTTCCTCGTCGACACGCTCGACGTGCGCAGAGGCGGTGTCGGGGCGAACATCTGCTTCGGCATGGGTCAGCTCGGCACCGGCCCGATCCTCGTCGGCGCGGCGGGCTCGGACTTCGACGAGTACCGCGCCTGGCTCGACCGCCACGGCGTCGACACGGCGTCCGTCCGCATCTCGGAGGTCCTGCACACCGCCCGCTTCGTGTGCACCACCGACTCCGACCACAACCAGATCGGCTCCTTCTACACCGGGGCGATGAGCGAGGCCCGCCAGATCGAACTCAAGTCGGTGGCGGACCGCGTCGGCGGTCTCGACCTCGTCCTGATCGGCGCGGACGACCCGGAGGCGATGCTGCGGCACACCGAGGAGTGCCGCTCGCGGAGCATCCCGTTCGCCGCCGACTTCTCGCAGCAGATCGCCCGGATGAGCGGCGACGAGATCCGGATACTGCTGGACGGCGCGGCGTACCTCTTCTCCAACGAGTACGAGAAGGGCCTCATCGAGTCGAAGACCGGCTGGACCGACGAGGAGATCCTCGCCAAGGTCGGCCACCGGGTCACCACCCTCGGCTCGCGCGGCGTCCGCATCGAGTCCGCGGACGCGGACCCGATCGAGGTCGGCTGCCCCGACGAGGAGGCCAAGGTCGACCCCACGGGCGTCGGCGACGCGTTCCGCGCGGGTTTCCTCTCCGGCCTCTCCTGGGGGGTGGGCCTGGAGCGCGCGGCGCAGGTGGGCTGCATGCTGGCGACGCTGGTGATCGAGACGCTCGGCACACAGGAGTACACGCTGCGGCGTGCGCACTTCATGGAGCGCTTCACGAAGGCGTACGGGGACGAGGCGGCGTCGGAAGTCCGCGACCACCTGTCCTGACGCGAACGGCCCCGCCCTGCGGCGGGGCCACTCGCCTCCCCGCCCTACGGCCTGGCGGCCGTGGGGCCCCACTTCCCGAAACCGGGCTCCGCCCGGACCCCGTACCGCCCTGCGGACCCCGTACCGCCCTGCGGGCGGCGTACCGCGCTTCGCGCGGTGCCCTCAATGTCCCCCTACGGCCTGGCGGCCGTGGGACGTGCCCCCCGGCGGGGCTGGTTTCGCGTAGCGTAAAACCCCCGG